>JAIXUI010000124.1 GCA_027484125.1 Bacteroidota bacterium | reverse complement strand
ATGGCTACCGCTTCCGGTTATCAAGCTGTCTTGGAGGCTGCTGCTGCCTTGCCTCGCTTTTTTCCGATGCTGATGACTGCCGCCGGCACCATCGCTCCTGCTAAAGTACTAGTTATCGGAGCCGGAGTTGCCGGACTTCAAGCCATCGCAACCGCCAAACGACTTGGTGCTGTAGTAGAAGCCTTCGATACCCGTCCGTCAGTAAAAGAGCAGGTAGAAAGTTTAGGAGGCAAGTTTGTGGTGGTAGAAGGAGCGAAAGAAGACAAAGCTGCCGGAGGTTATGCGGTTGAGCAAGATGCCGACTATCAGCGCCGACAAGCAGAAGCCATCGCTCAAGCAGTTGCTAAATCGGATGTGGTAATTACCACCGCCCAAATTCCTGGCCGCCGTGCCCCACTTCTGATAACGGAAGCAATGGTCGCCGCTATGAAATCCGGTTCTGTAATCGTTGATATGGCGGTTTCTACAGGAGGAAATTGCGCCTTAACACAAGAAGGTAAACATCAAATCAATGGCATTACCATCATCGGCGATAGTTTCCTTCAGCGACAAAAAGCAGAGGATGCCAGTAGAATGTATGCCAAAAACCTGCAAAATCTCTTTAAACTTCTCCTCAAAGACGGGCAGTTTCAACCAGATTTCAACGATGAAATCGTTCGCGGTTGCTGTGTCATTCGTGATGGGGTTAACCAACTAAACAATCACTAAACATGGATTTACTTGCATTCTTCTACGAACACCGTCAAATGGTGTATTTACTCCTGCTGATGATTTTTGTTGGGATAGAAGTGATAGGAAGGGTTCCGGCGGTTCTGCATACCCCTTTGATGTCAGGGGCCAATGCCATTCATGGCGTGGTGATCATTGGAGCTATTCTGGTGATGCTTCACACTCCCGATGATCAATACCTCACGCTCGCTTTAGGTTGTCTCGCAGTTTTTCTCGGTACCCTCAATGTGGTAGGTGGTTTTGTGGTGACAGACCGCATGTTGGACATGTTTAAAAAGAAAAAGTGATGCTACTAGAACTGATTTATTTGCTTGCTTCACTGTCGTTTATCGTCGGGTTGAAGATGCTTTCACACCCTGAAACCGCCCGCAACGGCAACAGAATCGCCGCCATCTGGATGGGATTAGCGATTGTTGGAACGCTATTTTTACCTTCCGCCTCTGGCGGAGAGGCGCCAAGCCTGTTCAAGCTATCGCTTATTCTAGGGACCATCGGATTAGGATTAATTGCCGGTTGGCAAGCTGCGGTGAAAGTCAAGATGACGGCCATGCCTGAGCTGGTATCCCTTTTCAACGGAATGGGTGGCGCTTGCGCCGCTTTGATTGGGTTGGTTGAGTATCCACATTATGTAGGTGAGCCGCTTTCCTTAGCGGCCATTGCAGCAGGTCTGCTTATCGGCGGGGTCTCGTTCTCCGGTTCGGTGGTGGCTTGGGCCAAGCTCAATGGCAAACTGCCTAAGCCGATTGCTCTACCTTATTACAACATTGTAAATACCCTCATTTTATTGGGCTCAGTAGTATTAGCAGTGCTTTTAGCCCTTGCTCCCGAAGCCCAATTCTTGTGGTTATATGCCCTTTTGATAGCCTCTTTTGCTTATGGTATTTTGTTCGTTTTGCCTATCGGTGGCGCCGATATGCCCGTGGTGATTTCGCTGCTCAATTCTTTCACCGGGGTTGCGGCTGCTTTTGGAGGTTTGCTTTATGGCAATATGGTTATGCTAACAGGAGGCGTTTTGGTGGGATCTGCCGGAACTTTACTCACTGTGGTGATGTGTAAAGCCATGAACCGCCCATTGTCTGGGGTGTTGTTTGGCAGCTTTGGGGGCTCAGCAACCGGAAATGCGGCTGAAGTTGGCGGTTCTATCAAAGAAATCAGCTTGTCTGATACTGCTGTATTGCTCAATTACTCACAAAAGGTAGTAGTGGTGCCCGGTTACGGTTTGGCAGTTGCTCAGGCGCAGCATGTGTGCCACGAAATAGAAAAAGCGTTGAGCGAACAGGGGGTAGAGGTTCGTTATGGCATTCACCCGGTAGCAGGACGTATGCCAGGGCATATGAATGTGCTGTTGGCTGAAGCCGATGTAGCTTACGACAAACTCGTGGAAATGGAGGAAATCAATCCGATGTTTCCACAGGTGGATGTAGTTTTGGTGATTGGGGCCAATGACGTAGTAAACCCAGCTGCTCACGATGACCCCTCAAGTCCAATTTACGGTATGCCTATCCTAGAGGTAGAAGAAGCCAAGCATGTAATTGTGATTAAACGTGGAATGGCAGCCGGTTATGCCGGCATAGAGAATAGCTTGTTTTTCAAACCGAAAACGTCCATGCTTTTCGGAGATGCCAAGAAAGTGCTTACCGCAATCGCAACTGAAATCAAGCAAATGGGATGAGGATAGAAAAGCCTCAGTTGGTGTTGCTTCACGGTGCATTAGGTTCAGCAGAGCAGCTTCAACCACTAACGATGCAACTCGAAAAGCAGTTTCAGGTAGAAACGCTCACCTTTTTCGGGCATGGCAATACAGCCATTCCGGAGGAAGTTTCTTTTGGTATTCCTGCGTTTGTGAGTCAGTTGGAGCATTTTTTGGAAAGCCTAAATTCAAAGCCAGCCCTAGTGTTGGGTTACAGCATGGGCGGTTATGTGGCCTTTATGCTGGCGAAGAAACGGCCTGAACTCTTTCGCTACATCTTGTCAATCGGAACTAAACTAGACTGGAAAGCGGAGGCTGTAGAGAAAGAAGTTGGCTACTTGAGATTAGCGTTTTTAGCGGAAAAGCAACCAGCCTATCTAGAACGGCTACAAACCTTGCATGCCGCAAACTGGCCTGATATTCTTACGAATACGTCGGAAATGATGCGCAGCCTTGGGGCTAAAAACTTGCTTCCTGTTGATGAAATGGCAGGTATTCAGATTCCGGTTACCTTAGCGGTTGGGGATAGAGATAAAATGGTTGCGGTTCAGGAAACGCAGCTTTGGGCTTCAAAGGCTCCCCATGGGTCGTTATTGGTACTGCCTAATACCGCACATCCTGTAGAAAAAATTAGCCCAACAGCCGTTGAAATAATCATGCTTTTACTTCATTCAGCTAAATAGTACCTCATTTCGGCTAAACCGAAAAAAGTTAATACTAAAACAATCGCAACTTATTTGTTTCTTTGTTGTTGTCTTTTGGCGCCAACTAAGAAAGTATAATGGTTTTAATTTTTGATAAAAAGGAGATTCTTGATAGGAAAGAGTTAAGTATCAAGTACAACAAGGTAGTTTTCGAACTTTATCAGCATGAACTCGGCTTTTTTTCCTTACAAGGCTGGGCTGTCAATGTGAATGAGCTTGACGAAGTGGAGAATGAGAAGCGCGTTACCAGCGTAAATGTTCGTGATTATTGCAAGGAGGTCGAGGATTATCAACTAAAAGTCTTAAAAGTGTTAGACCAACTTGATTCATATCAAGTGTTTAAAAAATATAATACTTTTAAAAAAGTTACACGTCCTGATGCGTTTTTTGAATACCTGAATGAAAATCAGAAAAATCATGACAAGAAAATAGCGCTTGAGGTTAAACGTCTTATTGATGAAATAAAATTGTTATTTGACTCCAATATTTACAAAGCATTACAATTATTATCACTATCAAATGAGAAAATATATTTTCAAACAATAGCCGGATTTACAAAAAAATCCAGCATTCAATTAAATAGTACTCCTCTTACAATTAAATATAAATTAAAGCGTGGAAATCCTGATATTGAATTATATGCCGAATTTTATCTAGAAGGTAAAAGGGTTTATCCGCATAAAAATGAAAGTATTGATTTTCAAATTATTAAAAATAAAGTCCAGGTTGTTGTTCCAAAGGTAATTACCAGAACGCGTGGTTCTGTTTTATTTAATAATAATATCTACTTTTTTGAGACAGCTGATAGGATAGATAAAGAACCCAAGTTGCCGTATGTGGAAAACTCCTTTATGTATCAGCCATTTATGGCTAAAGAGTTTTTGACATTTACCTTGGATAACTTTAAGCTGTACTTCGAAAAACTAATTGACCAGGCTATGACGCATAGGTTAATTGATTTGACAGACTTTGAGGTGATAGGTGCGGATATTAAGCCGGTCACTTTGTTGAAGCTTACTGATGTTTTAGGAAGTGGATTGTGTTTGTCACTTTTATTTCAATATGATGACAACGAAGTGTTTTATGGATTAAATATACCATCTAAAGTTAAATATGAAAGAAGCGGAAACTCCATAAAATTCCAACAATTCAGCAGAGATTTTGAAGCTGAAAATAAAGCCGCCGAATGGCTTCAACAACATGGTTTGGAATTGTTCAGTGGTAGTTCATTCAAAGTTCCCGGTGCCTCCAATCATTATGCTGTGCTGGAATGGATGAATCATAACAGTGCCTTGCTTGCTGAGGCGGGAATTCAATTTAATTCAAATGAGGAAGATCCGGAATATTATTTTATTCCACCAAATTTGGATTTACAAATTGTTTATGAAGACGATTGGTTTGACATTAAAGCTAAAGTTAATATAGGTGAATTTCAAATTGCCTTTTCAGCTTTAAGAAATAATATATTAAAGGGAATTAGAGAGTTTGTTCTTCCTGATGGTAGAGTAGCTATTCTTCCGGAAGTTTGGTTTAGTCAATTAAAAGGAATTGCCACTTTTGCTGAAAGCGAAGAGGATGATACCCTTCGTTTGAATAAAATATTTTTTCCTGTTATTCAAGAATTGGAACAGGCGCGCGAGGATGGGTCAGGAATTCCGGAAAACAGTCCTTTGTCCATGCGTTTAAAAGAAATGCTGGATTTTGAATCAGAAGAAATTGATGTTCCTTTATCTCCACATTTTAAAGCTTCTTTACGCGAATATCAGCAGAAAGGATTAGAATGGCTTTGGCGACTACGTAAGCATAATTTTGGTGGGGTTTTAGCGGATGACATGGGTTTAGGTAAAACCGTACAGACATTGGCTCTACTTCAAAATGATGCAGATACTCGTGCTGGTGGACAACGCATTCCAAGTGTTTTGGTTGTTCCATCTTCGCTCGTTTTCAATTGGTATCATGAAATAAAAAAATTCTCTCCTGAATTAAGAGTATTTATTTATTCAGGACAGCAGCGCGCTAAAAGCCCCATGCTATTTAGGATGCATGATATTGTAATTACTACTTATGGTACTGTACGTGTTGATTTGGAAATGCTTCGAAAAATAGAATTTAATTATGTAATTCTGGATGAAGGTCAGAGTATTAAAAATCCCGATGCTGCAATTAGTAAAGCCGTTAAACAATTACATTCTAAAAGAAGACTTGTTTTAAGTGGTACTCCAATAGAAAACTCTTTGCTTGATTTATGGTCCATATTTCAATTCGCAATTCCAGGTTTGTTGGGAACTGAAAAACATTTTAAGGAAAACTTCTCTAATCAAATTGAGAAAGGCGGTAATTCAGATGCTGCAAGTAGATTACACCGACTGATTAATCCATTTATTTTAAGAAGAACAAAAGAACAAGTAGCTAAGGATCTTCCGCCGAAAATAGAGCAGGTAATGCCTACCATGATGACGGATGAACAAGAAGCCGAATATGAAAAAGTAAAAAGCAGCTTCAGAAATGAAATTATGCAATCCATTGAAACAATTGGTTTGCAAAGAAGTCAGTTCTTATTGTTACGTGGTCTTACTCAACTACGTCAAATTGCTAATCATCCTAAATTGGTAAATCCTGATTATACCGGTAGTTCCGGAAAATTTGAGCAGGTGATGTCTATGATTCAAAGCGCATTGGATGAAGGCCATAAAATGTTAGTCTTTTCACAATTCGTTAGACATTTAAAACTGGTAAGAGAAGCCTTAGAAGCTCGAGGTATATCTTATGAATATCTGGATGGCAGTACCGATTCGAAAAGCCGTAAGGATAAAGTGAATCGATTTGAAAGCTCCGATGAAACCAGAATCTTCCTTTTATCCTTAAAAGCAGGTGGATTGGGACTCAACCTTACCTCTGCTGATTATGTGGTGCTGCTCGATCCATGGTGGAACCCTGCGGTTGAAGCACAAGCCATCGACCGTTCTCACCGTATCGGACAAACCAAAACAGTATTCTCCTATAAGTTTATCACCGAGAATACGGTTGAAGAAAAAATCCTTAAACTTCAAGAACGCAAACGTCGCTTATCGAGGGAGCTCATTGGTAATGAGGAATCCTTGGTGAAAGCACTCGATGTATCCGATGTTTTGGACTTATTGAGCTAACTTCGCCGCGTGAAATTGATTCGGCATCTTCCCAACTCAATTACTTTGCTCAACCTGATTTCAGGTTGCGTAGGGTTGCATTTCGTCAGTCAGGGAGCGTTGCATGTCGCATTGATTTGTATCCTAGTGAGCGGTCTGCTCGATTTTCTCGACGGATTAGCCGCCCGAGTTTTGAATGCCTACTCCAATCTTGGTAAAGACTTGGATTCACTCGCTGATGTCGTCAGTTTTGGTGTGCTTCCCGGTATGATGATGCATCACCTTATTTTACTTCAAGGAACCCAGTGGACGTGGCTCTCTTGGTTCGCATTTCTATATCCTGCAATGGCCGCGCTTCGGTTGGCTATTTTCAACAACGATCCAGAGCAAAGAACCTATTTCAAAGGCCTTCCTTCGCCGGCTGCAGCCCTGTTTATCGCAGGTTTTGTGGGGATTTATCAGGTTTTACCTCCCAACAGAATGATGTTTGCCAACCCTTATGTGATTACAGCCATGACCTGGTTTCCGGCACTTCTGATGGTAAGCCGCATTCGTTTCTTTTCTCTGAAGTTTACCCGTAAGGATTGGAACGCAATTCCCGAGCGAACTTCCTGGTTGATAATCACCAGCGGACAAGTGATCCTGCAAGGATGGTTTGGCGTTTGGTTTTCCTTGTTTACCTACCTCGCTTTTTCTCTTTTACACTATAAACGAATCTCTCGATGAAGTTCAAAGCCGAAATTGAAGTGATGCCTCACGATGCACTTCTCGACCCACAAGGAAAGGCTGTAGGCCTGGGTTTACAGCAAATGGGTTATCACCAAATTGGTCAGGTAAGGATTGGTAAACACATCCGTTTGGAGGTTGAAGCTGAAACCGAAGCTGCAGCACACGCAGCCGTTCAAGAAGCGTGTGAGAAATTGCTCGCCAACCCAATCATGGAATCTTTCCGTTTTAGCTTGCATCACATCAGTGCATGATTCGCAGGCTTGGCCTGTTCCTTTTTAGCTTTTTACTCGCATTTCCACTCAAGGGACAGGATTCTGTTCAGGCGCGTAAGTGGGTTCATGACCTTTGTTCTGACGCACTTGCAGGCAGAGGTTATCTTAGAAATGGTTCTGAAAAGGCCGCAACTTATCTAGCCGAGGCATTTCGAAATCTTGGTTTATCGCCTTTGTTCAGCTCCGGAAAGGCCGGGTATTTCCAACCATTTTCTTTGGAAGTTAATACCATTACAAAGGCTCCTCAATTGCAAATCAACGGACGGTCTCTTCAGCCGGGTAAGGACTTTATTGTATCTGCAAGTTCTCCTTCTTCCAGTCAAAAAGTGACTGGTGCTGAGGCACAGCAATATTTGAAATGGACCGATAAATTAACCTGGACAGTTGGTCGAAAACAAGACTCAGAACCCAGGTTTACAATCTTGCGTAAAGCTGCGGATTCCGCTTCTGTAGCATCCGTAAACTGGCGAGTGCGTGCAAAACTCCAAAAGCAGCAAGTGCGAAATGTTGGTGGACTAATTCGAGGGAAAAAGTATCCCGATAAGTGGATATTGATTTCCGCACATTATGACCATCTCGGAGGCATGGGGGAGGGTATTTGGTTCAAGGGAGCCCATGACAATGCCTCAGGCGTTGCCGTTATGCTCGATTTAGCCCGCCATTATCTTCAACCTAACCATCAACCGGATTATACACTGGTTTTTGTGGCTTTCGCCGCTGAAGAGGCTGGATTGTTGGGCTCTTCACACTTTGCTGATCATTTGCCTCTTCCGTTAATTGATATGCACTTTCAGCTTAACCTCGATTTGTTAGGAGGTGGCTCCCAGGGCGTTACAATCGTAAATAGTTACCGTTATCCCGTGCTTCTAAAGCAACTTAAACAACTTGGTGCACAACATGGATTGGCGGCTGTAAATGCAAGAGACAACGCGCCCAATTCCGATCATTTTCCACTTGCGCAAAAAGGATTTCCAGCCTTTTTCCTTTATACGTTAGGCGATGTAACGGCCTACCACGATGTGGATGACCTCCCGGAAACCCTGCCTTTCTCGAGGTATAGTGCCATCTTTAGCTTTTTACGCGACTGGATTAATCAAGCCGCTATTTTATCATTTCGCAAGGAATAACCATGAGCGGACATCTGTACTTAGTACCCACCCCAATTGGCAATCTGGAAGACATGACTTTTCGGGCCATTCGTATTCTGAAAGAGGTTGATGCGGTTTTGGCCGAGGATACCAGAACCAGTGGCCACCTGCTGAAGCATTTCGACATCAGAACGCCTTTGCAGAGTTACCATAAGTTCAATGAACATTCAGCTGTGGACCGCTTGGTGGCTCGTCTTGTTTCTGGAGATAAGCTCGCATTAATCAGTGATGCTGGAACCCCCGGCATTTCCGACCCCGGTTTTCTGCTGGTACGAGCTTGCCGCAAGGCGGGAATTCCGGTTGAATGTTTGCCCGGCGCCACCGCGCTCATTCCAGCTATTGCGGTATCCGGGCTCCCTTCTGATAGATTTTGCTTTGAAGGCTTTCTCCCTGCTAAAAAAGGACGGCAGACTCGCCTATTGAAGCTTTCACTGGAGGTGAGAACCATGGTTTTTTACGAATCTCCTTACCGTTTGCTGAGAACTTTGAATGATCTGGCTCAAGCCTTAGGAGTTAACCGCAGTGTGACGGTTTGCAGGGAGCTCAGCAAGCTACATGAAGAAGTTTTCCATGGAAGCCTGACTGAAGCACATGCTCATTTTTCCTCGAAAGCCATTAAAGGTGAGTTGGTCCTCGTGGTACAAGGTTTAGATAAAACCATGCAGGATGAAGAAGATTAAACTTTGGGGCTATATCTCCGCCTCTACTGTGCTTTTTTGGGCCGGATTTCCGCCCAATGGCATCCTTCCTGCCCTCTTGATTTGCTTTTTGCCCGTTTTAAGGTTGCAAGATGCCTTAATGAACGAGTCCAAACGTACGCGATGGTTTTTCTATTGGACCAATTTCGCCTGCTGGCATTTCGCAACCGTATGGTGGGTAAGCAACGCCCATCCTATCGGGTTGATTGCGCCGCTTTTGATTCACAGCGCCATTTTGGCTTTTCTGCTTCTTTGGGTTGACCGTATCCGCCTCTGGAAGTCCGCATTCCGGCTTCCAGCTTTTATTCTCGCACTATTGGCTTTTGAAAAACTTATCATCAGTTGGGACCTTGAGTTTCCGTGGCTTTTATTAGGGAATGGGCTAGCAGAATGGACCTCCCTCGCTCAATGGTACTCGATTACAGGTGTTTTTGGTGGAAGTTTATGGTTGCTGGGTATCAATGCTGGCGTCTATCAATTGTTAGAAGCCACCGAAATGAAGCTGAAACGACGCTGGTTATTAGGACTTTCACTTTGGGTTTTGATTCCGGCGGCGCTTTCACTACAGTTGCTAAGTCAGTTCCGATCACAAACTTCTGCACCCGATACGCTGGCGGTTACTGTGTTTCAACCCAACCTCGATCCGTATGGTGCTAAGTTCAGGCCTGAGTTGTTTCAACTTCAGCTCGACTCCCTTTTGGCTTATTGCGACACACTTCCTTCCATGAGTCGGCTACTGATTTGGCCGGAAACTTCCATCCCAGGCGATTATGACATTACTCCGCAAGGTTTCAATTGGCAGAATGCTCCTGCTGATTCTTTCCTTGCACGCCATTCGGGGCTTCAATGGATGGCCGGTATCAATGGATTTCGTTTCTTCTCTCCAGAATACAACAGCCTGAGTGCAAGAACTGCCTCAAATGGTGGCAAGTATGAGATGTATAATGCTGCCATACTTCGAAGCAGGGGGCAAAATTTGGGCTTTTACAACAAACGCAAGCGCGTAGTAGGAGTGGAAAAAACGCCTTATCTGCATGCTTTGTCTTTTCTTAAAAACACCGCGCTTGATTTAGGTGGAATGGCCGGAAACTTAGGCGATACACCCTACGAAGGCTTGATAAAAGTAAATGGCATTTCGGTAGTTCCAATTATATGTTACGAATCGGTTTTTCCTGATTTAGTCGCGGAAATGACCCGAGAAGGAGGGAGGCTGCTGGTAATCATGACCAACGACGGATGGTGGGGCAATACTGCCGGCTACCGTCAGCACTTCTTATTTGCCCGATTGAGGGCCATTGAAAATCGTCGTTGGATTGCCCGCTCTGCCAATACCGGAATTTCCGGATTTATTGGCCCTGATGGGCAAGCATTTGAGCAGTTGCCCTGGGGAGTGCGCGGAATGCTTACTCGCAACTTGCCACTTTTACAAACAGAAACTTACTTCACACGCCACGGAGATCAGGTTGGAATTGCCGGAGCCTCCCTTTTCATGGTGTTTTTCGTCCTTTCAATGTTCATAAAACCCAAGCAATCACAAGCATGAATTTCGATTTTATCGCGAAACTCGAGCCCGCAGTTATCGCCATTGCCCATCAAGCAGGTGCCTTCCTAAAGCTGGAGCAAAGTCGTTTTTCGGCTGACTCCACCGAGCTTAAAGGAAAGAATAACTTGGTTTCTTATGTAGATAGGCAAGCTGAAGCCCTCATCCAAGAAGGACTTACGCCCTTGTTTCCTGAAGCGGTTTTTTTGGGAGAAGAATCTGGGATTAGCGGTGATGACACAGCAGATTGGATGTGGGTAGTTGATCCTTTGGATGGTACCACCAACTTCATCCATGGATTACCGCTTTTTTCTGTAAGTATAGCGTTGTGTTACAGGAAGGAGCCGGTGCTTGGGGTGGTGTATGAACCTTTTCGAGAGGAGTGTTTTAGTGCGGTTCAAGGCTTTGGGGCAAGGTTGAATGGTAAGCCAATTGCGGTTTCACCTACGGAAACGCTGGAAAACAGTTTGCTCGCCACCGGATTTCCTTACTTCAAGTTTGAATACATGGCTGAGTACCTGTCGTTATTGGGATTTCTGATGGAAGCTACCCGAGGCATGAGAAGAATGGGAACTGCGGCCATCGACTTGGCTTACACCGCTTGTGGCAGGTTTGAAGGCTTTTTCGAGTACAACCTTTCGCCCTGGGATGTAGCTGCCGGGGTGGTTATTGTTCGGGAAGCTGGGGGAACAGTAACAGCTTTTGAACAACACCGTTCACCCTTGTTTGGTCATCAGATTGTAGCCTCCAACAGTAAGATTCACGCAGAACTTTTGAGCAGTATTCGTGCTCACTTCAAGCTCATGGAGTAATTACTTCTTCTCCGTAGCCAACACCATCTTTACTTTAATCCTTACCCCAATCTCCAGGACATTAACCAGATCCTGAACATTGAGGGAAGGGTGTGCGCGCACCACGATGGTGGGTTCCGGCATGGCGGAAGTCATCGATTTTAATCTGTTTTCGAGCAAATCAAACGCGATGGGCGTTTTATCAATGTAGAAGTTTTTGTTTTCGTCGATGGAAACAGTGACTTGCTGCTTGGTGAGGGCTTGTTGTGCCGCTTTAGCTTTGGGCAACATCAACCTAATGACGTTAGGATTGGCTACCGTACTGATAATCAGGAAGAAGAGCAGTAGGAAAAACATGATGTCGTTCAGCGAATGGGTGCTCACCTCCGCGTGAAACCGACTTTTTCTACGGATTTTCATCAGAGGAATTATTGTTGAAGAAAGTCCAGAAAATCATTCGACTCGCTTTCAATCTGAAGTACCAAGCGATCTATCAACAAGTTCAGGTAGTGATAGCCCGCATAGGCGATGACCCCTACAATTAAACCCGCTCCTGAGGTAATCATTTTTTCGTACAAACCACCGGCAATAATCCCGATGGAGATGTTGTCCGTAACAGAAATGTTGTAGAAGATTTTGATTACTCCTGAAATAGTCCCAATAAAACCCAACATGGGTGCAATACCGGCCACGATTCCTAAGACACCCATGCGTTTCTCAACTCTTAAGAGGGCAATAGAGGCTGTTTTCTCCATCGATTTTTCTATGCTTTCAACCGGTTTGCCCACTTTGCTGATTCCTTTAGCTAAAATTTCAGCTACAACACCTGTTTTTCCAGCACAAATACCAGCTGCCGCTTTTAAATCTCCCTTGATGATTAAATCTTTAATCTGAGGAAGTAGTTGAGGGTGGGAAGCGGAAGCTTTCCGGATGTACAACCATCGTTCTATGATGATGCTGAGGCTCAAAATAGAAAGTAAAACAATGGGAATCATCAACGGCCCCCCTTTCAAGAGCAGTTCGAGTAAGCTTAATGACGTTTCCGGTGCTGCGGCGGCGGAAGTTGTGGTAGCAGCTGCGTCAGCGGCCTGGTTGCTAAGTTGAGACATTTGTAACAGCATGGGCTGGTAACGATAAGGTTTTTTGAGTATTGCGTCCCAAGATACTGAGTAGGGATGAAGCACTCAATCACCGATTCATTTTTTCCCCAATGGTTATTCGCTAAATTGTCCACCTTATCTTCGTGTGCCTGATGGAAAACTTCATTGTATCCTTTCGAAAATACCGCCCTGCCACCTTCGATACCGTTGTTGGCCAGGAGCATATTACGGGTACACTCAAGAATGCCATTCGGAATAACCACCTCGCCCAGGCTTTTTTGTTCTGTGGGCCGAGAGGCGTTGGGAAAACTACTTGTGCTAGAATTTTAGCCAAAACCATTAATTGCCAGCAAGTTACAGAGCAGGCTGAAGCCTGCGACCAATGTGATTCTTGCGAGCAGTTCAACAAAGGGGTCTCACTCAATGTGTTGGAGCTTGATGCGGCTTCCAATAACTCTGTTGACAACATCCGAGAACTGATCGAACAGGTTCGTTACTTGCCACAATTAGGCCGTTATAAGATTTTTATTGTGGATGAGGTGCACATGCTTTCTCAGGCAGCATTTAACGCCTTTCTTAAAACTTTGGAAGAGCCTCCTCCACATGCCATCTTTATCTTGGCTACCACTGAACGTCATAAGGTACTCCCTACCATTCTCTCTCGTTGCCAAATATTCGATTTCAAAAGAATTAAGGTAGAAGACATCCGCAAGCAGCTGGAAAGAATCTGTGAAAAAGAACAGGTTCAGTTTGACCAAGATGCGCTTCATCTTATAGCACAAAAAGCAGACGGGGCGCTTCGAGACGCGCTTTCGATTTTTGACCAGCAAATCAGCTTTTCCGGGCAAAATCTCACCCTAGAGAGTGTCCTCGAGAATCTCAACATCATCGATTATGAGCATTATTTCAAAGCAACCGAAATGATGCGTACCCAAGATGTGGCCGGGTTGATGCTTTTGCTTGATGAGGTGATGTTCAAGGGTTTTGACCCGGTAAGTTTTCTGTCGGGTTTATGCGGACATTTCAGAGACTTACTCATGGCTAAAACAGAAGCCACGGTTAAGCTTTTAGATGTATCTGATGGGATAAGAAAGCGATACATCCTTCAGTCCAGAGAAATTCCCGAAGGTTTCCTCATGTCTGGGCTCAACATCGCAGCAACCATTGAAGCGAACATCAAAACTGCCAGAAGTCCCCGGCTTCAGGTGGAATTGGCGTTGATGAAAATGGCATTCCTGACCCAAGTAATCGACCTCGCTCAAGTAGCGGACGAAAAAAAAAAGCCTGAATCAGTCGTAGTTGCCCCCGGTCAACCGGCTTCACCTGCTTCTGATTCATCCATGAGTCCTGCACAGTCGCCTGCCAAACCAATAGTAGCAGCTCCTGTTGCTGAACCAAACTTAAGCCTGCTAAAAGGGGGAGTTCAAGCCATTAGAGGGCTTAGCAAGGAGTTACAAGAAGCCAAGGAAAAAGAGCAACAGCGTATAGCCTCAGCCAACAGCATTCCGCTTTCAGCAGAAGAATTTGCTCAACAATGGCCTCATATCATCCGTGAAGCCAACAATGCCGGAGATTTATTCCTAAAAGCCATTCTTGAATCTGGCGATGCCAAAATGCAAGGCGGGCAAATTCATCTTATTGTTCGATCGAAGGTAGAAGAGTCCAAGATTCAGGATTCTGAATCTTGGCTTGCTGCACATTTTCGAACCTACTTTGGCGGAAGGCAGCCGGCTGTAATGATGCAAATGGAAGAAGCTTCCCCGGATGCACCGGTCATCATGGGAACAGGTGCGAAAAGCAAGTTCGCCCGAATGGCAGAGATAAATCCCAACATTGTTGCACTCAAAGAAGCGCTTGATCTTGAGTTTGTTTACTGAAGGCCTGCCTGACTACAATCGCCACAAACACCTTCCATCAGCAACGAAGTCTTCTCAATTTTGAAACTTGTAGGAAGTGAAAACTCCGGCAAAAGGATATTGGTGCATTGGGTGGTTTTACATACCCTGCAATGTAAATGAAGATGATCGTGCCGATGTTTGGCTTCATCGCACTGTTCCTTGCAAAGTGCATAATGGATCGCTCCTGAAAAATCAGCGACTTCGTGTAAAAGCCCATGTTGAACAAAGCGTTCCAAAATCCGGTACACGGTAACTCGGTCTGTAGTGGCTGGCAATAGCTCCATTAAGTCGGGCTGGGAAAGCGCATAGGCCCTCGTTTGAAAAATGTCGAGTATTTGTAGCCTCGCATCTGTAACCCGTAATCCATGCTTTTTCAACTTCAAGGCTTGTTTCGTCATCCCATTTCGCTTTCCTACAAGTATAAGGCACCTCAAGGACTTAGTGGTAACTACTTGGTTGTTTATCATGACATGATTTATCGGAGTCTTACAAAATCCATTTAGTTTTTCCAGTTCCGTATATAGTGGCAATGATATTTATACCATCGCATCTAAATTTTATTCGTCATCACAAGATAGAATAGTATAAAATATTAGGTATTTGTTAATTTTCACATGTGATCCGATGCATCCTAGTAGATCCTGACTTAATCGCTGCTCAATGGTTAGAAGCTTTGTGCGCCCAATTGCCGTTCCTTCAGGTAGTTGGAAGATTTAATAATGGATTTGATGCTTATGTTTTTATGCAGCATGAGCAAATAGATGTGCTGTTTATGGATGCCGCTTTGGAGGATATGACCCACGCGGAATTTTTTAAAGTAATTACTCAAAAGCCATTGGTGGTCTTTACCAGCTTAAACGGTTTCTTTGCGCTCGACGCCTTTTATTATGAGGCAGTAGATTATTTGCTAAAACCGTTGGAAATCAATCGGTTTATCCGATGTGCCAATCGTTTGAGCGAAGGGGTTGCCCTAAAAAGAAGCCATGATTCCCCTTCGAATTTCAAGCAAAGAGATCAGCGTGTTCAGCAAGCCTTATTCGTGAATGTAGAATACAAGCTTCATCGCATTGATGTGCCTAAAATTCAATTTATTGAAGGATTGAAGGATTACTTAAAAATCATTCCGGATAACGGAAAAGCCATTCTAACTATGATGCGTATGAAGAACATCGAGGAGAAGCTGCCTTTTCCACAATTTGCCAGGGTACATAGGTCATACATCGTGAACCTGCTGAAGATAGATGCCATTCAAAAAAATAGAATTCTAATAGGTGATAAAGAAATACCAATTGGTGAGATGTATTCGGAGCAGTTTTTTAGCCAGCTTGAGCGATTGTAAACCCAAGATAAGTGCAAAAAAAAAGCTTCCATATGGAAGCTTTTGTATCAATAAGAGGACTGCTTATTCGGCAGACTCTTGTTTGCGATTCATTCTGTACTTCGCTCCGAGACCAGCTCCGGCAGCGAGTAGAAGGGTGAGGCCACCATCAAGTGGTGCAGCAGCAGCACCACCGCCAGCGCCTCCAGGATTCGAGGGTGGGGGTGGAGGTTGAGCAATGGCTGTTAACTTCACGGCCAACATCACAACAGCTATAGCCAGTATCTTCTTCATCTTATTTCTATTAACTGTTCCAAAAATAGGTACTTAGGTTTCATTCTACCAAATATCTCGTAAAAATTTAGTGTAAAGATTTTTTTAGGTTCAATAACCACCGCCTTCATCCATTCCAGAATCAGGTCGTTTTTTAGGCGCACTTACTTCTTTACCTCTACCAAATCTCCAGGTAAATCCTGCCATAAGTATCCTAGACTCCCTTTTTCGGTTAAACATTAGTTCGAAGCCCACCCCTTGAGCATCAACCTGAAATTCTCGTTGATCGAATACATCGTTGAGGCGAAGGCTTAAACTGGCTTTCCCTTTCATGATGTCATGACGAATAGCTAAGTCAAAACTTTGCATGGGTTGTAAGGTACCTTGAAGCAAGACTCCCATTATCATGGTATTGTAAAGCAACTGAGCTTCGGTTCGTGGGCCAATTTTAAAACTGCCTGTATAGCGTATAAAACCGCCATAGCTGGAGTTGGTCATGGCGCCTTCCAAGTTTCTCCCGTCTAATCTTTGATAGAAATAGTTGGCATTTACCACATTACGAAACCACTTCAACGGATCCCAACTCATTGTAAATTCTGCCCCGGCTGTATGAGCGTTATTCAAATTGAGGAAGGTCATGGTTGAAACTCCATCTGTAGTATTGGTGCGGAATCTTGAGATGATGTCGTACTGATAACGATAATAGACGTTGATGTTGAAGCTGCCCTTTTTTAGTCCTTTCAGATAACTCAATTCCGCTGCCTGAATGAACTCAGGGCGCAAGTACGGGTTGCCAACCATCAAGTTGAGAGGGTCGGTATATTCAGGAAATGGATTGAGGTTCTCAACCGATGGGCGGGTAATTCTACGACTTAGGTTGAATGCAATCTCTTCACGTTCACCCAACTTTCGTTGTATAGCCAACGACGGAAATAGGCTGAAATACCGCAATGGAACATTCATTCCAAGGGTAATCTGTCGGGTTTCTGCATTTGTTTGCTCCGCTCTGAGCCCCAAGGAGTAGCCAAATTTGCCCAAACTTCCGGTAACTAAACCATAAGCTGACCAAACATCTTCCACATACTGCAATCGATTGGTTAGTCCGGGGTCGTTTTCCCAATTAACAGAAGAATGTCTAAAGCTTTCAGATCTAAAATCGTTGTCCATCGACCTTCTGATAAGCTTTAATCCGGCTTCAATTCTATTGTTTTTGCCAATTGGCTGGCTGCCTTCTATCAAAGCAGTAAAGATGGAGGAACTTCGGGGAGTGTTGGTACGCTGTGCTTGCAGTGGAGAAAGGCTGAAGTTGTCGGAAACCCGCACCAAGTCTTGACGAGCATCAAGCCAATCAACGCTGTTGTTCTGTGAGTAATTGAGGTCGGCACTAAAGCTTTGTTTAGGTTTTTTTCCGGTCCACTTCCAGGAAACGGCGGCATCCCAGTTGTAACCAAGCCTTGTAGCTCCAGTTACGCGTTCCGATCTACTAAATGGACTGGTAGTGGAGTCTAAAAAGCGGTAATCAATGTCCCAGTAGGTCATATCGTCCCGGGTGTTGAAACCACCTGTAGCGCTTAAAGTTTGCGAAGGGCTCAGGTTGTATTCTGTACTTAGTCGGAAAGAATGGGTCTTATTTCGGTTGAAACCATTGCTTTGCTGACGCAAATAGAAAAGCGTGTCAAGCGAGTTGGTTCTGTTAAGTCGGTAACGCAAGTAGTGTATTTGTTCTTGAGCTGAATAACTGAAAAGTGTGCTGCTTTTGCCTTTTCTTATTCCCAAACTGAGGCTTCCGGTGTATTTGTCGTTGGAGCCAACATTGAGTTGAAGATTGCCATTCATGCCTGCCTGGCGGTTTTTCTTCATCACTATGTTGATAATGCCAGCCATGCCATCCGGGTCGTATTTCGCAGAAGGGTTGGTGATTACTTCAATGCTCTCAATCTCGTTGGCTGGAAGTTGATCCAACATGGCTTGGCGGCTACTACCTAGCAGAGCCGACGGCTTTCCGTCAATCAATATGGTAACACCGGTATTGCCTCTTAGCGACACTGCACGGTCAGGATCTACCGTTACTCCCGGTACATTGCCGAGTACATCGGTGGCCGTTCCCCCTTGGCTATTGAGGTCGCGGTCAACCGCAAATACTTTCTTGTCTATTTGCTGCTGCATATAGACTTTATCCTCGGCAACGGTTACATCCTTAAGCGTATTGGCCTTCGACTCTAGTTTAATGACCGGCCAAACACTGTTTTTTTGTAAGTCAAAAGGGCCAACCCATCTGGTTTTGAAGCCTAAGGCACTGACTTTTAACTTGTATTGGCCAGGCTTTAGTCCATCTATTTTGAAATTACCCCCATCATCTGTACTTGCACCACCTGCCGGCTTAAGGGTATCTGGGAGTAAAAAGGCGATTACAGTAGAAAACGATACGCCTTGTCCCGTGGGGTCTAGTAATCTTCCGGAAGCCTGAAGTTTCTCTGTTTGTGAAAGTGCAGGATGTAAATTAGAAATTAAGAGGACTAAAAGCAACAGGACATATCTGAACATGGCGCAAAGGTCGCAATAATATCAAATACGCATCATAGCCTGCGAACAACCTGGCTCGATTTGATTGCTTAGTCAGGCATCTTTCCGAATTTCTCTTCAAGTATTTTGAAACGAAATTCGAATATTTCTTCCAGTTGTTTTTTTACAAAAAGTTCGTGGGCAATATCCCCAAGCGGCCCGAGAGGGAGTTTATAATGCACGATATCTTTCATTTGCACCCCCCCATTGATTGGGAGAAAGTGGTGCTGGTGATGCCAAAAAGCATAAGGGCCGAATCGTTGTTCATCAATGAAAAAAACCGGTGCTTCTACATGGGTGATTTCAGTGACCCAATGCAAAGGGATGTTCAGTACCGGGCTTACTTTATATTCAATGATTTGTCCTGCATACATCTTGGGAGGAAGACTGGTAAGTACTTTAAATCCCATGTATTCGGGTGTTATGGCTTGTAAATTGGCGGGGCTTGAGAAAAAGTTCCATGCTTCTTCCAGGGAGATAGGAAGCTTTTGGATGCGCTCTAATCGGTGTAAAGACATGTAGTTAGAACCGATTTATAGGTTCATTGGTTTTGAAATGCCATAATTTCAAGGATAAGTGCAATTTTGCCAACCATGAATTCTGAGTTAATCTTACAAGCTGACGGCCGTATTTACCACCTTGGACTAAGAAGCGAAGAGGTAGCAGACGTGATTTTCACCGTTGGTGACCCTGAAAGGGTAGAGGCTGTATCAGCCCATTTCGACTCAATAGAGTTCAAAGCCAAGCACAGGGAGTTTGTGACTCATACAGGCACGTTGAGAGGAAAGCGCGTT
Organism: Bacteroidota bacterium; assembly: GCA_027484125.1. Taxonomy (GTDB): domain Bacteria; phylum Bacteroidota; class Bacteroidia; order UBA7662; family JAIXUI01; genus JAIXUI01. Next base: position 71,573 of record JAIXUI010000124.1, on the reverse strand, counting down.
ACCGTGATTTCTACCGGAATTGGGCCGGACAACATCGATATAGTGATCAATGAGCTCCATGCACTGGTATGTTACGACATAGAGAAGAAAAGCTGGAAGCAGCCGGAAGATAGGCGTAAGCTAAAGATTATCCGATTAGGAACATCCGGGAGCTTACAGCCCGATTTTCTTCCCGGCGATTACATGGTTTCGGCTTTAGCAATTGGCTTAGATAACCTCATGCACTTTTATCCCCCAACAGGTGAACATGGTTTGGCACAAGCCTTCATCCAAAAAGTGCCATTACCAGAATTTATTGTGCCTTATGGAGTGAGAGCTTCACCAGCATTGGCAGGTGTTTTTGCTCAATGGCCGATGGGGATTACCCTCACTGCTCCCGGTTTTTATGGGCCTCAAGGCCGATCAGTAGGTGCACCAAGTAAGCTTCAAAATACATTTTGGGAAGCTGTGGAGGCCTTTAAATACCAAGGATTTCAATTGACCAATTTTGAAATGGAAACGTCCGCTATCTATGGATTATGCGAGTTGTTTGGGCATCAAGCCTTGAGTATCAGTGTGTTATTAGCCAACAGGCCGCTCAAGCAGTTTGCAGACAACCCCAGTGCGCTCGTCTCCCAATTTATTCAGGATGTTTTGGATAAATGGGAAGACATAGTAGAAGCGTGATGCTTTTGTTTATTTTGGCTTTCTATTCCAACCAGATTTTAAACCATGCCATACAAACCCATAGAGAAAATTCTACAGGAGGCCTCCAGTCAGGAGCACACTCTCAAGCGATCGTTAGGCAAACTTAACCTAGTAAGCCTTGGGGTAGGCGCCATCATAGGAGCCGGAATTTTCGTGTTAACAGGTCAGGCGGCAGCTCAGTATGCGGGTCCTGCTATCGTCATCAGTTTCATCATTAGCGGAATTGCTTGTGCATTTGCCGGGCTTTGTTACGCGGAGTTCGCTTCCATGATTCCGATTGCAGGCTCTGCTTACACCTATGCTTATGCTACCATGGGTGAAACGTTCGCCTGGATTATCGGTTGGGATTTGATATTGGAATATTTATTTGCGGCCTCTACCGTTGCTGTCGGTTGGAGTGGGTACATCGTTTCTTTTTTGAAGGATGTGGGGCTCGAAATTCCGCTTCAATATACCGCTGCTGCCGGAACTGAGTTTGTAAAGCTCGCTGATGGCACATGGAAAATCCTCGATGCTAACTTGACTAAAACGCTTACCGCACAAGGAATTGATGCAGCCAATTTGGAGCATATTACCGCTTTTGCCAATGTTCCGGCTATGGCCATCATCTTCATTATTTCCTCCTTATTGATTGTTGGTGTTAGAGAATCCGCTTCTTTCAACAACATCATGGTGATATTGAAGGTCGCGGTAATCCTGATTTTCATCGGGCTTGGCTTTGCCTATATCAACGTAGATAACTGGACACCATTTATACCAGAGAATACCGGTGAGTCCGGCCATTTTGGATGGTCAGGAATCTTCCGAGCTGCCGGCGTTATCTTCTTTGCCTACATTGGGTTCGATGCGGTGAGTACAGCCGCTCAGGAAGCGAAAAATCCTCAAAAGGACATGCCGGTCGGAATTTTGGGTTCACTCGGAATTTCAACGGTGCTCTACATTTTGGTTGCACTGGCACTAACTGGTATTGTTCATTACACCGACTTAAACGTTGCTGACCCCATTGCAGTAGGGGTAAACAGAATGGGAGAGGGAATGAATTGGCTAAGACCAATCATTAAGATGGCTGCAATAGCCGGATTAAGCTCTGTAATTCTTGTGATGCTGATGGGTCAACCCCGAATTTTCCTTTCCATGAGCCGCGATGGTTTACTTCCGGGATTATTTGGTAAAGTACATCCTAAGTTTCAAACGCCTTATGTTGGAACCATCATCACAGGCATAGTTTCAATGATTTTAGCCGGGGTGTTGCCCATTAACATATTAGGAGAGCTTGTGTCTATTGGAACTTTGTTCGCTTTTGCCATTGTGTGCATTGGTATTTGGATTTTGCGCCGCACTCGTCCTGAGCTCAATCGTCCATTCAAAGTTCCGATGGTTCCATTCATTCCGATTGCAGGCGCTTTGGTTTGCTTGGTTCAAATGGCCTTCTTACCTCTGGATACTTGGTTGCGTTTGTTCATTTGGATGGCACTCGGGATGCTGATTTATTACGGTTATGGCCGAAGAAACAGCGTTCTTGGTAAAGCAGAGAGAAATAATTAAACCGGGCAACCCCTGTCTTGAAAAAGCTGTTCAGACGAAAGACCTTACAGGCCATCCTGGAGCGACCTGAGGAGGAACATAGTTTACATAAGAACTTAGGGGTTTGGGATCTTACTGCGTTTGGCATAGCAGCAGTAATTGGAGCCGGAATATTTGGCACCATCGGCACTGCGGCTGTTCATGGAGGTCCCGCTGTATCTTTGTTATTCGTTTTTACCGCGGTTGCTTGTGGATTCTCTGCATTGTGTTATGCAGAGTTTGCCTCTAGAATACCGATAGCAGGCAGCGCTTACACCTATGCTTATGCCAGCTTTGGTGAACTTATCGCTTGGATAATCGGCTGGGATTTAATCATTGAATATTGTATTGGTAACATAGCCGTAGCCATTCCGTGGTCCGACTATTTTACTAACCTGATGGCTGGCTTGGGCTGGAAAATTCCTGCTTGGTGCAGCATGGATTATTTGTCTGCTTCCAGAGCCCAAGCTGCTATTGAAACCCTTTTAAGAGAAGGTAAGGCTTTAACACCTTCATTGATTGAAGCACGTGATGCCTGGCAAACGGCTCCTCAATGGGGAAGCTTGAGGTTTATTGCCGATGTGCCGGCTTTTTCAATTGTAGTATTAATTACCATTTTGGTTTATGTAGGGATTAGAGAGTCTAAGCGTGCGAACAACTTATTGGTGATACTAAAGCTGGTGATTATCGTGTTGGTGATAGCTGTAGGAGCATTTTACGTAAGTCCTGAAAACTGGAATCCTTTTGCTCCCAACGGAATCTCAGGTGTGTTGAAAGGTGTTGCTGGAGTTTTTTTCGCCTTCATCGGTTTCGATGCTATCTCCACCACAGCCGAAGAGTGTAAAGAACCTCAACGGGATCTGCCCAAAGCCATGATCATTAGTTTGCTGGTTTGCACCGTTTTGTATGTGCTAATAGCCTTGACGCTTACCGGCATGGTTCCTTATCAGGAGCTGGGTGTAGGCGACCCCTTGGCATACGTATTTGAACGAGTCGGACTCAACTGGATGAATGGATTAGTGTCCGTAAGTGCAGTAGTTGCGATGGCTTCTGTGCTTTTGGTGTTTCAGATGGGGCAACCACGAATCTGGATGAGTATGAGTAGGGATGGTTTATTGCCCGCTAAATTCTCTCAAATTCATCCCAAATTCAAAACACCTGCGTTTGCTACAGTAGTAACAGGGATTTTGGTGGCAGTACCTGCTTTATTCATGAATCTTACGGAAGTTACGGAACTCTCCAGCATTGGGACCTTGTTCGCTTTCGCATTGGTTTGTGGAGGCGTATTGCTTTTAAAGCGTGATAAATCACTCCCTAAAGCCAGGTTTCAGGTTCCTTATGTATCTGGCAGATACTGGTTCCCAGTTATTTTGATAACCTTTTTAACCGTTGGGATCAATGAGAACAACCAATTGTTAAATGATTATTTTTTGCAAGGATCGGTGGAGCATCCTATTGGAAGCAGAATCCCACACTGGTTTTTTGGCGCTTTTTGCGTCATGCTGTTGGTAGGTTGTATCAGATGGAAATGGTCGTTAATTCCAGTGTTAGGACTGTTTTTTGACCTTTTTCTCATTTGTGAACTTGAATGGACCAACTGGCTCAGGTTTGGACTGTGGCTGCTTGCAGGGTTAGTTATTTATGCGTTTTATGGATTTAAAAGAAGTAAACTAGCTTTTTCAAATGTTAAAAAGTAGTCTATCAAAATGTCTAAATAAGGTAAGACCTTAATTAACTCAAAATTTAGAACTTCGGGTTCCTACAAGCTAACATCGGATTAATCAGGGCTTTATTTTTATGCCCAAATAATTAACCGATGAAAAGAAGGCTACTAGTCTGGATAGGCCTCTTGATGCTACTCTGTAGCTCAGTGGCGCAGGCACAGCGAGCATCGAACTATGCCATAGTTCGAACGAGCTCGTCGAGTTTAACTCAGGATAGGAATGGTAATCCGATTGATGTAAGTGGTGCTACTAACCTTACAGCCAATGGGAATACAACCACCAACTCTGGAATTATATCCATTGGATTTAATTTCACTATGATGGGACGGGTTTATACCCATTTTATCGTTGGAACGGATGGCCAAATTGGTCTGTTGACAGCAACCTCTCCAACTTCTTCTGTTGGAACTTCAACAGCCAATAACCTTTCCAGAACCACTTTCGCTTATCCCCCAGCAGGTACAGATCAAGCCCCTATCTTAGCGGCTTTCTGGGATGACTTAAGGGCTAATCGTTTTTCCGGTAGCCCTACCATGAGGGAAGTAACCGTGGGTACAGCGCCCAACCGTTGTAAGGTGATTGAGTTCAATATGAACATTCAAACTAATTCTACGACCAGCGCTTCAGAAGGTGATGGGCGATTTCAGATTAGGCTTTACGAAACAACAAACCAATTTGAGTACGTCTATGGAAAGATGACCATTGGGCCAGCTTCCGCCACGGTTTCTGCTTCAATAGGTTTTACGGCAGGTAGCACTGATGGAAGCATGCTTTCATTTACCAACTTGACCGCATTCGACACAACCACTACTGCTTCATCCGTTAATAATACACTTGTAAATTCTTCAACTGCTGGAGCCATTACTGCCTTGAATTCTCCAACTGAAGGTTCAAGATTGTCTATACTCTTTACTCCAAGCATCACTGTACCTTCTGCTGTTGGTGCAGTTTCTTTTTCTAGCATTACCGGAACAACTGCTACAGTAAGCTGGACAGATATTGCTTCTGAGACCTTTTATTTAATAGAAACCTCCGCTGATGGGTCAACTTGGACCACCGCTGGAACTGCTTCACAAGACGCTACTAGCTTTAATCTTTCCGGCCTTGTACCAGGTTCAACTGTATTCGTAAGAGTTTCCGGTGGAACTGAAGGTGGTGGTACAGGTACGCCTTCTCCTGTTAACTCATTCGCAACTAATGGTCCTTCAGCCATTGTTTCAGCTGCAACCGGTAACTGGAGTGCAACTGCTACCTGGGTTGGTGGTGTAGTTCCTGGCGCTACAGATTCTGTGGTGATTGCTTCTGGTCACACGGTTACTTTAAATACTTCTTCTTCTGTAAATGCTGTTACTGTTGAAGGAACACTTCAATATGAAAACACAGGAACCGCAAGAGCGCTCACGGTTGCTCGTCATGTATTAATTAATGCTGGTGGTATCCTTCGTGCAGCTCAAACGCCTTCAGTTACCGGAACAGGTCATGGTTTGTCTATTGGTGGAAATTTAACCAATAATGGTATTCTTGACTTACATCGTACAGCTTCTACCTTTACATCAGGAGTTGGATTAACCTTCACCGGCGCAGCCAACAATACATTCGGTGGTTCAGGTGCTACCACGGATATTCGTACAATAACCTTGAACAAAGGAACCACTTCTGCCTTTACCCTTACACTCAATCCATCCGTTTTAACCGTTCAAGAAACCACGGTTGATGGAACGCCAATGGCATTTTTAACATTGTCTAATGGTACCTTAAGAATTGCTGGAACATTCACCATGACAGCCAGGGTTTTTACAACAGCTTCTTATTCAGTAGGAACAGCTGGAGCTGGAAACGCAGGTTTATGGTTGGATAACCCCAATTTTACAGTGGCAGGTCAAAATGGCTCACCTTCTTGTAATGGTACCTTAAGGATTTCTCAAGGAACTTATAACATTGGAACAGCTATCAATAACTCCCTTGGCTTTGGTGCAGGTTCCAACTTTATCATGAGTGGTGGAACTCTGAATATTTCAGGGCGTATGGCTTCTGCAAACGCCACTAACATAACCATGTCAGGTGGTAATATCAACCTTGCTACCGTTGGAAACAACAGTACTGCAACCGCAACTTTTGGTTTAACCTCTACTTCTAACAACTATACCGTAACTGGCGGAACAATTACCATAGTTAATCGTAACACAGGAACTACTCAATTCCATGAATACATTGCCAATGGTACAAGCACCCCTTTGTGGACCCTGAACCTTGGTGATAACACCACAGTTGCCGGAACGAATTTCCTTGTTCAAGGTACGCTTCCTAATGTTAGCATCAATGGTGCTAATAATTACACTGTTTCGGTAAATGCAACTGCGACATTCGCGGGAGACCTTTACGTTGGTGCAGGAAAAACGCTCATAAATAATCCATCAAACACTTCTGGCGTATTTCTGAATTTCTCCGGGGCGTCTTTAGTGAACGATGGTGAAATTGTAAGCAGCAATGCAAACTGCCGCTTCTTGTTCAATGGTGTTGTACTTCAATCTGTTGAAGGGGCCGGTATTTTCGGAACTAATTTGGCACCTTTTGCTCGTTTAGAATCTAGCAACTCAGGTGGTGGAATCAACTTAGGACAAGTCAACAACATTATCACAACCAGAGTTAATCTTTTTGGTACTGGTGGATTTTCCAATGCAGGAAAAATCACCCTCGGTAATGGCTCTGCTAACGCAACTGTTCAATTCGGTCAAGCGTCAGGAACCGTTGACGTAGGAGGTTTCGATGCAACTCCAACTTTCAACTTAGGTACCGGAAAATATACATTGAGTTATATCCGCGAAGCCAGCAGTCAAAACCTTGGTGGCCGTAATGAAATCCCTGCAAGCAGATCAGTTCATTATCTTTCGGTAAATACTGGTGCCAACAACCTGACCTTAACCGGTGGTGCGCTCACTGTTACCGACTCCTTGCAGTTTACCAGAGGACAGATTATTACTTCTGCATTAAACCCATTGGTAATCAATACAACCAACGCGGTTTATTTGGCAGGATCTTCAGACTCTGGTTATGTTCGTGGGCCCATGCGAGTGGAGCTCCAAGCCTCTTTATCAGGTACAAGAAACTTCCCACTCCCAATTGGTACCTCAACGCAGTATCTTCCTATTGAATACAAAGAAGTGACTACCAATGCCGGTGGACCGGTTGTAGTAGAAGCAGAAGCATTGGATGGTGCTACTGGCGGTACCTCAGGTGGAACATTTGTTTCCATCAATAACGATAACTACTGGAGATCAGCCATCATCAGTGGAGGCGCTAACTTTATCAATGCTCGCGTTAAAATATCCGATTTTGTTCCTACCACTTTCACTGCATCTAATCGTCTTGGTTTCTCTACCACGCTTACCGGAAGTTATTCTCCGATTGACGGCGGTTTAGATGGATTCGGTGTAATTGGAGACCCAGTTTCTAACATTAATGGATTCTTTGTTGCAGGTGTCGCTCCTGAATTTCTCGCTGCCGGAACTTATCCTGTAGGCGCTTCTCAAACGCGTAAAAACTTGACTGATATCACCGCTGAGCTAGGTAGTAAACTTGTTCAAGGTGATGTAGTTTATGAAATCCAGGCAGACTATGATGGAACCACTGAGGTTTTCCCCATTACTTTCTCTGCTGTTTCAACAAGCCCATCAGGTGCTAACTACAACGTGACCATTCGCCTCGCAAATGGCGTAACCGGTGTAACTACCGCTAACGGTTTAAATGCTCCAACTACTGCTTTGGTATTGTTGGGTGGTGTTGATCGTTTAACCATTGATGGACAGGGACGTGATATTGCGGGTACTCCTACCGGAATCCGTGAATGGACTTTCGATATGGAAACCAATTCCAACAATGTTCCAACCTTCTTGTTCCGTAATGATGCTACGAAAAACACGATTACTTACCTAAACATTGAAGGAAACAACCAAACCGCTTCCAGTGGTACGGTAACCTTTGCATCCAATGCATTAGTATCCGGAAACGATAGCAACACCGTTTCTAACTGTATGATTACTGATGCTACTGGTGTTGATGCACGTATGCCTTTCTATCCTGTGTATTTCTCAGGAAACCTTACAGCGGGTTTAGAAAACAATGGCAACGTAATTTCCAATAACATCATTAAGAACTATTTCCGTAACGCACAAATCAGTGCAGGAGTTGCTATTTTAGGTGGTGATGCCGGTAATACCATTTCCGGAAACTCCATCTTCAACGAAGCAGGATTTACTCCTACAGGTGGAGCTACAACTTCTACCGTTTCTGGTATTTTCATCCAGTCAACTGCTGCAGTTGGTAACATCATCAGCAACAACTTCATTGGAGGTACTGCTCCGAATTGCGCTGGAACTCCCATGGTAATTGATGGTGGAACCACCAATAATGTTACTGCTTATATGATCTATAACCAGGGTGGTACTTCTTCTGCCAATACCATTACTGGAAATACCATTGCTAACATTAATTATCAGGCTCCAAACTCCGGAACTACTTTCTGGGGAGCGATCAATGTTAACACAGGTATCATTAGTGTGCTGAATAACACGGTTCGAAACATTACGTTAACTCCACCAAGTACTACTCCAGGTTCTACGATAACGCACATTATTGCTGGATCTGTAAATGGTGGTACCGTTAGTGGAAATACCATTCGCAACATTGAAGTAACTCCGTTCTCCACTTCGCTTATTCTTACTATGAATATGATTGGGGGAGCTCCTGCTTTAGTTTCCGACCTCACCATCTCTGGCAATACCATCGGTAGTGTATCCAATGTTAGCTCAATTGCCAACAACAGTGGTTCTACCAATATCATGGCCTTAAATGGTATTAATGTTTCTATGACTACTGTTACCACAGGAGTAACGGTTCATATTACCAACAATACCATTTCCGGTATTTTGAATAATACAACATCTACTAGCACTAGCAGTTCTACTCGTGGTATCAACATTTCAGGTACAACTACACCCAATGTGAATGTGACTGGAAACTTGGTACAGCACTTGACTAGCTCAGCTGCTACAACAGGAACTACTACCACCATGGCATTGAGTGGTATTTTCAATAGCTCTACCAATGCTGCTAGTACGTTTAATATTTCCAACAACGTAGTTCGCTCGCTTACGGTTAATTCTGCTTCAGCTACCACCTTTGTAAGCGGTATCTTAGCATCCAATAGCGCGACTGGAATCAGAGGTACCATCTCAGGTAACAAAGTTCACAGCTTGAACAATGCTTCTACCTCGGCTACAGCAGCGATGATTGGTATTCACTTGGTTGCTGGTCCTCAATTGGTGACTAACAATGAAGTAGTCCTTGGATTCGACTCCACTGGTGCTTCAGTAGCTTCATCTAAAGCGGTTAATGGTATTTTGAAAGCCAATACTACCACACACGCTTATTTCCATAACAGTGTTTACCTCGGTGGTAACGTTACTGAAACAACGGCAACCAATACCTTCGCGTTCCGCAGAACTTCAGCCGGCCCTGCCGACTCAATTCTGAACAACATTTTCGTAAATGCTCGTTCAAACGCTACTTCTGGTGGACGTCACTTTAGTTTTGTGTTGAACACAACAGCCACTAACTTAACCGACAATAACCTGTACTTTGCTCCGGGCAATGGTGGTGCGTTAGCGTCAATCAACACGGGTACGGATACGCTCAATAGCTTAGCTTCTTTAATAGCAGCGATGCCTGGGAATAACACGAATAGCATTTCTGCCTCTCCAAACTTCGTTTCTCCATCATCAGCGGTGAGTAGTCTGAGTCTATCATTGAATAATCCAACACCAATAGAATTATCTGGTAACTCAGTTTCAAGCATAACGGGTCAAGTAGCAATAGACATTAATGGTAATGATCGTTCTACGCTCTCCCCAGTTGATTTAGGCGCTTATGCAGGAAACTTTGTGCCTCTTGATTTAAATGCGCCTCTTATTAGCTACACCCCATTAAATGATACATCAACCACCAATAACCTCGTTTTAACCGCATCTATTTCGGATCCAATCAGCGGAATTCCTACTACAGGACCCCTCAGACCAAGGATTTGGTTCCGCAATCTTTCCGTAGGTAATACTTGGTACAGTACTCAGGGTAGCTTAGTTAGTGGGAACGGTAACAGCGGAACATGGAACTTTACCATCGATCTTGCTGCTACTGGACTTAACCCCGCACTTTCTGACATCATTCAATACTATGTGGTTGCACAGGATCAAGCAGTCATTCCAAATTTGGGAATCTCTCCATCCGTAGGTGCTGCTCATACAAATGTTAATACGCAAGTATCAGCTCCAACAACTCCTGACGGCTATGTAATCGTAAAAACACTTCCATCTGTAATAACAGTAGGAACAGGTGGAATGGTTACCTCATTAACCGGTATGGCAGGAGCATTTGATATCATTAATGGAAGTATTGTTTCAAGTCATGTCACGCTTAATATCTTGAGTGACCTTACAGAAACCGGTGCAGTGTCTTTGAACCAAATTACCAAAGACAATCCTGCAAGTACTTACACCATCACCATTTCTACTAGCACGCCAACCGTTAAGAATATCACCGGTTCACTAACAGGTTCCTTGATTAAGTTTGACGGTGCTGATTACGTAACCTTGACTGGTGAAGTGCCTGGAAATAGTGGACGTTATTTAAATGTGGTCAATAACTCTACTGTTGCTGCATCAGCAGCCATGCAGATCATCTCCAATACGAATGGTAGCAATAACATCACCATCAAGAATGTGAGTTTTGCTACTGGTATAGATGCCTCTGTTTCAACGGTAACCACATTTGGTTTGTTAATCGGTGGTTCTGCTGTAACTATTGGCTCTACCGGCTCAGATAATGACTCTATCACTGTCGATAACTGTTTATTTACAAAAGCGCGTTACGGCTTATTTGCCAATGGTAACAGCGCAGGTAATCCAAACGAAAGACTAGTAGTAACCAATTGTACATTTGGTCCTGATGCTTTTGGCACAGACCAATTAGTTAAAGGTGGAATTGTGTTGCTCAACCAGAATCGTCCGGTTGTTCGTCAGAATGTCTTCCGTCATATTGGTGGAACCTTCGCAACCACTACTTCCGGTACTGACCGTGTGGCCATTGCTTTAGGAACAGATGCAGTATGGACTCCGACGTCAACCTTTGTTGCTAACGCAGACATTTCTCGCAACGAGATTTATAATGTAGTGGACGAAAGACTATTCTCTGCAGTAGGGATTGCAGTGGGTACCAACGCAAATCCTTCTAACAACAGAATCGTTAACAACGTCATTTATGGTTTACGTTCTAATGGTACTGGAAGTGATCAAACAGTAGGAATCGGATTAGCCGCTTCTAGTGGTGATACCGTTGCTTTCAACGCCATCAACCTTTCCGGTGACTTGGATCCAGGTTCCTCAACTGCGACTGCAATCCCAAGTACTGGTTTGAGAATCTCCTCAACCTCGGTAGTTAATCTGGTAATGGTGAACAACGCCATCTCGGTTGACTTTACCAGCAACACCGGTACTTTGAACCACAATGCCATTCAAATTCCAGCCGGATTTAACATCGGAACTGGTGTAGCAAACAATAACATTTACCACATTGGTGCTTCCTCTCAAATGAGAAATTTTGGTGTGGTAACTACATTCTCTACTTCCATTGCTCATTCGAATATTCTATCTGATTTGCAGGCAGCCTATACCACTACTCAAGAGTCTTCTTCCTTGATAGCAGACCCATTGTTTAACTCGTCAACTGTTTTAGCGCCTAGCACAGGCTCTCCAGCTGCTGGAGCCGCTATGTTTATCCCAAGTATTACCGAAGATTTTGCGGGTAATGTTCGTGTTAACCCAACTAGTATTGGAGCTTATCACAACATCCAAGATGCGATTAAGCCGGTTATTGTAAACTATGAGATCCCCAATACCCTTCCGATAAACTCTTATGTGCTGCCTTCGGCAGTTACTATCACAGATGATGGATTGGGTTTAGATTCAGTGGTTAATCGTCCCAGAATTTATTTCAAATACAGTGACGATGCCAATGTGTTTGGTGCGAACACTTCTGCGTTTAGTGGTTGGAAATTTGTGGAAGCATCAAACACTTCTAATCCATTTAGTTTTACCCTTGATTTAACTAGGTTGTTCGGTGGGGTGATTGCAGGAAAAACAGTACAGTACTTCTACGCTGCTCAGGATTTAAATGTTCCGACTAACGTATCAGCTTTCCCACCTGCCGGATTTGCTGCAAGTAGCGTGTCGTCAATAACTTCTGCACCTTCAACACCATCTTTTTTCACAATTGCAACAGTTATTTCAGGAACCGTAATTGTAGGTCCTGGTCATTTCCAAGATTTAACAGGTCCAACAGGAGTGTTTAATTATCTTAATACCAATGTGATTGTTGGGAATGTAACAGTAGAAATTCGTCAGAATACTACAGAGCCTGGAACAGTTGCTCTAAATGCGCTATCGTTCAGTCCTTCTGGCTCTAATTTCAGCGTTGTGTTCCGTTCAAACAACAGTACTCCAAAAGTGCTTAGTGGCGCTACATCCTCTGCCCTGATTCGTCTGGATGGAGTAAGTAGAGTGAAGTTTGATGGCAGATTTGGTCATACTAGTAACAACTTGGTATTCAGAAATACCAATACTTCTGGTTCAACCATATCATTGATTAACAATGCCAACCTCGATACAATTACTCATTGTACCATTGAAGGAGCGGTAACTTCAACCGCAAGTGGGGTAATTCTATTTGGAACTACTTCTGTTGGCTCTGTTGGTAATAACAATAACATTGTCAGCAATTGCTTGATAACCAACCTTTCAAGCCCTGTTGCTACACCTGCAAATTTGATTAACTCTCTTGGAAGTTTATCAGCACCTAATTCGAGCAACCAAATTGTAAACAATCAATTGGCAAACTTTTCATCCAATGGTGTTTTATTGAGTGCTGCTGGAACTGGAGATAACTGGGTAATTTCAGGGAATAGCATTTATGATAACCAAGCTATTTCTCCAACTACTGCCCAATCAGGAATTAACATCGCGGGTGCTTCGGCCCACCAAGTTATTGGGAACATCATTGGCGGTTCTTCGGTCAATGCAGGTGGTACTCCTTGGGTGAATGCTGGAAACGTTATCTGGACAGGAATAATCCTAAATAGTCCAGCAACAACCGACACGATTCGTGTACTAGGCAATGAAATTCGTAATGTAAGTATTACCAATACCGGTACTACTGCTGCTTTCCGTGCGATTTCTCACCTTGGTGCTTCTTCGGTAGTGATTGGTTCTATTGCGCAGCCCAATATTATTGGAACTAGTTCTGGTCCTGCTACCATTGTTACCTCAGGTAATGCAATTAGTCGAACGATTCTTCATAATACCGGTGCCGGTTATGTAAGAATTCAAGGAAACAGAATCGGATTTGTTTTAGCTAATGGAACTGGGACTACTACCCAACTTCAGGGTATTGCGTCTCTGGGTACAGGCATAACTGAAATTTTAAATAATGAAGTATTCAATCTAACCACGACCTCTACTAGAGTGACTTTTTCAGATGGAACTTTGGCTGTTCAGGGTATAGTAGCAGGGACATCTGCATCTGCTGGTCAATTGATAGTTCGCGGTAACAGAATTTCTGATATTTCCTTAACAACAGCAACCAATATTAATGGTGGCGCATCAGGAATAGGAATCGGGATAAGAGGTGCATCAATGGTGGTTTCTGGAAATACTATTTTGGGTATTTCTAATGGAACTACCGGTGCTACTTCATTAACCGCTGGTATTTATGTACGTCTTACTTCAGGCGCAGCTCCTTTGACCATTGCTAACAATGAAATCAGTATTGGTCAAGGGGTAACCAACAATACTCGTCTTTCAGGTATTTTCTACGATGGTACTGCTGGAACCACAGTTTCTACTGTTCAGTACAACACCATCTTCGTTTCAGGTACCGGTTCAGGAACACTTAGTTCTTATGCTTTCCATCGTTCTTCAACAGTAACTGCACTTCCTGTTAATCTCCGTAACAACGTTTTCGTTAACACGCGTACAGGAGGATCTGGTCGTCACTTCGCTATTGGTAATAACCTTTCAACCCCTGCAACTGGTTGGACAAGTTCTGACTTTAACCTCTTGCTTGCCGGTGATACCACTTCCATTGGTGAGTGGGGAACCACCAATCGTACTTTGAGTCAATGGAGAACTTCTTCAAGTGGTGATGCCAACTCTCGCACGGCTACCATTGCGAGCTTGCCTTCGCCATTGTTCCCTAATGCTGCCACAGGTCAGTTGAACTTTGACCATTGTATTGCCAATAACGGAGGTACTCCGGTTGCAGAAACTGGTTCAATCAATGGTGTTACCCGTTCAACTTCAGCTCCTGATATGGGTGCTTATGAGTACACTCCAACCCTAGGTGTTGCCTCGGCTCCTGTAGTAAGTGGACCTACCAATACTTATCAAGGTATTACCGGTTTGTCATACACTGCTACTGGTGGTGGTGCAGGAGTAACAGGTTATTCTTGGTCTTACACTGGTACAGGATTAACCTTCACAGGAGGTACTGCTGCTAGTGTTACCGCCTCTGTAAGTAACTCTGCAACTTCCGGAGAAATTCGTGTAGCTGCGCTTAATGGATGTGGAGCTGGTACTTCTACTAGTCTAAATCTCAATGTAAACCCTGCTATCATTTGGAGTGGTTCAGCTTGGATTAATGGTACTCCTGGTCCTGCTACCAGCCTTTCTTCGGTAGTTGTTCAACCAGGTACTTCGGCTACATTACCTGATGGAAGTGTGATTTTTGACTTAGTTATTCGTTCTGGCGCTAGTGCAACTATTCCAGCGGCTACAACTTCTACACTTCGTGGTAACCTCACTAACCAAGGCGGAAGCATCCAAGGTACTGGAACTATCATCTTTGATGCATTTACCGGAAATGCTGCTGTTGCTGGTGCTACTACCCTTTATTCCGGAACTGTAGCAGTTGCTGCTGGTACTACTTTAAATATTGGTACCTTAATCTTGAATGACGGTGCTAACCTGATGCATGGGGCTGGTACTCCAATTGGTGCTGGAAACGTTACCGGTACTGTTCTTCTTCGTCGTACTGGTACTACCAACCCACTGATGTATCAACTTTGGTCAAGCCCAATGACTTCCAATAACCTTTCAGTTGTTGATGGTCCTGATATGTATAGCTTCAACGCGGTTACTCAATCTTGGGGAACAGTTCCTGCTACAACCCAAATGATTCCAGGTGTTGGTTATGCGGTTACAGGTAGTAACTCTTCCGCAGCCGGAGCTCCTGGTACCAGTCAGTTCTCAGGTACTCCTAATGTTGGTAACGTGAATGTGGCATTGGTACACAACCTTGGTGGTTCAAGTTGGAATCTTGTTGGTAACCCTTACCCAAGTGCTCTTGATGGACAAGCATTCTTAACAGCCAATACTTCTGTTAATGGTGCTGTTTACCTTTGGAATACTCCTTTCTCAACCAATCCTACAGGTAATAACTTCAGTGGATCTGACTATATCACTTTCAACATGTTAAGTCCTGCATTCAACTTAGGAACTGCTCAAGGTTTCTTTGTAGAGGCTAACGTTGCAGGTGCTAATGCTAGTTTTACTAATGGTATGCGTTCATCAGGTGCTAACGCCTTCACTCGTACTGCCAATACTGTAAAACGCGCCTATGTACGCGCTACGAATAACCATGGTGATCGTAACGTGACTTTGGTCGGATTTACTCAAGATGCAACAGATGGTTACGATCGTCTATTCGATGCACGTAAGAATAAAGGAAATGCCAACATCGCCTTCTACTCAATTCTTGGTAACCGTGACCTCGATATTCAAGGTCTTGAAGAACTTACTTCTAACAAAGTAGTTCCAATGGGTCTGGATGCTGGTCGCGCTGGTTCTTACACCATCGCTTTGGATCAATTGGATAATATGGATGCTTCTACTGGTATCTTCTTGCAAGATCTTCAAACAGGAGCTACTCATAACCTCCGCCAGTCAGCTTACACGTTCAATGTAAGTGCTCCTGCTGTTATTCGTAACCGCTTCAATCTGGTATTTGCTCCAATGACTACCAGCGTTGATCCTCAAGTAGTAGCTTCTCAGCCTCAAGTAAGCTTTAGCAATGGTCAGCTTAGAGTTTTTGGTCTCGGAAACGCAACGCTTCAGCATATTGATATCCTCGACCTCAATGGTCGTTTGGTAAACCAAGTCAAGAGCTTGAACGCTAATGGTGACTTGACTGAATCTATCAACCTGAGTGAAGGAGTTTATCTGTTGAAACTCTCTACAACTGCTGGTCAGTTTACCATTAAACTGCCTGTAGTGAAATAAAAATTGCTTTCGGGCAATATTGGAAAGGGTTGGCTTTTTAGCCAGCCCTTTCTTCATTTATAGCTCAATCAATCTGACTTCTGGATTTTCACCAGTTGGAAACAGGATAATAAATAGTTAATGTTTAACAAATTGAAGCGTTATCCATCGTTTTTAGTATGGTTTTAAAAACCTGTGGTATTTTTAGACGCACCATGAGATTTCATCTACTCATTGGCTTTTTTATCAGCCTCGCTTTTCCATGTTTTGCCCAAACTCCTTGGCCAACTTTCGATTTACAAGGTCATAGAGGTTGCAGAGGTTTGATGCCCGAGAATACCCTGCCAGCGTTAATGAAAGCACTAGAGAAAGGCGTGACTACGCTCGAGATGGACGTGGTCATATCTAAGGATCTTCAAGTAGTGCTTTCTCATGAGCCTTGGATGAGTGCGCTGATTTGCTTTGATAGTACTGATTATCCAATTTCAATAAAAAAGGAAAGGGAGTATAATCTCTTTAAAATGACTTATCAAGAGATTATGCTCTTTGATTGTGGGTCGAAAGGAAATTTTAACTTCCCTACTCAAGTAAGAATGCCGGTTTGTAAGCCTCTACTGCGCGAAGCCCTTCAGGTAACCGAGCGATACATCCGAGAGCATAAACTGCCTCAAGTGTGGTACAATATTGAAATCAAATCAACGCCGGATGGGGATAAAAAATACCACCCAGAACCTCAACAATATGCTGATTTAGTACTCAAAGTGGTGATGGACAATGGTTTGGTTAACCGAACAATCATCCAAAGTTTTGATATCAGGGTCTTGAAATACATCGCTTCCAAATCACTTCCCATAAAAACTGCTTTATTGGTTGAAAATAAAAATGGAGTAGTTCAGAATTTAGAAAAGCTTGGCTTCAATCCAGATATCTACAGCCCTGATTATCAATTGTTGACGCAAGAAGATGTCCTTTTGCTTCACCAAAAGAATATCCGGGTTATTCCATGGACAGTAAACGCTGAGGCCGATATGGTTAAGTTAAAAACTTGGGGAGTTGATGGTATTATTACTGACTATCCAGATGTTTTTAAAGGAATCAAGTAAAAGGGTAAAAGCAGTATCTTCGTCCGGCAAATAAGCTCCTTGTTTGCCATGTTTGACTTCTCACAAAAAATCGTCGGCGAAGGCCTTACCTACGATGACGTACTCCTGCTTCCAGCCTATTCTGAAGTCCTTCCTCGCGAAGTCAACATCAGTTCTCAACTAACCAGTAAAATCAGTATTCATGTTCCTATCGTATCCGCAGCCATGGATACCGTTACAGGATCTGAATTAGCCATTGCAATCGCTCATGAAGGAGGGATTGGGATGTTGCATAAAAACATGAGCATTGTTGATCAAGCCAAGGAAGTACGTAAAGTCAAGCGTTCCGAAAGTGGGTTAATTGTGGATCCAATTACATTAAATCCTGGCGACACAATAGGATTTGCACTTGAACTTATGCGTGAAAATCGCATTGGCGGAATTCCGGTCGTAGATGGTGCACGCAAGCTAGTGGGTATTCTAACTAACCGAGACCTTCGGTTTGAAAAAGACCATCAACGAAAAGTTTCAGAAGTGATGACTCAACAAAACCTCATCACAGCCCGCGAAGGAATCACTTTAGCGGAGGCTGAAACCATCCTTCAATCTCATAAAATTGAGAAACTTCCCGTAATCAATGAATCCGGCATGTTAACCGGGCTCATTACTTACCGCGATATTCTTAAAACCAAAGACCATCCCATGGCTTGTAAAGACAGCATGGGGAGGCTCCGTGTGGGGGCTGCGGTAGGTGTAACAGCGGATATGCTTGAGCGTGTATCCGCGTTGGTTCATGCAGGTGTTGATGTTATTACTATCGATACTGCTCACGGGCATTCTGCTGGGGTCATCAACGCACTAAAGCAGGTGAAAGCTGCCTATCCATTGTTACAAGTTATTGTTGGAAACATCGCTACAGGAGCAGCAGCAATGGCTTTAGCAGATGCTGGAGCCGATGCGGTGAAGGTGGGTGTAGGGCCAGGTTCTATCTGTACTACCCGCGTGATCGCTGGTGTTGGAGTCCCTCAGCTTACCGCCATTTTGGAGGTGGCAGCAGCTCTTCAAGGTCGAATTCCCATCATTGCTGATGGAGGCATTCGTTATACGGGAGATATTGTAAAAGCTTTGGCTGCTGGCGCTTCAAGCATCATGGCTGGCTCATTATTCGCCGGGGTTGAAGAATCTCCTGGTGAAACCATCATTTTTGAAGGAAGAAAGTTCAAAACTTACCGAGGCATGGGGTCTATTGAAGCCATGAAAGAAGGTTCAAAAGATCGATACTTTCAAGATGCAGAAGATGAAATCAAAAAATTGGTTCCAGAAGGCATCGTGGGAAGGGTGCCTTACAAAGGAAAGCTGGCAGAAGTGATGTATCAATACATCGGCGGTTTGAAGGCCGGAATGGGATACTGTGGCGCTCGAACCATTTCTGAGCTTCAACAAGCCTCTTTTGTTCGAATTACCAACAATGGAGTGAGAGAGTCGCATCCTCATGGTGTAACCATAACCAGAGAAGCCCCTAATTACAGCCGTAGTTAGTCTCGGATTTTTCTCACCGGTATCCAAAGGCAGAAAATGCTGCAAATCAGCACAATTAAGCTAACTATACCGACGTCCTTCCACTGAAAAAGTACCGGATAGGCTTCAGAAGCTGAACTATTGACTTGGAATTGAATGATCTCAAATGTTTGTTGAGCCCAAATCAGTGCGCTGCCTAATCCAAGCCCGCCAACTAATCCGCACAAGCTGATAAGCATGCCTGTTAGTCCGAATACGTAGCGCTTTTGTGTTACAGCCATGCCCATAGCGCCTAGTATAAATAAATCGTGTTTTTTATGAAGAATGAGCATCGAAAGACTGCCAACAAGATTTAGCGCCGCTAGTCCGGTTAGAATGCTTAAAAGCAACAATGACCATAGTTTTTCAGAACGAAATACCGCGTAAATAGCTTCTTGCTGCTGGTATTTGTCCTTTACTTGGAAATCATTTCCGAGCAGTATTTTGAGTGTTTCAGACCATTCCTTCATTAGGTCTTCATGGCCAAAAAGGACAATTCCGGTGGCCATTCCGGGCTTTCCTACCAATTTTTCAGCTGCACTAAGATGGGTTAATACCATCAACCTGCTTTTCTCACTCCCGGCACTGAAAACACCTTGGCTTAAAAATGCCTCTCTTTTGAAGGCTTTTTCAGGATTCAGAACCGAAACTTTACCAGGTTGCGGAGCAAATAACTCTGTAATTTGGTCAAATGGACCCGGACTAATTCCAAGGCTTCCGGCAATCTCACTGCTAACAGCTATACTTCCGTCGTCTTTTGGCAAGCTTCCGTTGATGAGGCAGGTATCGTAGCCAGCTGCTAGAAACATTTCTGGCTTCATACCCCTGATCGAGCCAATTAGTTCAAGCTGATTATGTCTGATTAGGATGTTTTCTTCAATCCAATACCCGGCAGAAGCGCCTGTTTTTTGCTTGATAACCAAAAGTAATGAGTCATTGGCTTCCAGGTATTTACCAGTTTTCGGCGTAATCAGTAGGGTAGGTTCTTGCCTGCCTGATAATTCAGTAAAAAGGTGTTCTAATCCATTAAAAACAGACAAAACCAGAATCAATGCAGCGGTCCCGGCCATCACTCCGATGAAGGAAATGAAGCTGAGCAGGTTGATGAATTTTCCTTTTCTCCGAAAGAACAAATAGCGAAAGGAAAGGAAAAGCAGGGTTTTTACTGCACTCACTGCTTAAGCAGTTGGTCAATACGGTCAATGTAATCCAGCGAATCGTCGATATGGAAGTGAAGCTCCGGAACAATTCGCAGTTGATGGCGGATTCTTTGCCCCAATTTGTAGCGAATTTCGGTATGGTCGAGCGTAATTTGAGCAATAACTTGTTCTGCTTTTGCCATAAATACGCTTAGATATACATGAGCCACCCCTAAATCAGGACTGATGTTCACCTTGGTGATGGTAATCATGGCGCCCGGGAATCTAAGCTGCATTTCTGGTTTTAAAACTTCAGAAAGTTCCTTCTGTAGTAGTCTTGCAACTTTAAGCTGACGGGTTGAAGCATTCATGACACAAAGGTATAAGATTGATAGCTTAGCGGCACGTTATTTGACATTGGCGCGAACGAGCGTAATTTTACATCATCCATGAAGCCTATCCTTTCATTTTCCACTGCCCGTCTGCTGACTTTGGGCTTGATTTTATTGCTCAGCGCCTGTTCAGCAACCAAAATGTATGTCAGCCGTGGCGATAAATTCGCCAAAGCTGGCCTATGGGATGATGCAGTATATAATTATAAAATGGCCTTGACCAATGACTTAACCAATATTAAAGCACGTCAAGGACTGAAATCTACTGGTCAGAAGATGCTGGATCAACAAATTAATAAGTTTTCCAGGGCACATATGGACCAAAATTACCGTGAAGCTGTTTATGCCTTCTTGGAAGCACAAAAAATTGTAAAGGAGATTAGCACTTTTCGCGTTGAACTCTCAATTCCTTCGGTTTATCAAGATGATTTCGAAGAAGATAAAAAGGAGTTTCTAAATAGGTTATACAATGAGGCTCAACAACTCCTCAGGAAAAAGTCTTACTCTGAAGCTGAATCAAAGTTTCAGGAAATAGTTACAATCCAACCTGATTTCAAGGACGCGGCAAAGATGAAAAACAGGGCTTTGCTCATTAAAACCTATGAAGATGCCAGGGCGGATTACGACAATCAAAATTTTCGACGCGCGTATGAAGGGTTTAAAGCGGCTGCGCAAATCGATAGGAATTATCAGGATGTTCAGTTATTAATGACTGATTCCAAAGAAAAAGCCACCCTCACCATTGCTTTCGCCCCATTTCAGGCTAGCAGAATCGACCGACAGGAAGCTGATGCAGTTTTAGCAAGAATAGTTTCTTCTCTCAGTCAGTCAGGCAATGAATTTATCGCCTTGATAGACCGGTCTCAGTCTGATCGAGTGTTTCAAGAACAAAATATTGGGTTTGATACCAAGGATTATAGCAAAATGGCCGACCTCACAGGCGCGAAAACAATTTTAGTAGGTAAGGTAATTGGAATCACTGCCAGCAGAAAGCAACCGCGTGGAGTAGATAGAACAGGCTTTGAGGCATATCAAGAAAAAGTTTGGTCGAAGGAGCTCAAGCAAGAAGTGCTTAGAACTTCTTATCGTAAGGTGATGTACACGGAGTATTCTGCCAGTATAGCTTTAAATTTTCAACTGCAATGGCAATTGGTCAATGCTGAAACGGGTAAAATCCTTCGATCTGGATTAGTCAATGAAAATGCAGTAGATGAAATTACTTATGCTACTTACGGTGGAAATACCCGATCATTATATCCCGGTGTATGGAGAAATCAAAACATGAATGACCCACGCGATAGGGTATTAACGAATCAATATCGACAATTGCAAAGCATGTTAAATGGGCGTCAAACTTTAAAAGACGAAAGCTTACTGCTTCAGGAGCTAGAAGAAACAGTAAGCCATAACGTTGCAGATCAAATTTTAGAATACGAAAGGACTCGTCCATGAAAAAGCTGATTTATGCTTGGCTATTGCTAACGGCGTGTTATTCGTCAAAAACAAACAATTCCAATAGGTCAAATACGGATAGAAGCAATACTAAGTCGAAGGCTGAAACCGTTGCCCCAGCTTGGGTTTCTAAGCGCCCAATTAGTTCAGCTTTTTATATCGGAATTGGTGTTGCCTCCAAAGATGTAGTAGGGAATAGCCATTTGGAAGAAGCCCGGAAACGGGCTTTAGGTGATATGGTGGGACAAATCTCCGTGAATGTGGCCACCAACTCCGTGCTCGATCGCATGGAGCAAGGCGGCGATATTTCAAGTGATTATCGCAGCATTACCCAAACTAGTTCCAATATCAAGCTGGAAGATTATGAAACAGTAGATACCTGGGAAGGCCCCTCTGATTACTGGATTTATCTTAGAATATCTAAAGCTCGCTACGCCGAACTGAGGGCACAAGCCCAAGCTCAAGCGGTATCTAAGGCGCTCGATTTCTATGATAAAGCACTTAAAGCCGAAGATGCCGGAATGGTTACGGTGGCTGTTGATAACGCTTGCTCTGCCTTAGAATCCATTAAGGAGTACTTGAATGAAAGCCTTCAAACTGACTTTCAGGGTAAAAATATCTTTCTGGGAAATGAGATCGTAAGCCTTTTAAACCGCCTTTTTAAGAGTTTGGTGATGACTTACAACATCGATCAGCTCGATTTAAAGGCCGGTCGCCCTGTAGATCAAGAAACTTTTTTAAGCGTGCGTTACCGCAGTGGTAGAACGCTGCCGGTTAGGAATTTACCCCTAAAAGTGGAATTTACCAAAGGCGATGGAGATATTACCGGAAATCCAGTAACCAACGATCGTGGCCAGTATCTCTTCAAAATTGGTTCTGTCAGCACTCGTGAGAATATCCAGGAAATTACCATTACTCCTGATTTAGACGCTATTTTTCAAGGAAGAAGCAAACAAGTTTGGCGTAAGCTATTGAACAAACAAAGTGTTCCGGAAGCCAGCTTGGTGCTTAATGTGAAACCTCCCGTTTTTTTCATTCGATCTAAAGAGAAAAATTTGGGTCAGGATGTAGCAGGCGCTCCTTTAGCGAGAGCTGTTCGTGAGCGTCTTTTTCGCGAGAGTTTCCAATTATCAGAAGCTCCGGCCAACTCCGATTACTTAATCGAGATTTCTGCCGATACCAGAGAAGAGCAAGCTGCACAGGGTCTTGCCGCTGCCCAAATGAACCTTCGGATGACTGTGACTGATTTGGAGTCTGGAAAGCTAATCTTTGACCGGACCTGGAACAACTTGAGAGCAAGTCAGAATACCCCGGAGTTAGCTGGTATGCTCACTTATCAACGGGCAGCTCGAGAGTTGCAACTTACCGCAGTCCCCAACATCCTAAAGCAGATTCTTAATTTGTAGTGCTTTTTTGCTTAAATTGAAGAATTAAATCTAGGTATTATGCACGTTATTTTAGGTTCTGGAGGCGTGATTGCCCGTGAACTAAGTCGGTCTCTTTCCCCTTTCGTGCCTCAAATAAGGCAGGTTTCCCGCACTCCGGAAGTGGTAAACCCTACCGATGAAACCCTGTCAGCCAATTTATTGGACAAAAAGCAAGTTCGGGAAGCAGTTCGCGATGCCGAAGTGGTTCACTTAGTAGCTGGTCTCCCTTACGATACTGCAACCTGGCAGCGCGATTGGCCTATTGTGATGGATAATGTTATCGAAGCCTGTGAAGCTCAGGCAGCTCAACTCGTATTCTTTGACAATGTTTATGCTTATGGCTTAGTCAATGGTCAGATGACCGAAAAAACTCCTTACAACCCATGTAGTAAAAAGGGTGAGGTAAGAGCCAAGATTGCTACCACCCTCATGGATGAAATAGAAGGTGGAAAATTGATGGGAATGATTGTAAGAGCAGCCGACTTTTACGGCCCCGGTGCCTTCAATAGTTTTAGCCATGTGATGGTGTTTGATAAGCTCAGGCAAGGAAAGGCGCCACAGTGGATAGGAAAAACCGACTTAGCACACTCTTTTACCTATACGCCTGACGCAGGTAAAGCAATGGCGCTTCTCTCTTTAAAGCCCTCTGCTTATGGGCAGGTATGGCATCTTCCCACAGATCCTCATCATCTTACTATCGAACAATTTATTCTAGAAGCAATCCGCTTAAGCGGCGAAACTCATGCTATTCAAGTGGTGCCGGGATGGATGGAACCACTGCTGAATTTGTTTGTCAAAGCTTTGCGTGAGAATAAAGAAATGCGCTATCAAATGGACTATCCTTACTTATTCAGTAGCGAAAAGTACTTCAGAGAGATGGGAAAAGACTACACTCCTTATACCAATGGCATAAGTCATTGCTTGGCAATTCGCTAATTTTTACGTCAATATTCCAGCAAACTGCATCTTTGCAGCATGCTCAGTTCTATGACAGGTTACGGAAAAGCGACTACTACGCTTTCCGATGGCCGGACGCTAAGTGTTGAAGTCAAATCTTTAAATGGGAAAGGCCTTGACCTCTCCGTTAAGTTGCCTAGGATTTTTACAAACCTAGAGTTCTCACTTCGTCAAAAAGCCCAAGTACGCATCGATAGGGGTAAAGCTTCCATTACCATTTGGTGGTCAACCCAGCAGGAACAATCAGAACCTGCTGAAAATCCCGGTGTCGAAAAACTAAGAACCTTGATTCAAGGACTTCTAGGACTTAGCAAAGAGCTCGATTTGGCGCCAGAGTTATTATTACCACAAAGCGCTTCTTTCCTTCCATTTATTCAGTCTGATGCACAAGAAAATGTGCCAACGGAAGAAGAAATGGAGTGTTTCAACTCCACAGTAGAGTCCGGTTTCCTCGCTTTTGACCAATATCGACATGCAGAAGGAGAGGCTTTAGATCAGATGTTCCGCACGGCAATTCTTGAAATACTCTCTTTATTAGAACAGATTAAGCCATTTGAGGAAGAAAGAGCCTCAATTGTACGTAATAGACTTACCAATGCCCTCGAAAGATCTGAACTGCTTGCCTCTTTTGATGCAGATCGTTTTGAGCAAGAGCTCATCTTCTATTTAGAAAAACAAGACTTCTCAGAGGAAACCCATCGCTTGACTCAAAATCTACATTACTTTTTAGAAGCATTGAGCGAGGATAAAACTTCCGGTAAGAAACTGGGTTTTATAGCTCAGGAAATAGGTCGGGAAATCAACACACTTGGGTCAAAATGCCAGGATGCGCGTATTCAAAAGCTCGTGGTTTTGATGAAGAATGAGTTGGAAAAGATCAAAGAACAAATTTTAAACGTGCTATGAAGAAAGGCAGAGTTGTGATTTTTTCGGCTCCTTCCGGTGCCGGAAAAACCACTTTAGTTCATCATTTGCTACAAAACCTGCCTCAGTTGGCATTTTCAGTATCTGCTACTAGCCGACCTAAAAGAGGGGATGAAGTAGAAGGTAAGGACTATTACTTTTTTAGTCTTGAATCTTTTAGAGACGCAATTTCTGATGGGCGGTTCTTAGAATGGGAAGAAGTTTATCCGGGATGTTTTTATGGAACGCTCCGGTCTGAAATAGAATCCCTTTTTGAAAAAGACAAAGTAGTCATTTTTGATGTTGACGTGATGGGAGGGTTACATCTCAAGTCGCTGTTTGGTGACCAAGCACTCGCTGTGTTTGTAAAACCTCCTTCTAAGCAAGCCTTGTTTGAACGATTGATGAATCGTGCCACTGATTCATTAGAAAAAATAGCGCAGCGAGTTGAGAAAGCATCAAAAGAACTCGCTTATGAGGATAGGTTTGATGTGGTGATTCTCAATGAACATCTTGATACAGCTAAGCAAGAAGCTTACAACCAGGTTACTGCCTTCATCAAAGAGGACAACGGATGAGAATAGGGTTGTTTTTCGGGTCTTTTAATCCTATCCACATCGGTCATCTTATTCTTGCTGAATACTTTGCTTGTCAGCCGGAACTCGATCAAGTTTGGTTGGTGGTGAGCCCTCAGAATCCGCTTAAGCAGAAGTCGGGTTTGTTAGACCAGTACCACCGGCTCGATTTGGTAAGAAGAGCAGTTTGGGATAATGACCACCTGATGGTAAGTGATATCGAGTTTAGATTGCCAATCCCTTCTTACACCATCGATACCATGGCTTATTTGTCAGAAAAGCATCCCGAACATGAGTTTTCTATCATCATGGGAGAGGATAACCTGGCTACTCTTTCTAAGTGGAAAAACTATGAAACGCTCATAGAACTATATGCCATCTGGGTTTATCCTCGTGTCGATGCACAGTCTATTCCCGAAGAGTTGCGCTACCATCCACATGTTAAACTGGTGAGTGCTCCACGAATTGAGCTCTCCAGTACCATGGTTAGACAGAATATCCGCCAGGGAAAATCGGTGAGGTATATGCTGCCAGAACAGATTCACGACTTTGTAGTGAAGGAGCAGTTTTACAGAAGCTAGGTTACTTCACTTAACTTTGCTTCATGTCTGTTAAAATTGGCTCACTGGATTTAGGTGAATTTCCACTTCTTCTTGCTCCTATGGAAGATGTGAGCGATCCTCCCTTTAGGGCAGTATGTAAAAAAGAGGGAGCAGACTTGATGTACACCGAGTTCATCTCTTCAGAAGGATTAATTCGGAATGCCCACAAAAGCATCAAAAAGCTCGACTTATACCCGGAAGAGCGCCCCATGGGCATCCAGATTTTTGGCGGAGAGTTAGACCCAATGTTGGGAGCCGTGGATGTGGTGATGCAAGCCAATCCTGATTTGATAGACTTAAACTTCGGCTGTCCGGTTAAAAATGTAGTGTGTAAGGAAGCCGGATCTGGTATGTTACGCAACCTTCCTAAGTTAATTCGAATCACCGCAGAATTAGTTAAAAGGTCTCCCGTACCTGTAACCGTGAAAACCCGATTGGGTTGGGATGAAAGTAGCAAGCACGTGGTGGAGTTGGCTGAACGACTACAGGATATCGGCGTTCAAGCCATCGCTATTCATGGTCGTACCAGGGTGCAAATGTATAAGGGTGAGGCTGATTGGACCTTAATTGGCGAAACCAAGGCGAATCCTAGGCTTCATATCCCGGTTTTCGGAAATGGGGACATCGATTCTCCTATGAAAGCATTGGAATATCGAAACAAGTATGGGGTAGATGGAATGATGATAGGACGTGCTTCAATCGGTTATCCCTGGATTTTCAGAGAGGTTAAGCATTTTATGAATACCGGTGAACTGCTCGAGCCACCCACTACTGAAGAAAGGGTGCAGGCTTGTTTGACTCATTTGACCAAATCTTTAGAATGGAAAGGTGAGAAGCTTGGATTGCTGGAGATGCGTCGCCATTACGCTTCCTATTTTAGAGGCTATCCGCACTTTAAAACGCACCGCACACTGATGGTATCCGCTGTGAAATCGGATGAAATTTTTAGTCTGCTAGAAGAATTGCCCAACTTATACCCTCAGCGACCTTTATTAGAATTAGGGGCTCCAGTAGAATCTGCTCCAGATTGCTACGGAGATTCTTAAAATAAATTAACAAATTATGTAGAATCTAGCTGATTTGTCTATATTTGTTAATAATTGTAATGATAAATATGAGATCAGCAATCAAAAGTGGGATTTTGTTGCTGCTAGTTTGGATGACAACGTCAGCCGTAACAGCAGCGCAAGAGGCAGGCCTGGTAAGTTGTGTTCCGGCTACCGGAATGCAAGGTCAGCAAGTGGATGTGGTGATTAAAGGTCGCTTTACTAATTTTCAACAGCAAACGGTTTCTGTAGATTTTGGGCCTGATATTCAGGTTGAACGTTTGGAGATAAAAGACTTCGAGTCTTTAGTAGCGAGGCTTCGCGTTTCTCCCAACGCTGTAAATGGCCCTGTTGATGTTCGAGTGAGGGCTGGAAATGCAGAATTAGTTTTGCCCGGTGGCTTTACTGTACTGATTAGCTCAGGTCAGCTTTCAGCTGTTTTGGAAGTATTTCCAATGCAGACTGTGAAAATGTCTGATTTTGAGGTGAACAGAATAACAGCTGCTCCGATCATTTTCAATGTCATCATCTACAACGACAACAAGATTAGAGACCTTAAGGTTAGACTGACCTTGAAAGGTGATCGTTATGGCTTAGTTGGATATTCTCATAGAAACCTCAAAGGTGTTCAACCTGGTGCCGTATTGAGATTTACCAACAGGGAGTTTGATAATTATGAATTGAACTCCAGAAACAATTCTTTGATGCAGCTTATCGCTAAAACCAATATTCTTCCTGCAGATGCTTACGATTATGTATTAGAGCTTTTTGATGAAAGAGGAATTAAAGTAGGTGGCGCTGAGGCTTCTCAGGTAATTGTCAATTTGGCGACTCGGCCTGAACTAATCATGCCGGGTACTTTATTCGGACAACAACAAACCATTATCTCTACACCTAATCCTCAGTTTCAATGGTTTTCACAAGCTTCAAAATTTGATTTTGCTTTGTATCCGGTACTCCCAAACCAGTTTTCACAAGAAGAAGTACTATTGAATAGACCTATTTATGCCAAGGAAGGATTAGTTACTACTTCTATGGTCTATCCTTCTTCAGCAGAAGTGCTTACGGATGGACAAACTTATGCTTGGCAGGTAAAGGCTAGATATGCTTCTAGTAGGGGAGAAGAGGTTTTGGTTTCAGATGTATTCTGGTTTAAGTACACCAAAAATTTGAATCAGGATTTAGTGACTGAAGCTTTAAGAATAACTCCTTCTTATACGGAAGTATTGATTGGTTCGAAAGTTCAGTTTGTATTAGAGGCTGTGGCGAGTACTGGCTCCAGAAAACTTGATTTACTAGGCAAAGACAGGAACCAGGTTCAATTAAGATTGATACCAGAAAACAAGGGAAGTGTTGATGCTCTTGGGGTTTTTACAGCTGGTAGTGCTCCTGGGCCACTTGCACTGGTTGTAGAATTTGCCGGCCAAACAGAGTACGCAACTATTCTTATAAAGGGTAATACGAATCAGAAAACAGACACTATCGGAGCCGGAATGCTCGATAAACTTTTGGGTTTGCCTGCAATTACCTCTAATGGAAC
Source organism: Bacteroidota bacterium (assembly GCA_027484125.1). Lineage (GTDB taxonomy): Bacteria > Bacteroidota > Bacteroidia > UBA7662 > JAIXUI01 > JAIXUI01. The sequence continues at coordinate 42,565 of JAIXUI010000124.1, read as the reverse complement.
CGATGGTAAAACAACAGGGAGTCAAACAACACCAGAAGTTCAGGAGCAAAATGGCTACGGTACAAGAAGATCAACCACCACGGTAAGGTCTCAACCTGAATTGTTATCCAAAAATCCAAATGCCGGAACCGGCTCGGGAAGTCCCCAAAATCCTGCTCAAACAGGAACTGCCACCAATGAATCTAAAACTTCTTCAGTAGGTAACGATGGTACTTCAATAGCAAGTGACAACCCGCTTTTTCAAGGAACCAATGAGCCAGGGACAAACATTCTGGCGAAGCCTGTAGAAAATGGAAGTGCTGCAAATACCATCGCTAATCAAGGAATACCTGGTGCCAAAGACACAACCGTTCAAAAAGGAGGAGGCGCAGGCACACGCAGTGCCATCCCGAGTACTCGAAACAAGCCAGGTTTACGAATTGAGACACCGGCTGGGCCTAGCAAAGAAAATACAATTAGCTCCAGTCAAAATGCAGGTGGAGCGTCTAACCTAATTGGGTCCGATGTTCTATCAACTACCAATGATAATCCGGTTTATCAGCCTTCTAATGACATTCAGGCCAATGACGTTCAAGGACGCCAAGTTTCTTCAGTGGGTAAAGATGGTACTTCAACAGCATATGACAACCCGCTTTTTCAAGGAACCAATGAGCCAGGGACAAATATTCTGGCGAAGCCTGTAGAAAATGGAAGTGCTGCAAATACCATCGCAAATCAAGGAATACCTGGTGCCAAAGATACTACCGTTCAAAAAGGAGGAGGCGCAGGCACTCGCAGCGAGATTCCAAGAACACGCAGCAAACCAGGCCTCCGCCATGAAACTCAACCCGGACCCGGCATCAATGGTTCTACGGGTAATGGTCAGCAAACAGGCGGGGTAGGAGCGGATACTACCGTACAAGGTGCAAACGGCGCAGGCACTCGCAGCGAGATTCCAAGAACACGCAGCAAACCCGGCTTACGTTGATGAATAGGCTCGAAAATCCTCAAGCAAGCTGTAAATGCTCTCTTAAAGCGGACCGCAAGTTTAGCACGGTACAAGGGTTTTTACTTATGATACAGTGCTAATCGAGCTTTTGTTAAATCCTTGAGGCAAAAGAATTAGTTTTTATCTATTTTCAAATTAAAGACAAACCAAAGATGAAAAAGTGGATGCAAGGCCTGGTGATCGTTCTTTTGTGTGGGGCGGCCAGCATCTCTTTCGCGCAGATTCCGCTCTATTACAGTCAACAACAAGGTAAAGGAACCTCCTACAGCGGTACCTATACCAAAAAGACTAATAAATATGAAAGTGGATCTGCCAAGTTCACAACTGAAGGTCCAATCAAAATCTCAGTACTACCCCAAGACATGTCAATTGGGGAAAAACAAGAGAAAACATGGTCAGGAACGGTTTCTATTACCCAAGCGCCTGAAATTGGAACGACTGCTGAAGCTTCCATTACAGCAGATTATACTTACAGTTTTGATAAATGGATTGGAAGCACTACCGATCCTCAAATTGAAACATACAGCGGCTCAGAAACTCGTTCATTTATAATCTATTCTATCAAAGCTTCATTGCCAGATACCATTTGTATAGATAAAAAAACGCTAAGTGGTGAAGCTTCAGTAACCTCTTTCCCATCAACCGGCGGTAGTTACACGTGGAGGGCATTAACAGGAAGTATTTCGGTTTCCGGTGAGGGGTCAAAAGTTACTCTAAAGCTGTCTGATGAAAAGGCGGAAGGAATGGTTGAGGCAACTTTTAGCATTGAGGGAGTAAGTTATTCTACCAAAGCCTATGTGAAAGCTTGTGAGGGTTGCTCTTGTCCAGAAATTACTTCAGGAGCCAATTTCGGCCCTATTGCTGCCACTTTTAAGTCGAAACCCAAGTCAGAGTTTTCCGATGAAAACCAGTATTGCAGTTATTCCACTGCTGAGGCTTCTTTCAACTTAAACTTAACTGACAGTAGATTTCAACTTTCAACGGCTTTACAAGGAGCTGCTATAACTTTCTCTAAGCATTGCGAGAAAGACGTGTATAATAAAGTGTCAATTACATGGTCAGGGGATCAATCCATTGGGAAAATCGGCTGGCTTGACGTGAATCTCAAAGCGGTTTCCTTAACTGTTGATGCTTCAGGAAATTTATCAGGAACGGCTACGCTCAATGGCAGCCTCAATCAAGATAAAAACTTAAAAGACCTAGTATTTATCAAGTCAGGAGTAAATGGTGAGTTTACTTTTAATTTTTCAGGAGGTAATTCCTTTGAAGGTAGTTTCAATTTTGAAGGAATTAGAGCCATCAACCTTGAGCTGAAAAAGGAAGGACAAGTTATTGCGAATGTGGAAGACGGGACTCTTAACAGCGAAGGCGATTTCACAGGAACATTGACCAATCTTCCGGAGGTAACGTACAAAAGCGCTCAAATGACCATCAAGGTGAGCCAGCTGAGCTTAGGTTTTACAGCCGGCCTCACCACATCTTTTAAGTTTAATGAAGGTTCCGGACAATTAGAGGCCACCGATATTCAGGGAGTAAAAGGTTCTTTTGGTCTTTCTCTTTCTTGCACCAGCGATCAGGCAACCATCACTGCCAGTGCCAAAGACCTCCAATTATTCGGAATGGAGATTTCTGATTTGAATGCAGAAGCCGAATTCTCGCTTGCTACTTTCGAAATCGAGAGAATTAGAGGTGGTCTGAAAGCCAAACACCAAGACTTCGATGCACAATTAGATGTTCCTGAAATGCTGGTTGTCAATGGTAAGTTGGAAAAGTTCATTGTCAATAATGCTCAGATTAAGTACAAGCAATTCAGCTTTAACCTCAGTAATTCCTCTTATTCCAACGGCAACCTTTCGCTCGACGCTCAGGTAAAAATTGATGCCTCCGGCTCTGCCGCCATGTTAAAAGTGAGTGAATTCAAAATCAGCGAAGTTGGTAAAGTTACCGTAGGAGGAATAGCAGGAGAATTCAATAAAGCACCCATGGCGCTTTCCTTCTCAGCTAAGTTTACCGATAATGAATCCCAAAGTAGTTTTCAAGGAAACTTCCGTGGAAAGTTTACAACAGTTGACGTAAATGGCGCCTGTGACATAGGAGCGAAAGACGATTTCACTTTTGCCTACCTAGGTCTTGAAATGGGAGGAATGCGGGTGCCATTAGGTCAATCAGGCTTGCAACTTACCCGAATTGGTGGCAAAGTTGGAATGAATTACAAGGTCAGCCTCGATGGCCCTTTAGGCCCCGAGAAGGGTAACCACCTAATCGGTCTGAAACTCGGTGTTGGAGACGTGGCCAACCTTACTGAAGTAAATGGAGAAGCAATTCTTCAGTTTGGGAACAATGTTCAACTCAATCTGGCCGGTGATGTTACGGTGTTGAAAAATGCACCCATGTTCACTGGTAAGTTAAATGTTAACTACACCCTACCTGGTGAAAAGATCAATGGCTCTTTCGGAACTTCTATCCAGGTACCATCGGATGGTTCTATCCTCAAATCGGAGAATCTTCAAGCCAATTTTGCCATTGAAAATGGAAGTTGGTCAATGAATGGCAACAACATGGGTGGTTCCATCATCAACACCATAAAGCTTTCGGAGGGAAATATCAGCATGTCCGGAAGCTTGAACAACCCCGGTAGCTTTGCTGGAAGTTTAAGTGGAAAAGGGGCATTGAATCTCAACATCCCTGTGAGATATCCCAGCGGATTCGATGCAACGGACTGTAACTCCATGTATCAAACAAGTTCCGCTGTTGCTGTTGGGTTTGCCGGAAACCTGGAAGCAAAAATGGAGTCCAGGCTTATGGCCACGATAGGCCAAGCAGGCTTTTGTGGATCTATGGAGAGCGACGTGGCCATGACAGGTTCTATCGATGCTTATGTATGGGGCTTTTGTGGCGGCTGGACTGTTGCCACAAACGGCAATCTCAAAGTTTCGGTGGGCTGCGGACAAGTTGGAAGTGTCTCAGGAACCGTGAATATCCCGCTTCCTTTTGGTTATACTCAAACGGTAGGCGTAAGCCTTTCGCTTTAATCTAGGAGGAATGAGCCATGAAAAAGCACTTTTCTCTCCGTATTTCAGGAATCCTTGTCTTTTCCTTATTTCTTATCAATTATTCTACTTATGGTCAAGGTAAAAATGTTCGATTTGTTGGAGAAAACATTCGCAATCAAGTTAAACTGGTTTGGATTGTGGAGCAATGGAATCCCAACTGGAAGGCATTTAAAATAGCCAAGAGAAAGCCACTCAATCTAAATGCCCGCTGGGAGCAGGTTACGCTAGAATGGATTTATCCTTCTGTTGATCCCGCTAAAAGCTTAGCCAATCAAATAAAATCTGAAACTGAAGCAGCACGGATTAAAGCCAAGTTGAACAATTGGCTCAGTACTGGAAAGGTAAAACCAACCACTTCGGCTGAGTTTCTTACCAGGCTTGCTGAGTCTCAGGATGCTGTGAAAGGATTAAATGTTTCCTTCGGATTGGATGTTGATATGGCCTTCATTCAAGGATTCGGAATTATTGATAAAACGGAAGGCTTCAACGAATGGGAATATGGACTGTTTGTATTGACAAACTCTGTCTCAGATCCAACAGAGCCGATTAGAACCATCAATACTAAGAACATGGCCAATGGTCCAATTGCTATGGATTTAAAAGTCTCAGCATCAGGCCCTTCTAAGTTTTCAAATACCCGAATTAAGTGGTCGCTTAACTATACTCAATACCTGGCATTTGGAGTTAATGGCTTCAATGTTTATAAGCTGGATGGCAAGAAACAATTACGGCTGAACAGGACCCCCATTTGGGTTTATTCTAATACTGAAACTGCCGAAGGCAGTGTGATTGACCCCTCGACTCTCGCGTCAGAAAAAATGGTTTATGCGGTAGCTCCGGTTTCTCTTTTTGGAACAGAAGGAAAACGGATTATGTATGAATATCTGCCTCCGCGCTTTCCTGAACCGGTCAAAATGCCCAAAGTCAATATTCAAGGAAAAGCGGTTTCTCGAAGCATACCATTAAGCTGGCAGTTTTTGAAAGCCGATGAATCCCAAATTACCGGTTTTTATATCCAACGAGCATCCGATAAGGACAGTTGGAGAACCATTTCAGCGTTGTTACCTCCCGATTTAAGGCAGTTTGAGGATAAGAAAATCAGCAACCGAGAGAGCGAAACTTATTATTATAGAATGCTCGTTATGGCGGATAAGGATACCCTCGGAATGAGCCCAACTGTGGCCATCTTTCATGAAGCTGTTATCATTCCGCCTGTACCCAAAGGACTTGCAGGTCAAGTCAACAGAGAAGGGTCACGTTACGTAGTCAATCTTACCTGGGATTCGCCATCGCCAAATGACGAAGACACAGAGGAATATATGATTTATGCCAACTCTCCTCCTTCTAAAGAGATTATACTCATGGGGAATATATCTCCTACTAAAGGAAATAAATTTCGTTATGAGATATTCAATACCATGGGCGATGAGTACATGTTTAGAATCTCTGCGAGAGGAAAAACGAAAATGGAAAGCAAGCTCAGTGACACACTAAAGATATATGTACCAGGTAATTATGTGTTGAGCCCTTCCTTGCTTCCAGTACGGGTGGATAGCAATCAAGTAACGATTTCGTGGAAACATGATTATCGCAGGGATTTGAAAGGATTTCAGATTTTTATAAATGGTCAAGCGGTTGCAACAGAGGATGTTTTAAACGCCAAGTTATCCTCTTACACCACCAAACTTAGTTACGGCAATGCCTACATCATTGAAATGATTGCAGTAAATAGGTTTGGCCAGAAAAGTGAGCGTTCTTTTAAAAGAGTAGTTGCTGTGGACAAACGTAATCGTTGAGGATGAGGATACTTTTACTGTTTTTATTTCTTGTATCCTGCCAACTGGCTTTTGGACAGCATGATGTTAGCATCAATGCACCTCAGGATGGAGAAGAGTTTTTTCCCGGAGATGTGTTTGTTCATATCAGCATTAGCAGTAAGTATCCCATATCTAAGTTGCAGTTTCTACTAGACGCTCAAGATATCTCAGCACAATTTAGAGAAGTTCCTAAGGCGGTTACTGCGCTACTCAGGCAACCTCTTATTCCCGGAACTCACTTTCTAAGGGTGAATTTAAAAACAGATTCAGGCTTGATAATTTTAACAGAATCTAAGTTCAAAGTTATACGCTTAAAAGGTGCTGATGATCCAAGTAAGGGCCTTGTAAAATCAGATAAAAAGAAGTTTTTGGGGGATGTATGGGCATTAACCGGCAATGTTATCGCCGAAACTAGGCAAACTGTTTTAGAAGGTAAAGGCAAGGATTTAAGACAAGAACCTTCACAAACTAATTTCTTGTTTCTGAATACTGCTTTGGTCCATAAGCATATTCGAATCCCTTTGAAAATGACTTTGTCAACAGATGAGAACACCTTTCAGCCTAATGTACAAAGCAGGAATTTTTTCCAAACAGGAATTCAGACCAAACACCTGGAGGTTTTAGTGGGCGACTTAAATCCATCCTTCGATCGACTTTTGTTCTCCGGAACTCGCGTTCGGGGAATTCAAGGCGGGATTAGTTACCCACGATTTAAGGCCACCTTCCTATATGGTGAACTCAACCGTGCGCTAGAAGGGCAAAAATTTACCTATAACCCATCTCAGGGTTTTGTGCCACCCAACCTAAATAGTGATTCTACTTACATCATGCCTGGTATTTACAAAAGAATGGTTATGGCATTGCGAGTTGAAATGGGAAATACAGTTTCTAAAAATGCGAAAACCGGTATCACCATTATGAAGGCTAAAGACGATACTTCCTCCATTCGTTTTGGTCAAAATCCTAAGGATAACCTGGGCGCCAATCTCGATCATACCCGATTTTTCTGGAAGAAAAGAATACGTTTAGGAGTCGGGTTGTCTGGAACTTTGATAACTTCCAACACATTTCTTGGTGTGGAAAGGAAATCAAGGATAGATTCAGTATTAGAAACTAATTTTCCCATTGAGCCACGTGATGTAGCAAGATTACTGGTAATCAACGCTTCTACTACTTACCTCAGCGAGGCTGTTTTTGCTGGTTATGCTAACCTCAGTTTAAAGGTCTTGCGCCAAGATTTGTTTTTTGAGTTTATGCGCATCGGTTCATCCTATGAATCTTTAGCTAATCCATTTATGAGAAATGACCAACAGCAATTTTTATTCACTGACAGGTTCGATCTTTTTAAAAGACGGATTTTTGTAAACCTTCGATATTTCAACCTGAGAAATAATTTAGCCGGCACTCAGTTATCTACCATTAACAATCACTCGGCATCAACGAATATAACCTACAGTCCGGGAGTCGGGAAACCACAAATCTTTACCAATTTGTTGTTTCAAAGCCGTTTGAGCACCGGGAATAACCTTAGCATCACAGGAAATACCGACGATCGAACCCTCAACCTTTCCGTTGGAGCCTCTTGGAATGTAAACTTGCAAGGCATTGATAACTTTCTTAGTGTTCAATACAACATGACACAACGTAACGATTGGGTAAGAACCGGAAATGACAATTCATTGAATGCTTGGGGAGTAATCTTTAGTCAACGATATTCCTTCCCTCTCCAACTAGAAATCAACTACAACGCTTCCAGAATCGATTTTGTTAGGTTGGCAAGCAATAACAACCAGTCAGATTCTTGGCTCGGAATGTTAGGTTACGAGAATAGAAAAGCGAAATTGACCACTAGTTTAGGTGCAGGACGAAACAACATGGTCATGGGCGATGGTGTTCAGGATACCAAGCGAGAGCAATACTTTATACGATTAGCCTATAAAGGAATAAAAGGATTTCAACTTGATATAGAAGGTGGACTTTCTCCTTTTACCAATCGTAAAGTAGCTGATAGTCAGTATAGTGAAAAGTACTTTTTTACGCGCCTAACTTATAACTTGGGCGGCAGGAATTTAGCATCTTGGTGAAATTGGTCACATTGGTGCGATTCTTTTATTCAATTGGAGCATTTCTGTTCTGCCTGAATTTTTGTTGTGCTCAATCTTCAACCCTAGTCATTCCCCTTGACATCCGGCAGGTTCAGTTCATTGATTCCAGCAACACCAGCTCATCTTCCAAACTAAAGCAATGGAATCCAAAATTTTGGAGAATACTAAGTCAAAAAGAAGCTCCTGACTCTGCATATTTTTGGCTACAAGCTGCCAAATTGCTTCAACAAGCGGCAAAAAACGGCTATCCATTTGCCACTTTTCAATTAGATACCTTAGCAGGACAGCCGCAAAAGTGGCAGGTAATCTGGCGGTTTAGCTTAAATCAAGCATACCACATTGGGGAAATTAAAATTCCGGATACAAGCCCGGTTAGAAGGAGGGTGTTAGCCAAAGCTTTAGGACTCGAAGCTAACCGCCAATTCAGTTGGTTAAGTTATGCTCAATTCAGAAGTCGTGTAGCACAACTTGAATTTATCAGTTTAACGGATACGCCAATGGTATTTTTTGAAAATGGAAAAGCAATTTGGCAGATTCCTATTCAAGCAGAAAAGTCCACCCAGGCAGAAGGAATTTTGGGCTTTCAAGCAGGAGAAAATGACGTTCGAGTAACAGGAGATTTGCTGCTTGATTTCAAAAATGCATTCCGACATGCCGACCAAATGCGCTTGCATTATCGCTCATTTCCAGGAGGAAGTCAGCAATTCGAATTACTTGCAACACTTCCATATATCGGTGCTTCCGCATGGGGGACACAATTGAATGTCAACCTCTTTCGAAGAGATTCTACCTTCTTAGAACTTGAGCCGGAATTAAGCCTCATGTTTAAAGCAGGTCAAAATACTCAGTTGCGCTTCTTTTTTCGAAGTCGACAAACCTTTCCAATTCAAACAGTATTAGCCAATTTTAGCACACTTTCATTTCAATCCTGGGGCATCACAGGAACATACCAAAAGCTCGATCAGCCACAGTTACCAATAAGGGGATGGAAAGTAAAAGCAGAGTTGGCTGCCGGAAATCGAGTTCAAAACGAGGTGAGCAAACCGGCCTGGAGTTATGCATTGAATGCTCAATGGCATACTCCGATTTGGTCAAGATTAGCACATAGTGCCGGTTTTCTACTTCAAGGACTTGAATCTCAACAGCTTGTTGCTGCGGATTTGTTTCGGCTTGGTGGTGTCAACAGCTTAAGAGGCTTTGATGAAGCCTCTTTGTTAAGTGCTCGTTGGCTTTTGATTACTTCCGAGCCGCGCTTTTTTCTTGATGCTGCCAGTTATTTAATGTTTTCCATTCAATGGGCACAAGGACTCAGGCAAAATCAGGTATTTCAAGCCAGGTCTTTAGGCCTTGGATTAGGGTTAAAAGTGAAAGCCGGACAGTTTCAGCTTATTTATGCATCCGGAGCATTTTCTGGACAACCCCTTCAGCTTAACCTCGCGAAAGTTCATTTGGGTTATCGGCTTATCTTCTAGTTGTATAGGCCATTCCTCTTCTCCAAAGCCAACTCTTGCTTACTTTTGCCCTTCATGCGCTTCTGGCTTACGTTTGTTTTATTGATGTTGCTCGTATTTCAGGGGCTAAGCCAGCCTATTGAATCCATTTTACAGGATTCAATATCCACGGAAAATGCCTTTAAGAGAGATTCTGTCTCGTTTTTTTCTGATGCAGTACGAGCTAGACCATCCTATCTTCTTCTTCCCGAATCGCATTGCCGATATTTCCCAATTCCTTCTTTACTTGATCCAGACTTAGCCCTAAGATGGCCATGTTTTACACAAATCAGAAAAGATGGGATTCCGCTGAAAAGAAATCTCTGGAAAGACTGGTTGATGATATTCCTGATTCTTTTGGCTTTGCTAGCATCAGCAGGCCTTAGAGTGCATCCTGATGTGCTACAACCCTTGACTTGGTTGATAAAAAAGCCGAGTACCTACACAGAGCGATGGCGAGATGACATTCAGCCCGTTCATGTTCTTTTCAACTTCATTTTTTTTTGTGTCATCGCTCTACTAGCATGGTTTTCATGCCACCGTTTACTCGACTATCCGTTTAAAGAAAGTGCCCTCCCGGTTTTTGTCTTAGTGGTAGCTGCTATTTATGGAGCCAAATCCATTTTTTACAGAACCACCGGACTGCTCTTCGGATTCAAAGAAGCCTTGCTTTCTTATCTGAATATCGTATTTAAGATCAATAGGTGCCTCGGATTAATGTTATTGCCATTAGTTTTTTGGATGTTTTTTTCAACTCCATTTTGGGCAAAATGGTCGTTATTCATATCAATAGGCCTGTTTTTTCTGTTTACAGGCCTGAGATTCGTACGTGGAATGCAATTGGGGGGGCAATTAATGACAAGCAGGATTCATTTTCTTTTTTACCTTTGCGCCTCTGAATTACTCCCCACATTGGTCTTGATAAAGTTTCTCCTCAATGAGTGAGCAAAACGCACGGATCCCGAAGGTCAAAAGCATACTGGTTTCTCAACCTCAACCTGACAATGTTCGGAATCCATACCACGATATTGCTAAGAAGTACAATATAAAGATTGACTTCAGGCCCTTTATCAAGGTAGAAGGTGTAAACGCTAAAGATTTTAGGCAGCAAAAAATCAATTTGGCTGACTATACATGCGTGATATTCAACAGCAGGTATGCCATAGATAATTTCTTTAGGCTTTGTACTGACCTGAGAATTGAAGTTCCTGCCACCACTAAGTACTTCTGCATATCTGAAAACATCGGAGTTTACGTTCAGAAGTTCATTCAACTTCGAAAACGAAAAGTCTTTTACGGCAATGGCCGATTGACAGACTTGATTCCTAACATTACCAAATTCAAGGATGAGAAGTTTTTACTTCCTTGTACCGATAAAATGCAGGGTGATTTCATCAATGAGCTCAATAGGTTAAATATTCACATTCAGGAAGCTATCATGTTTAAAACAGTTTCCAACGATTTGTCAGATTTGAAGGATGTGAATTACGACATGATTGCGTTTTTTAGTCCATACGGAGTGAAAAGCCTTTTCGAGAATTTTCCTGCTTTTGAACAAAAAAACACCCGCATTGCTGCATTCGGTCAAAGTACGCAAGCCGCTGTGCGTGATGCCAATTTGAGGCTAGATGTAGAAGCCCCAACCGCAACGGCACCCTCTATGCCGGGAGCGATAGAAGATTACATCAAAAAAGTCAATCGATAGCTTTATTTTCGGTGATGTACTCACCGGATTTATTGAAAGACAAACATATTCTCGTTACCGGAGGCGGTAGCGGACTTGGATTGTTAATGGCTCAAGCGTTCGCTTCACACGGAGCACAAGTCAGCATTTGTGGTAGAAATGCGGAACGCCTGGAATTAGCTAAAGCCTCCATTCTCAAAGTTTCTGGAAAACAAGCTAATGTTTACGTTGCAGATGTAAAACAACCCGAGCAAGTAGAAGCCATGATCCAATACTTCGCTTCTGTTTCCGGCCCCCTCAATGGCTTGGTAAACAATGCTGCCGGCAATTTTTTGTCAGCATCAGAAGATCTTAGTCCAAATGCCTTCAAAGCTGTGGTAGATACTGTACTTAATGGAAGCTTTTACAGCAGTTTGTATTTTGGAAAAGCTTTGATTGAACAAGGCTTGCCGGGTACTATAATCAATGTGGTTACTACCTATACCGATACCGGTTGTGCGTTTGTGTTACCCTCTGCCTGTGCCAAGGCTGGGGTAGAAGCCATGACTAAGTCGCTCGCATTTGAATGGGCTAACTACCACATTAGAGTAAATGCGCTTGCCCCTGGCCCTTTCCCTACCGAGGGAGCCTGGACCCGATTAGTTCCAGATCCTCGCTTTGAAAAAGTGTTTCTCTCAAAAAATCCGAGTAAACGGTACGGTAAGCCCGAAGAAATTCAGCACGCCGCACTGTACTTAATGAGCGAGGCTTCATCTTACGTAAATGGTGCCGTTTTAACCATTGATGGGGGAGAGAAACTGTCAGGTGGACAGTTCAATTTTATCGATCAGTTGTATCCACGAGAAACCCTAAAAAGCTTCTTTCAAGCCTTGAAACCCAAGAAATGAGTTTCAAGAACATAATCTTTACAAAGGATTTAAGAGACACATTTCGTGCATCTACCAGAGAATCCAGAGGACAGAAATTGGACTCATAGATGGAATTGGATGCTGTTATTTGCCTTCTTAGATTGTTAAGGCAATTTATTTTGAAGCCTAAATTTTGGATTTGCCTTAGCAATTCCATTATTTAGCGTAATACATTCCATTGTAACCACTGAATGAAACGATACCTACTAACCGGAGTCTTGGCGTTGACTATGATTTCTGCTTTTGCTCAGCAGGACCCAAAGTTCAACCACTTCATGTTTAATACCTTGGTGCTCAACCCTGGGTCAGCCGGTATGAGAAACGGTATCAGCGCTATGCTCATGCACAGAACTCAGTGGGCAGGTCTTGGCCCTGGTTCTCCCCTCACTACTACTTTTACCATTCATTCGCCTGTTAAAATCTTAAGAGGCGGTGTTGGTTTGTCGGTAATGAGTGATGAGTTTGGATTTAGTTTTCGTACCCAAGGTGCTAGCTTGAATTATTCATACCACAAAAAAATCAAAGAAGGAACACTCGGTATCGGCGCTAGCCTTGGATTTATGCGTCGATCTTTAGATCCAAGTAAATTCAAAGCACTTGATGCAGGGGATAGCTTTATCCCAACAGGCATTACTTCAAGCACTTTATTTGACTTAGGATTAGGAGCCTGGTATTCTACCTCTAAATATTACCTCGGTGTTTCTATGGCGCATGTAAATGCAGCTTCTTTCAAATTAGAGAATTCTAATGCAACGATACCTTTCGAGCGTAACGTTTACCTTCAAGGTGGTTATACCTTCCAAGTTGCAGATAAGTTTAAAGTGCTTCCTAATGCGTTGGTTAAAATCAATCCAGGGGCAACTCAAATAGACTTAAATGCCAATGTGATGTACAACGATAGAATCTGGCTAGGAGCTTCCTGGACAAGCCAGGATGCACTCGTGGCCTTAATAGGCGCCAACATCACAGATGCATTGCGATTTGGATATTCTTACGACATTACAACATCATCATTAAGGACTCAACAGGATGGAACTCACGAGATTTTCCTCGCTTACGACTTCACCATTAAAATTCCTGCTAAACCTAAGGTGATCATTAAATCCCCCCGCTTCCTCTGATTATCAGTAGGTTAAAATAAATTTTAACTCACTGACGTTAAAGCAAGCATTAACTCTTTTCGCTTAATCCTTAATTTTTTAAAAATCAGAACCGACCTTAACGGGAGTTTCTATCTTTACAGCGTTTTTTCCGCAAGCAGACATATATGAGAAGATTTTTGATCGGCATTTCGGTGCTCGGAGCCGCAATACTGAGTGGATGTGGAAAGTCCAATAATGGTGAACTTACCGGAGTTCAAGGCCGCAAGCCTTGGTTCCAGTCAGAACCTTATGGTACTGTTTTTATTCCTCAGGGTGTGTTTCAGTCAGGCCAAAGTGATCAGGATGTGTTTTACACCCTGAACGCCCAAACCAAAACTGTTTCAGTTAAGGCATTTTACATGGATGACACCGAAATCTCGAATAATGAGTATCGGCAGTTTGTGGAATGGGTGAGAGACTCTGTTGCTCACAAAATTCTCGGCCATGTAAAATCTGGTACGGATGGTAAAGAGTATATTGATTGGAACGCCAAGTTGGATTGGGAAAAACCCGAAACAACCGAATCGTTGAATGAGATGTACTACACCGAAAACGATCGCGTTTTTGGTAAAATGGAAATAGACATCCGTAAACTGAAATTCAGTTATTCTTACCTTGATTACAACGAGGCAGCTAAGCGTGAGAACGCAGGAAAGCAGCGCTCTGAGTTTATCAAGAAAGTAGAGGGTATTCAAATTTATCCGGATACGCTCGTTTGGGTTAGAGACTTCGCTTTCTCTTACAACGAGCCTCAAACTACCAACTACTTCAGCCACCCTGCTTACGACGATTATCCGGTTGTGGGAGTAACCTGGGATCAAGCAAAAGCATTCTGTGCTTGGAGAACCATGTACTTGAATACTGCCCGCCAAGGTAAAGACCTCGCTACTCAAGGGGATTTCCGCCTTCCTACTGAATATGAGTGGGAGTATGCCGCTCGCGGTGGACGTAACACAGCTCCTTATCCTTGGGGTGGTCCTTATATCCGCAATGACAAAGGATGTTTCCTGGCTAACTTTAAGCCCGGTCGCGGTAACTACACCGATGATGGTGGTTTCTACACCGTGAAAGTATATTCCTATAATCCTAACGATTATGGCTTGTACAACATGGCAGGTAATGTTTCAGAATGGACAATTACTGCTTATGACGAAGCTTCTAACTCCACAGTTCATGACTTGAACCCTTCCTATTACTACAATGCGAAAGAAGGTGATGACAAAGTTCTTAAGCGTAAAGTAATCCGTGGAGGTTCTTGGAAAGACATCGGGTTCTATCTACAGAATAGTACCCGTGCTTACGAGTACCAAGATTCAGCGAAATCTTACATCGGATTCCGTTGCGTTATGGACTTCCTCGGTCGTTCAATTGACGACTTCCGTTAATCGATTTTCAATTTCAACAAATAACGACTCAAACAACAAACTAAAGGATCAATGGCAAATTTCCTGACAACCAAGAAGGGTAAAGTATTTCTCGGATACCTCTACGGATGGGGTGCTTCCATCGTAATTATCGGAGCTTGGGGTAAAATTCTTCACCTTTCATGGGCAGATATCGCACTCACAGTAGGTCTTTTAACTGAAGCAGCAATCTTCTTCGTTTCTGCTTTCGAACCAGTTCACGAAGACATTGATTGGTCTATTGTTTATCCAGAATTGAATGATAAGTCATTAGCTGACTCTAAGAAAAAAAGAGGCGGCCTTACTCCAACTCAGCAGCTAGACTCTGAGCTTGAAAAAGCTAAAGTAGGTCCTGAATTGGTGAAAAGTTTAGGTGATAGTTTCAAATCCCTCAGTGAGAATGTTGGTAAAATGGCTGATCTTTCAGATGCTGCCGTAGTTACTGAGCAATATGCAGTTAATGTTAAGCAAGCTGCTTCTTCTGTAGGTATTTTTGGTAAAGCTGCTCATGATGCTTCTGAGGCTATCTCTGAAATGTCTGCTGCTTCAAAAGATTCGCGTCAGTATCATGATCAAGTTCAAATTCTTGTGAAAAACCTTTCAGCGGTTAATTCCATGTATGAACTTGAACTCAAGGAGTCTGGTAACCATTTGAAGCAAATGAATACTTTCTATGCCAATGTCAGCACCTCTATCAAACAATTGGAAGATGCTGTTAAAGACACTGAAAAGTATAAAGAAGAAGTAAGCAAACTTTCTAAGAATCTTGCTTCTCTCAATGCTATTTACGGTAACATGCTTGCTGCCATGTCAGCACCACGCGCCTAAGCGTCTTTGTTCATTTTTGTTTCTATAATTTAACTTACTCAATAACGAGCAGATGGCTGGTGGTAAATTGTCACCCAGGCAGAAGATGATTAACATGATGTATTTAGTGCTAACAGCTTTGTTAGCATTAAATGTGTCTGCTGAGATTCTGAAAGCCTTTTCAATGATTAATGCAAGTCTTGAAACTACTTATACAACGTTGTCCGATAAGAACGCAAGCTTGTATAAGCAGTTCCAAAAGAAAATGGACGATGAGCCTGGTAAAACAAAGCCTTTTTACGATAAGGCAATGATTGCTAAGGCTGAAACTGAGAAGCTCATGGCGATGGTCAAGTCTATCAAAGATAAACTGACCGATGAAGCTGGTCTTCCAGATGGAAAAGTTGACGAAAAGGACTATAAAATCGAAGGAGATCATAAAGTAATGATCAACGATGGTAACATCGACATTCCTTCTAGAGTTTTGGTTCAAGAAGGCAACTCTAAACTTGGTTTAGACCTTCAAAATGCAATCAACACTTACAGAGATAAGATGTTGACACTGCTGGATGAAAAGGATAAGCCTAGTTTTAAAATGCCTATTGATGCAGCCAAGGATGGTAAGAAAAAATGGCTTGTATCTACTTTCAATGGATTGCCTGTAATTGGAGCATACACACTCCTAACCAAGTATGAAAATGACTTGAAGAATACAGAAGCAGAAATTGTAAAACTCCTTTTGGGTGACATTGATAAAAATGACTTCAAATTTGACCAATTAGTAGCTAAGGTAATT
Organism: Bacteroidota bacterium; assembly: GCA_027484125.1. GTDB lineage: Bacteria > Bacteroidota > Bacteroidia > UBA7662 > JAIXUI01 > JAIXUI01. The sequence continues at coordinate 26,372 of JAIXUI010000124.1, read as the reverse complement.
GCTCCTTCCAGCTACATCCTTGTTGGTCAAGAATATACCGCAGATGTGCTTTTAGTGGCTTATGACAGCCGTCAAAATCCTAACATCAAAGTAGGTGGCTCACCGCTTAAAGTTGAAGCTGGTATGGGTAAATACTCTACCCGTGCTTCTGCTGAAGGTGTAAAAAAATGGGGTGGTGTTATCGAAGTAAAAGCTCCGGATGGTTCTACTAAAGAGTATCCATTTGAAGCTGAGTATCAAGTTGCCAAGCCAGCAGCAGTTGTTTCACCTGATAAAATGAATGTATTTTATGTAGGTGTTGACAACCCGGTTTCTATTTCAGTTCCCGGTGTGCCTCTTGATAAAGTAAGACCTAGCATCAGTGGTGGTACTATTACTGGTTCAAATGGTAAGTACGTTGTTCGTCAGGAGAAACCTGGTAAGGTTACTGTAACTGTAAATGCTGAGGTTAGTGGCAAGCAAATGAACATGGGTGCATCAGAATTCCGTGTGAAGTATGTCCCAAATCCTACCGCAACAGTTGGTGGTGTTGACCCAGGTTCAGTATCATCTGCTAACTTCAAAGCACAAGCTGGATTGATTGCGGTCTTAAAGGATTTTGACTTCGACTTGAAGTTTAAAGTGACCAAATTCAGAATGATTTATTTGCCACCACGCCGTGACCCGATTGTAAGACAAATTACCGGACCTGCTTTTAGTGGTGATGCCTCAGGATTTGTAACCGGAGCAAAACCTGGTGACAAATTTATCTTCGATGAGATTGAAGCCCGTGGTCCTGATAACACCCCACGTAAGCTTGCTCCAATTATTTACAACATTAACTGATCTTTCAGCACATGAGGAAATTTCTCACATTGGTTATTGTTTTCTCTACGGTATTAGCATACAATGCTGATGCACAGAAGAGAAAAGGTAAAAAGAAGTCTAAAACTTCTACCAATACCGCTACCAGCGCACCAACTCCTACTCCGGCTTCATCCGTAACTGAAGCTCCTGCTGAGCCTCCAAAGAAAGAGCGTCCTAAAATCAAGGAAGGTTTAGTTGATGGTGCTTACAAACGTGAGCATTTCGAAAAGAAACCACCTGTGCCTCTTGCTTTCACTCGTCAAGCAGACGCGGTTTATTCTTGGAATGTGTTGCGTGTGGTTGACTTATCTCAGAAGTCGAATCTTCCTTTAACTTATCCCAAAAGCAGATTGATTGATGTAATGCTCAACTCTCTGAAATCAGGTAAGTTAGAAGGTGTAATCTTTTCTGAACCAGAGTTAATTCAAGACAATGCCATCTCTTCTTCTGATGTTCTTAATACTTTAACAAAAGTTGATACAGTTCAGAAGACCGATTTGGAAACTGGAGAAGTAACCTTTGTTCCTCAGAAAACAGAATTCAATCCTGAAGATGTTATCAAATATCGTATCAAAGAAGAATGGTTCTTCGACAAGAATTATTCTTCTATGCAGGTACGCATCATTGCTATCGCTCCTGTTAAGTATCTGAAATCTGAAGGTCAGGTTATCGGAGAGCAGGCTATGTTCTGGGTTTATTATCCATCAATCCGAGAGGATTTAGCCGCAACAGAAGTGTTTAATTGGCAAAATGATGGTAACAAAATTTCTTTCGATGACTTCTTTATTAAAAGACTCTTTAGCAGTTATATCTACAAAGAGTCTGATGTAAAAGATCGTCGTATTGAAGATTATAAAACAGGTAAAGATATCCTTAAAGAAGCAGATCGCGTTAAGAATAAAATTCTTGATGTGGAAATGGCACTTTGGGAATACTAAAACAAATCAAAAAAAGGGGAGCATTGCTCCCCTTTTTTTTTGATTAAAATGTTAATGGTTGTAGTGTCCAAGTTTCTGGTTTAGCAGCAAATAGTGCTTTGGTAGCAGGCCATACTTCATGGAAAATTTCAGAATTCCTGTAATCGTTTAGATTGCTTTCGTCTTCCCATTTGCTGTAGGTGAAGAATACGTTCTGTTGATAGAGGTCTTGAATTACCTCTAAACTGATACATCCTGTGGAAGAGCGTATTCGATGATGTGATTTCTTCATGATATGAAGGAATTCTGGCACTGCCTCTGTCTGAAAGGTCATTTTAACTATTCTAACTATCATATTAGGTTGTGGGTGATTTTCACGTAATCTCCTTGATTAATGCCTAGAATAGAAGCTCCGTCGCCCTGTTCAAAGAAGATGTATAGCTTTTCTTCAAAATTATAGCCAAGGATAGCATCATTGCTTTTGAGCTGTTGGTCTTTAGGTTTATTAAGTAGAAAAGGAATTTGCCCTATTTTCTGTGTTTGGATATTTATTTTATCTAAATCCCAGCCTTTTTTGATTATCTCTTCTTTGGTGATGTTGGTATGTAAATGCCCTTGAGCATCCTTATAAAGAATTATACCTGTTATTGCGTGAGTTTCATCCTTGGCAGCGGGGAGTAAGGTTTCTTTGATTCTGTTGGCCAGATTTAAACCAGCTTCATTGGATAAGACCCTATTTACTTGTTGAATTAAGCTGGTAATGGCGTTCCCTGAACGGCCTTCAATTTCAAAAACCTCCTTATTGTTTAGTCCTAAGAGACTAATGGTTCCATTGTTTTTACAGAGGTATAACTGGTCGTTGTTTTTGACCAAAAGTCTTGTTTGGTTTTCATCATACACCGAGCCGGTGTCAATAACATGTAATGCTGGTTTAAGTAAAAAATTGACAGCGTTTTTTACCTGCCAAGCAGCTTCATAGTTGTTATATTTGGGTATTGAATGACTGAGTACTACAGTTTTAACCTGAAATTCATCCTCCAGTTTGTGCTGGAGCAAGTTTCCATAAAAATCATGGAAACCCCAGGAAGTTGTAAGTGTTATAAGTTCAGTCATCCAAAACAAAGTTAACATCTTGATTGAGTACATCTTCCCTTTAGATGGTTTAGCCTTAGTAGCTTTTTTAGGGCCATCAGATTCCAATATCAAATGGCTTCGTGCCGCTTTTCCACAGGTTGTTTTTAATCTCAGAGGCGGTTCACTAAAGTTTAGTGGAACAGCAGAAGACGTAGAACGCCTTAAAGGAGGTTTATCCCAATTGCATGATCGTTTTCAGCAAGTTGGTGAGTTGAATGATGAGGATTTTAAATCAGTATTTGCATCTCTTGGTTCAATTCCTTTAGCACCTTACACCAACCCGAATGAGGCAGAGGCTTTGGTTTATGGCCCCAATGGATTCGTAGTTAGGGCTAAAACGGAGAACCAAAAAAAGATGGTGAAGGCCATCTCAGAACATGATGTACTTTTTGCGATAGGACCAGCCGGAAGTGGTAAGACTTATACCGCAGTAGCACTAGCTGTTCGTTCACTTAAGAATAGAGAAGTGAAGAAGATTATTCTCACACGCCCTGCTGTAGAAGCAGGAGAGAATCTTGGCTTTCTACCCGGTGATATGAAAGAAAAAATCGATCCATATCTCCGTCCATTATACGATGCACTTGGTGATATGATTCAAGCAGATAAGTTGAAGAATTATCTCGATACCGGTGTTATAGAGATCGCTCCTTTGGCATTTATGCGAGGAAGGACACTAGATAAAGCCTTTGTGATTTTGGACGAAGCACAAAATGCGACTCGCCTTCAGTTGAAAATGTTCCTTACGAGAATGGGGCCTACGGCTAAGTTTATCATTACTGGTGATTTAACTCAAATTGATTTACCGAGAAAGCAACACTCCGGCCTGGTACAAGCCATACGAATCTTAGAAGGAGTAGAAGGTATTGAAATGGTTCAACTTACTACAGATGATGTTTTAAGGCATAAGTTGGTCAAAAGAATACTCCGGGCTTATGAAAAGGATGAAGAATCAAACCCGCAATAATGATTAGCAGTGGAATAAAGCGAACCCAGTTTAGACTTCCCGGACAGTTGAACCGATATGAGGGTAAAGTGCGTGATGTTTATTACATGGAAAATGATCGTTTAGTGGTGGTAGCTACAGATAGAATCTCAGCTTTTGATGTCATTCTGCCTCGATGTATCCCTGGTAAAGGCGCTATTCTTAATGAAATTGCCGCATTAATGCTGGAGTCCGTGAAGGATATTGTCCCGGTTTGGCTTGAAAAGTCTCCCGCTCCTGGTGTAAGTATCGGTCAAGCTTGTGAACCGGTCAAGCTTGAAATAGTAGTAAGAGGTTATTTGGTAGGGCACGCAGCACGCATGTACGCACAAGGCCATCGACTTCTTTGTGGAGTTCAGCTTCCCAACGGACTGTTGGAAAACCAACCTTTTGAAACGCCAATTATCACACCAACTACCAAAGCTTCTCAAGGTCATGACGAAGATATCAGCATAGAAGATGCGGTTTCGGCTGGAATTCTGAATGAGTTGGAAGCGATGGCTTTGACGAAAATTGCTTTGGAACTCTTTCAAAGAGGAACTGAGTTAGCTGCAGCAAGAGGGCTGATTCTGGTAGATACTAAATATGAATTTGGCAGGACGAAAGATGGGGGATTGATGTTGATCGACGAAATCCATACCCCTGACTCCTCTCGTTATTTCGAGGCCTCTGACTATCACACCCGAATGGAAAAAGGGGAAAGACCTCGCCAGCTTTCAAAAGAATTTGTTCGGGAATGGCTGATTTCGGAAGGGTTTCAAGGCCGCCATGGGGAGCTGATGCCAGCAATGACAGATGAAAAAGTGCAAGAGATTCAGTCGCGATATGCCGAATTATATACCAGAATTACAGGGAATCCCTTTACATCCTCTTCCGATATTGACCTAGAAGCGTTAGAGAATAACCTGATTAAGGAGCTGAATCAATAAGTCTTGATATATTAATTCGTTTACTACATTTGCTTCAACCCATGAAAATTTTACTAGACAAGCACGAAAAATACACTGCGGTACAGTTGCAGGAGGAAAAGCTCGATTCATCTATCTCCGCTGAGTTTAAATCAGAGTTTGTATTTCTAAACTCTGAAGGGGTACGAAACATCATCGTTGACATGGCGCAAATAGAGTATGTGGATAGCTCCGGACTTAGTGCTTTATTGGTTGGAAACAGGCTTTGCAAATCGTCTCAAGGTTCCTTTATCTTGGCGAGACCAAGTGCTAACGTCCGCAAGTTGATTCAGATTTCTCAGTTGGAGACTGTGCTTACCATCATTCCATCCTTAGAGGAAGCAGTAGATTTGGTTTTTATTGAAGAAATTGAACGCGAGCTTGGCGGCGAAGAAGCAGAATAGAAAGTGATGAGTGGTGTCCCACCCTTTGAAGTGCATGTATTGGGCTCGGGCTCTGCTACTCCAGTTCCATGGAGAAATCCTTCTTCCCACCTGCTTGTCTATAACCAACTAAGAATTCTTATCGATTGCGGAGAAGGTACTCAAATGCAGCTTCTCCGATATGGGCTTAAGTTGGGTAGAATTGACCACATCTGCATCACCCATTTGCATGGTGACCACTACTTCGGATTGCCTGGTTTGCTAACGGCTTGGCATTTAACCGGACGAACCAAGCCATTGCATTTATACGCACCCGCGGGTCTGGAAGAGCTTTTACAACTTATTTTTTCTCATAGCGGCGGCCCTATGGGCTATCCGCTGGTCTTTCACCAAACCTCACCTCATCAAGTGCATGAATGGGAGATTGAAGGTCAACTGCTTTTGAAATCACTGCCCATCGCTCACCGAATCCCTACAACCGGTTTTCTGTTTTCTACGCTGTTAGAGGAAAAAAAGGCCTCTTATGCCTATATCTCTGATACTGTTTATTTGCCGGAACTTGCCAGAAATCTCTATGGTGTTGATTTGCTTTACCACGAAGCCACTTTTACGGAAGAGCTTGAGCATAAAGCCATCGCTACCGGTCATAGTACTGCCAGGCAAGCTGCACTTATTGCCCAGGCAAGCAATGCTTCACAATTATTGATAGGACATTTTTCTGCCAGATACAAAGATACCTTTGAGCATCTGGAAGAAGCTGTTGCCGTATTTTCAGCTACTTCAGTAGCGGAAGAGGGGCGTTGTTACAAGGTTAGGGATTAAGTTTGGCTGACTGAGGGTTTCTCAATTTATCAGCTGTATTTAAAAGGGATAAAGCTTTTTTTACAAACGCATCGTCTTGGGTTTGTAGGCTATAATAGAAATCGTTACCCCATAAGCTACGTGATATTCTTAGTATGGTGATTCTTTTCAACGATTTGAACCATTTAGCTTGTTGAAGCTGGGCGCTACTTAATCGCATCCAAGCAGCCAACTTATCAGTTAGGCGTTCATTGTCGAATATGGCATTGAACTTTGTTCCTTGATATTTATTCATCCAGCTACTGCGGTTGAGGTCAGAAAGTTTAGCGAGAAAGTCGCTTAAATCAAGCGATTCAGCTTCAAGGAATCTGAAAAGCCCATCAGCAGTGGTGTCTAATGGGATGAAATAATCAGGAGTAACTCCGCCACCGCCGAAAACAGTTTTGCCTTGTGAAGTTTTATACATAAGACTACTATCCGGTTTGAAGGCGGCCTCGTCGAAAAACTCACCAGTATTCCAGCGGTTTTGCCAGTCTTCCTGAAAGGCGATTTGCCCCTGACTGTAGTCGCGCTGAATACACCTGCCACTAGGGGAAAAATACCTGGCGATGGTAAGCCTCACTGCGCTTCCGTCGCTCAAGTCGAATTGTTCTTGCACCAACCCTTTGCCATACGATCTGCGGCCAATGAGTAGTGCACGATCATGGTCTTGAAGAGCACCTGCCACCACTTCTGAAGCAGAGGCAGAATTTTCATTGATTAAAACGGCCAATTTTCCTCGTTCAAATCGCCCCATACCTGTGGCGTACATTTCTCGCAACGGTGCATGTGCGCCTTGGGTGTAAGTAATCAGGTTGTCTTCTTCGAGGAATTCATCGGCTAACCCAATGGCAGCTTCCAGATAACCTCCCGGATTGTCTCTTAAATCGAGAATGAGCTGCTCCATGCCTTTCGCTCTTAGGATAGTGAAAGACTTTCTGAATTCATCTAAAGTGCTGGCGCTGAATTTATTGAGCTTTATAAATCCGGTTTTTGTGTCAAGCATCAAAGCGGTTTCGATGCTGTGAATAGGAATTTTAGTTCGAACCAGCTTTTTATTAACTGCGACCCCATTTGATTTGAGCACGCTCAGCTGAACGGAAGTGCCTTCCTGGCCGCGTATGGTTTGCTGGATGGTATCGTTGTTAAGCCATTTTCCAGTGAAATTTCGAGCATTGACTTTGAAAATACGGTCCCCAGGCTTAAGGCCAGCAACATCGGCTGGGCCTCCTGGAACTACGGCGCTTACTACCAGGGAGTCTTGCAAGATGAGATATTCAATGCCGATTCCCTGAAAATTGCCTTCTAAAGGTTCATTGTACGACCTTAATTCAGAGGCGGGAATAAAACTAGAAAAGGGGTCGAGGCGTGAAAGAAGTGCTTCAATGCCGGCTTGACTGAGGCTGTCATCGCTTAATTCATCCACATAGCTGTGTCTTATAAGCCTGCTTACCTCTGAAAGCTGGCCGGCATTATTGGTTCCTGACCTGCCGGACGGATTGAATTGGTGCCCAATCATCATGCCTACTGCGAGTGAAGCAGAAACGATGAGTGGAAGAAAAACTGCATAAGGAGCCTTTTCTACTTCTTGCAAAGCCTTGAATTGTGTCGCAAATATATCATGTGAATACTGTTGTTTTGTGTTGTGGAGGAATACAGGTTAACTGAAAAAGAATCCAGACATCAGGATTTGGATCAAATGACTACTGCTCAGATTTTAACGGGCATTAACCAGGAAGACCAGACTGTGGCAAACGCAGTTGCAGCTGCAATTCCTTCTATCACCAAGCTGGTAGATGCTATTGTAGAGCGCTTGCAGCAAGGTGGTCGGTTGTTTTACATAGGGGCCGGAACCAGCGGTCGATTAGGCATTGTAGATGCTTCCGAATGTCCACCGACTTACGGAGTGCCACACGAATTGGTCAATGGCATCATCGCAGGTGGTGATGGGGCCATTCGGAAGGCCGTAGAGTTTGCTGAAGACAATAAACATCAGGCTTGGAAAGATTTGTGTGAAGCCGGAGTCGCTCAAGGCGATGTAGTGGTGGGCATTACCGCCTCTGGTACTACCCCTTACGTAATAGGTGGAGTGCAGGATTGTAAAACCCATGGGGTGATAACCGCCGGCATTTCTTGCAATCCTCATGCTCGGCTTTCTGCTGAAGTAGATTATCCTATTGAAGTGGTAACAGGCCCTGAGTTTGTGACCGGCTCTACCAGAATGAAGGCTGGAACCGCTCAGAAACTGGTCCTGAATATGATTTCTACCGCCACAATGATTAGGCTAGGACGAGTGAAAGGAAACAGGATGGTGGATATGCAACTCAGCAATCACAAACTGATCAATCGTGGGGTGAGTATGTTGATGACAAGCTTGGGTATCTCTCATGCTGAAGCTCAAGAACTATTAGTGAAACACGGTTCGGTAAGAAAAGCGCAAGAGTTTTGGGCTAAAAAGCTAACATGATTTGGATTGAAAATTTCAAAATTGCCCTAGAGGCAATCAAAGGCAATAAACTAAGGTCAGTGTTAACTGCACTGATCATCTCGATAGGAATTATGGCCTTAGTTGGGATTTTAACCTCCATCGATGCGTTAGAAAAGTCGATGACAGAGACTTTCTCTAGTGTAGGTTCCAACACCTTTAACATCAGAAATCGAGGATTGAATCTCAACTTTGGTGGCCCGCGCCGACGCTTGGCTGCTGCTCGAGAAATCAGTTATGAGGATGCTCAAAACTTTAAGAAAAGGTACAGATATCCGGCTACCGTATCTGTGAGTTGTATCATTTCCAGGGTGGGAGTACTGAAATACGAGCGAAAGAAGTCGAATCCTAATGTGCTAATTTTTGGCTCTGATGAGCATTATTTGTCAGCAGGAGGCTACACCCTTTCATCGGGGCGAAATTTTACGCCCAACGACATGCTGTATGCAACGCCAGTTGCCTTGATTGGTAATGAAGTAAAGACTTCGCTCTTCAAACAAATCGACCCAATAGGGAAGATGCTGACGGTTGGCTCCTCTAAGTATCGCATTATTGGAGTTGTGGCATCTAAAGGATCCTCATTTGGAATGAATGCAGACCGCTCAGTAGTGATACCGGTTACCAATGCGCGAACTTTTTTTCCTGATGGCAAACGCAATCATGCCATTGCTGTAACGGTTACACATCCTTCAGAGATTGATTTAGCCGTGAACGAGGCAACCGGACTATTCAGGATCATCAGGCGTCTAAGGCTGGAGCAAGAAGAGAATTTTTCAGTAATCAAAAGCGACAGCTTTGCGCAAAATCTTATAGAAAATTTAAGCTTTGTTTCATATGCAGCTACCGGGATTGCCTTCATTACCTTGCTGGGAGCTGCCATAGGTTTAATGAACATCATGTTGGTTTCTGTTACCGAAAGAACCAAAGAAATAGGAACTCGGAAAGCACTTGGTGCAACTCAAAAAACCATCAAACAGCAGTTTTTGCTAGAAGCCATCACCATTGGTCAAATGGGTGGATTACTGGGAATTGTGTTAGGGATTTTAATTGGCAACCTAGTCTCCTTTTTCGTAGGCACTGGGTTCATCATTCCATGGGGTTGGATTCTTGGAGGAGTGGTTATTTGTTTTTTAGTAGGGTTGATATCCGGGTATTATCCGGCTGCCAAAGCCGCACGCTTGGACCCAATAGAAGCCCTCCGATACGAATAAGCTTTTTTACAGGATATTATAATTATCAACGACAATTAATGGTGGATTTTTCCTATTTATCAAGTCCGTTGATTAGATTTGTCGAAAGGGCGTGTAGATGCACGTCAATAACCAAAACGTGACGATGTCACAAACGAGGATGATAAATATTCTGCTTGTAGAGGACGACGAAGTTGATGTAATGAACGTCAAGAGGGCATTTAAAAAGAACAATGTCCTTAATCCTCTTTTTGTTGCCAATAATGGATTAGAAGCCTTAGAGATGTTGAGAGGGAAAAACCCTGAAAGTGCGATTATTCCTCTTCCAAGAATAATTTTGCTCGATCTCAACATGCCCAAGATGGGTGGCATAGAATTCCTTCGTGAGTTACGTAAGGATGACCGGCTCAAGAATATTTCAGTGTTTGTAATGACCACCTCGAACGAGGATAGCGATAAAGTGAATGCCTATAATTTAAATGTGGCAGGTTATATCCTGAAACCGCTATCCATGGAAAGCTTTATCCATGCGGTTTCTACTCTGAATAACTATTGGCAGCTTTGCGAATACCCAGACTAAGCTGATCAACTTTCATGGCGCCCTTACGTATTTTCTTAGTGGAGGATGATGAAATCGACATCATGGCCTTCGAGCGTGCGCTCCGTAAAACAGGATTAGATACAGAAATTGAGCTTGCGCGTGAGGCGAGAGAAGCGCTGATAAAAATTGCAGAAAAACGCTTTGACTGTATCTTTTTAGATTACCAGCTTCCAGGTACCGACGGTCTTAAATTGTTAAAGGAGCTAAGAGAAAAAGGAGTTTCTTCTCCTATTGCCGTACTCACTTCTCAAGGTGATGAGAAAGTTGCTGTTGAAATGATGAAGGCTGGCGCCTTTGACTATTTTCCTAAAAATGAAGTAACTCCGGAGCAACTCATCAAAATCGTAAGGTCTGCACAACGACTCATCCAATCGGAAAATGATCGGATTGCAGCCGAATTTGCGCTTCAAGAAAATGAACGATTACTCGATTTAATCTACAATTCAACAAGTGTGGCCATGTGTCTCATCAATTGTGATGGATACATTGCTCGGGTGAACAGCGCTTTCACCACCATTTTCGGCTATTCCAAGAAGCAGGCAATTGGTCAACCTATCTCGTTTTTGCTTCCTGAAAGTCAGCGTGATGCTTACTTTGAAGACTTTTTGCGGGAGTTCGATAAAAACAATGAAGTGCCTGAAGAATGGCAGTTTGTGCATCAGCATGGACAAATTGTAGATGTGCTTCAAACCGGAGCTGGCTTTATTGACCAGCAGGGAAATCGGTACAAAATTCTCACCCTCAACGACAACACAGAGCGTAAGCGATTTGAAATAGAGCTTTTAGAAGCCAAGCGCCAAGCAGAACTTGCTGCAACTGCCAAAGCTGAATTTCTTTCCAACATGAGCCATGAAATTCGTACGCCCATGAATGCTATCATTGGCCTTACGAGTCTGCTATTGGAAGAAGGATTTGAAGGAAAAAACCTGGAAAACCTCCAGTCAATCAAATATTCAGCTGATAATCTTTTAGTTATCATCAACGACATCTTAGACTTTTCTAAAATTGAAGCCGGAAAGGTAGTCTTTGAAACTATTGATTTTGAACTGGAAGGCCGAATTCAGGAGATTAAAAAACTTCTGAAGCATAAAGCTGACGAAAAGTCAATCACACTAAGGTGTAATGTGGACGATGAAGTACCTCATGTATTAAAGGGAGACCCCTTCAGGCTCAATCAGATTATACTCAACCTAGCCGGTAATGCTATCAAGTTCACCTCTCAAGGTGGGGTAACCATCAACATCTCGAAAGCCAGTTTAAATAACAAAATGGCGATTCAATTCGATGTTGTAGATACGGGCATTGGGATACCTGAATCCAAGTTTGCGACTATTTTTGAAAGCTTTTCACAAGCCTACACCGACACTACCAGAAAATTTGGTGGTACCGGATTAGGCTTAGCAATCACTAAAAAGCTCATTGAGATGCAGGGAGGAACCATCGGAATTAGCAGTAAAGTTGGAGTAGGCTCTACATTTACTGCTACTATTCCTTTTGAAGTAGGCGATTTGTCTGTCTCGAAAGAGTTGGCGGTTGAAAATAAAGTGAAAGATCTAGGACAGATACATGTACTTCTAGCAGAAGACAATCAAATCAATCAGATTGTAGCTACTCAAATTTTGAAAAAGTGGAACGCCAAGGTTACGGTTGCTGCAAATGGAAAAGAAGCTTACGAGGCCTTGATGTTAGAGCGCTTTGATGTAGTATTGATGGACCTTCAGATGCCAGAGATGAGTGGATTTGAGGTTACTGAGAAAATTCGTGCTTTAGAACCCACTGCCTTGAATCGCAATATTCCCATCATAGCACTTTCAGCCGACGCTTTTCAGGAAACGCGCAGAAAAGTTTTGACCATGGGCATGACAGATTTTGTGACTAAGCCATTTAACCAAGACGAACTTTATTCTAAAATTGCAGAGTACACCCGTAAATAATCCGTGATACTCTTTCCCTGCGGCAAAATCAATCTTGGTTTGGCCATTCATTCGCGCCGGCCTGATGGCTACCATACCATCGAAAGCGTATTTTATCCGCTCCCATTTTATGATGTGCTCGAAATTACGCCTCTAGAAGACGAAGGATTCGGCTTCGAGCAAAGTGGACTAGAAATAAGTGGAGCTCCTTCCGACAACCTGGTGGTGAAAGCCGCTATGGCATTTGAAGAAGCGACACAGTTAAGTGGCGCACTTCTACATCTTCATAAAACACTCCCTCACGGAGCCGGTTTAGGTGGCGGCTCTTCAGATGCCGCATTTACTTTAATGGGCTTAAATGCCTGTTTTGGGAATCCGTTGAGCCCGGAACAACTTCGGCTTATTGCAGCACAATTAGGTTCTGATTGTGCTTTTTTCTTGCTTAATCAAGCCGCCTATTTACTTGGAACCGGACCTGAAATCACCCCTTTTGAGTTTAGTTTGAAAGGTTGGCACATCGCCGTAGTTCATCCGGGATTTGGCGTTTCTACCCAAGACGCTTATGCCGGTTGTATTCCGGCGGCTCCTCAGTACGACTTAAAGTCGGTGGTGCTTCAAGGGCCGGAACATTGGAAAGGCCAGCTGGCAAACGATTTCGAGCAGTCTGTTTTTAAGCTGCATCCGCAACTTGCAGCTATAAAGGCCACCTTGTATGAAGCAGGTGCTGTTTACGCATCCATGTCGGGAAGCGGTTCTGCCGTTTTTGGAATATTCAAGGAAGCCACAGTTTTGGATCATCTATTCCCGGGCATGTACTGTAAAGTTGGTGAGTTGGCATGAGTATGAGAAAGCTAAAGGTATTCATCGCCATGAGTTTGGACGGTTATTTGGCCGCCCCCGGCGACGACTTGAGTTTTCTGGAGCAACTTCCACCAACAGGCGAAGACCACGGATACCAGGAATTCATGCACGACATAGACACCGTGGTGATGGGCCGGAGAACTTACAGCAAGCTCTTGTCTATGGAAGTAACCGTGCCACATGAAGGATGTAAACACTTTATTTTTACCCGAGATTGCAGTTTGCAATCTGAAGATACCTCGGTGCAGTATGTAGTAGCCGCCCCGGTGGAATGGATGAAGCAAGAAAAAGCCCGTGAAGGTAAATCCATCTACTGCGATGGCGGCGCTTCCTTATTAAGGGCATTTTGGGAAGCCGACCTTGTAGATGAGTGGATTGTGTCGGTAGTGCCCGTGATATTAGGTAATGGCATCCGCTTATTCGAGCAAGCTCAAGGCGAGTTCAACCCCATTTGGCTAAAACCGCAATCTATCAAGCAATATAAAAGCGGCTTGATGCAACTGCATTACAGCCGGTGAAAATGAGAAGCCCCCTTCAACTCTACGTTAATGGAGTTGAAGGGGGCTTTCTGTTAAACAGACTTGTTTAGATTTAAGCGTTTACAGCCAGTTCTGCTTTTCGAGCGTTCAACTGAGTGATAAAATCTTGAGTAGCCTCAATAGTAGCATTTAGCTGCGCAAGGCTCATCTCCATTTTTAAAAGCTGCAAGGCGCCTCTTTCTGTTAAATCAACTTCTAGATTCTCGATTCGGTTTTCCAACTTAGTTTTCTTGTTGGTAAGTGTTTTTACAACTTCCGGATTGGTTACCGTAAGTAAAGCTGCTTCAACACCGTTTAATTCTGCTCTTGCAACTGATATTGCAATTTGATTACGCTGCGTACTTATATCCGTTCGGTCTTGACGGATATCCGCGTTAGTCTTTTGAGCTTCTAACTCTTTTAATTCGAATTGTGCAATAGTAAGCAGGTTATCGCATTCTACTACGCTTGAGAGGAGTGAAAATGAAAAACTCATATGAAACAATTAAAATGTGCCGCAAACTAATTAAGGATTTGAATTAATAAAAGAATTTAGGTGATTTTTTTTAAAATGTAGTAAGAAACAATTCTATTGAGTTGTAAAGATTGTCTATATGATTGTTTTATTCACAAAGAGCGCTTTAATGAAATATTTAATCTTGTACTTTTAAGTTTTCCCAGTAATTGATTTGCATATCCAAGCAGTTTATTTGTAACTCCAAATGCTTGACATTTTCAATTGAAAAAGACTCTAGCTGCTTTTCTGTTTTAATAAGCATTTCCCGGACAAAAGAGCTTAAACCTCGCATCTCTACCTCTGATTGGGCTGCCATAATCAGAAGCCAAGCTTTTCGTTCTAAGAGAACAAAATAACGATTAGAAAGTGTGTTATATGACTTTTCCAACACATGTCGTTTGGCTTTTAGTATTTTGATGTTTTGATTTATCTTATTGATATTTAATTGGTTAGGGATATTTAGAGGCGGTGATTCTTGGTAAACATGAAGGTAATACATGCGTTCGGCATGGCTGAGATAAGCTTCAGCAGCTAAGGGTAGTGATCTTCTGCCTTGCTCAAACATGGCTAAAGTGGAGCGCTGAGCATCAAGTATTCTAGCTAATTCAGCTTGTGAGAGTCCTAATTTCTGACGGAAATCAACAGAGCCTTTCATATTGATTTTTTGCTAATATTATTCCTTTTGTTTCTGTGCTTTTGTGAGGCATGCAAATCAACTATGAAAATCAATGCGAGCGTATTGTTATGTGACATTATGCGCGAATATTTCGATAAATCGACACATGCGTTCCAAGAAAAATTGATGTGACATATTGAAATTTTATAATACTAATTGGACACATGGGCTATTTTAAATTTTAAGTGTCAATTTGAATTTCTTAAAAAAAGAATGACACATTGATCATCTGGAAATCTTAAGTGTCATTTCGGATTCTCAGAAAAAAGAATGACACATCGGCCATTCAAAAATTTCAAGTGTCAATTCAAATTTTTGAAAAAAAAGAAAGACACATTGACCATCCGGAAATTTTAAGTGTCATTACTAATTTTCAATAAAAAGAATGACACAATGATTATTTAGGGATTTTAAGTGTCAATTTAATTTTTATCATTTTGTCAGTGACACTTATCTGCTGCTTCACATGGAGGCTTCCTAGTCCTCCATTTGATTGTGTTTATCTTTGAGCTACGACAGCGGACTAACGCGTGTTGGATTTACAATCCCCTAATTAATACCTTTAAGTCATGATTTTGAAAGCGTTGAAGCCTCGGTTGGCCCTCAATAAGGCATTTCTGAAAGTGAAACCCAGTAGGGAGGAGATTGAAGCATTCAAAGCCAATCTGATTACGCTGCTTGGCAGAGCCAACGAGCAAGAAAGTGAAGAGTTTCATAAAAACCTTCTTTCTGACTTTCTTAAAAAAACTTTTTACGACCCCCAGCACTTCATCAACACCAAAGGCCGAAACGACTTGGTTATACACTTTGGCAACCACGCTCAATCAGCAGTTGGCGTCATCATAGAGGCTAAAAAACCCACAAACAGAGGGGAAATGATGACGACACAAAAAATCAATACCAAAGCGCTCCAAGAATTGGTGCTTTACTATTTGCGTGAGCGCATATTCCACAAAAATATAGCAGTCAAACATCTGATTGTAACCAATTTATATGAATGGTTCATATTTGATGAGCATGTATTCGAAAGATTATTTGCACAGAATAAAGGCTTGGTAAGGCAGTTTGAGCAATTTGAGTCGAGTAAAAAAAGTACAGATGTTTTCTATAAGGAAGTTGCGGAACCCTTTATTGAGCAGATTGCCAGTGAAATCACTTTTACCTATTTCAACCTTAAGGAGTATGAAAAAGTTATCCGTAATGCAGATGCAGCAGAAGATAATTCGCTCATCGCTTTGTACAAAGTACTGTCCCCCGAGCATCTATTAAAACTTCCGTTTATCAACGATAGCAACAGTCTAGATAAACGCTTCTACAGCGAGCTGTTGCACATTATTGGGCTTACCGAAACCAAAGAAGGAGGCAAGAAGCTAATAGAGCGAAACAAGATAGGCGAACGACATACAGGTACAATCCTTGAAGATGCTATCATTCAGCTTGATAGCTTGGATAAACTCAGCCGATTGGAGAAACCGAACCAATACGGAAGCACAACACAAGAACGACTTTTTAGTGTAGCCCTTGAACTTTCTATCACTTGGATAAACCGCATCTTGTTTTTAAAGTTGTTGGAAGCTCAGCTCATTACTTACCACAAAGGAGATAAAACCTATTCGTTTCTTAACCTCGACAAAATCAAGCAATATGACGATTTGAACAGCTTGTTTTTTCAGGTGTTGGCGCGCAAGATTGAGGAACGAAATGAAGATGTAAAAAAGATTTTCGAGAAAGTTCCTTATCTCAATTCTTCGCTTTTCGAACCTACGGATATGGAGCAGGTTACTTTGTTTATCAGTAATCTGAAAGACGATAAAACCATTCCGATTTTTTCGCAAACAGTTCTGAAAGACCAGCAAGGCAAAAAACGGTCGGGCAACCTTGCCACACTTCAATATTTGTTTGAGTTTTTAGATGCATACGACTTTGGAGCAGAAGGTGGATCAGCAATTCAGGAAGATAATAAAACACTGATTAATGCCTCGGTTCTCGGATTGATTTTCGAGAAAATAAATGGCTACAAAGACGGTTCGTTTTTCACTCCCGGTTTCATTACGATGTATATGTGTAGGGAAACCATTCGCAAAGCCGTGGTCCAGAAATTCAACGAAATCAAAAAATGGAATTGTTCAACACTTGAAGAGCTTTACGACAAAATTGAAGACCGTAATGAAGCCAATCAAATTGTAAACAGTATCAAAATTTGCGACCCTGCCGTTGGTTCAGGACACTTTTTAGTTTCGGCACTCAATGAAATGATTGCTGTAAAAAATGACTTGAAAATTCTGCAAGACCGTGACGGAAAACGTTTGAAAGAGTATCAAGTGGAAGTAGTAAATGATGAACTGATTGTCACTGACGAAGAAGGAGAACTATTTAAATATCATCCTGTTTCGGCAGGCTCAACAGCCAATAGAGAGTCGCAACGCATACAAGAAACGCTATTCCACGAGAAGCAAACCATCATTGAAAATTGCCTTTTCGGCGTGGACATCAATACCAACTCAGTTAAAATTTGCCGTTTGCGTTTATGGATTGAGCTATTGAAAAATGCGTATTATAAAAATAGCACAGAACTTGAAACGCTTCCAAACATTGACATCAATATTAAGTGTGGAAACTCATTGGTAAGCAGGTTTGCGATAGATGCGGACTTAAAACAAGCTCTTCGAAAAAGTAAATGGTCTATTGATAGTTACCGAATGGCAGTAGCCACTTATAGAAACGCGGAAAACAAGGAGCAAAAGAGGGAACTTGAAAATTTAATACAGAAAATAAAACTGGAGTTTAAAACTGAAATTAATAATAATGATCCAAAGAAAACAAGGATAGCAAAGTTGAGTTATGAGTTATATAATCGATTTACAGGTCAAACTCTTTTTGAATCGGAAAATAATTATGAGAAAAAAACCGCTGATAAAAGACTCGAAAAGAAGAGAAAAGATGAGCAATGCAAGATTGAAAATGAAATTGCTAAATTAAAAAAGGAGTTAGATGAATTAGAATTGAATAAAGTATATGATAATGCTTTCGAATGGCGTTTCGAATTTCCGGAAGTTTTAAATGATGAGGGTGATTTTGTTGGCTTTGATGCAGTGATTGGCAATCCTCCATACGGGATTAAACCAAATGAAGTAGGAAAAGAGTATCTGAGTACTCACTATTCTGCCACAGAAGATATCTATACTTTGTTCATTGAGCTAGGGCTCAAATTGATTAAAAGAAAATCTATTATCAGCTATATCACGCCAATAACATGGCTCACAGGGGCTAAATATAAAAGCACTAGGGTTTTGTTTGCAAATGAGAACTCCTTATTTAAAGCGATAAATCTTCCTTATGATATTTTTACAGATGCTTATGTGGATACAGGTATTTACTTTTTTCAAAAAAATGTAATTGACCAATCTCTGGTTTATGAGTTTAATCCGAAAGATAGAATTCAAATTGATGATTTGCTAAATTTAGATTTTAAAGCACTTGATAGGAAAGTATGGACAGTAAAGTCTGATTTGAAAATTAACCTAAATGAGTCCGATAATGGCATTTTTGCCAAACTTGATTCTATCCAATCTAGGCTCTCTGATTTTTCAGAAACAGCAAGAGGGATTTTAGCTGACAAGTCTAGCTATAAAAGCGTATTAGCAAATGGTTTGAAAAGGGTTTTTGTTGGAAATTTGAATAGATACACAATAGAAGAAAAATTTAACTTTATTCAATACGATGATAGCTTAAAAGAAAAGCCAAGTAGTTACAGCTTTTTTGTAGGTGAAAGAATCTTGATTAGAAGAATAATTAGTCGTCAATTTAGAATGATGGCTGCTTATACCAATCAGGAATTTGTTTGTAAAAAGGATATTTATATCATTAAATTGAACGATGAAACAATTAATTACAAATACCTATTGGCGCTTTTAAATTCTAAATTATTATCGTTCTATAAAACAAGGAATTCGGGTTCGGCAAAGAAGGATGATTTTACTCAAATTACTCTAACCGATGTAAGGCAGCTTCCTATTCCGAAAATTGATACTTCTATGCAAAGTCAATTTGTAGTTTTGGTTGACAAACTTCTATCCTTAAAAGAGCATAGCGATGAATTAGCTATCTTAGAAAAACAAATTGATGACTTGGTATATCAACTTTATGGGCTTTCGGAAGAGGAAATTGATTTTGTAGAAGGAGTTAATAAATAATGTCGGAAAACTTAAAATGTGCATCATGGTAGAACAGCCTTTCCATTTTTACTTCTTAATGAACTTGTTTCATAAATAACGAATGCTTCTAAATAGCAATGCCCCTGAAAATTTTCAGGGGCATTGCTATTTTGGGGCTTCACATTACTTAATCAAACTCAAGCCTTCGAGAGCACTTTTATCGGAGGGTTGGATGAGCAAGGCACGGTTGAAGAGGGCTTTGGCTTCTGCGTTTAAACCGAGGCGGAGTTTTGTCCAGGCCAACATATGGGCTGAATCGTAATCAAAAGGGTAGAGGTTGGCGAGTTTCTCAAAATACCGAGAAGCTTTTGCGTATTCTTTGCGGGAATAGAAGATGTAACCGGCGCGGTAGAGTGCAGTGGCGTTCATCGCGTCGATGCCGAGGATTTCATCGTATTGTTTGAGTACTTCATCCCAAGCATTAACGGCGGCTAGCGGTTGCACCAACCCAAGACGTGCTTCAATGGACGAGCTACGAAGTTTCACTGCCTTGCGGTATTGAGCAGCCGATTCGCCATACTGTTTTAGTTGGTAATTCAGCCAACCTAACCTTAAACTTACTTCATAGCCCTCATCCTTCAGCGCTGCCAAGCTTTCAATGGCCTTTGCTAATTGGCCTGCGGCCTCCATTTCATAGGATTTAAGGAATGCAGCTCGCATGAGCTGGTCAGTAGATTGTGCTGTTAATCTGGAAATTCCCAAGAACAGCAGGGTCAGAAGAACAATGGTTTTTTTCATTAGAAAAAGAATTTAAATCCTGTTACAAAAGAGTGAAGAGCGTAATTAAAGTAGTCCGTTTTTTCTGAGAAACCGGCACGATAGGCGATTCTGTAAGCTTCCAGTTCGGTATATCCGTAGCGCAAGTTCCACTCGCCCCAATTGCCTAATCTTTTGAGCAAGCTTAAGGTGAATCTTCGGTTGGTATTATCGGGAAGATTCCAAACGATAGCGCCCGAATTGGTGGCTGTTCCTGTAAGATTGCCGTAAAAAAATTGACCTTCCAGCCAAGTTCCCGGCAAAATGCGAGCGCCTAATTGAATGCTTGCTACAGTGGTTGTAAAATCAGTATTCCAAGCAGGCATCACATACAAGCCGCTGTTTCCAAATACCTTCCACAATAATTCAACATTCAACAAAGGGGCATTACTTCCATAAAATGACCGCAATCCACCCGTAACCATCCATTTAATATTTTTAAATCGCCAGTTAAAGCCAGCCAATAACACATGATCTTGAAAGGTTTCCGTTTTAAAGGTGAAATCATGTCGAACGCGGAAGCTCGGAAATGGGTCGAATGGCTGAAACTGAAAAGCTTCTTGCCTGAAGCCTAGTTCCTGAAAGGTAGATTGAATATTGATTAATTGATATTGTGCCTGAAAGAATAAGTTTTTGGCGATTCTCTGGCTCAAATGAATCATCCCTTGGTTTTGGGTCACTCCCATTTGCTGAACATTTGATATGGTGTCGAGTACATAGTTTCTGTTAAACCTGCCCAAAGGCGGAATAAAATCGGAATCTTGGAGCACCAACTCGATGCCTTGCATCCAACTAGATCGAGTTACGGACAACTGGCTAAATCCCAAGGAAAGAAAAGTAGAATTTGAAATGGCCCATTGTCCGCTCACATTCAAGCCAGTGATGGCACTTTGCCAAGCGGACTGTGCAGAACCGAAGCTGTCGGGGATAAAGGTTTGGCCATAATTAGGCTTATCACCGGTAGCCAATATGCCTTCGATGGAAACAAACTGGCTGCCGTTATCTTTCTTCCGGAACTTCCCACGGTAGAAATGAGCTTCATGTTGCTCACCTCCATCTCTTAAAGCTTGATAAAGCCCTAACCTCGCAACAGTATCAAGGCTATTTTGTGATAAGGCTTTTCGGTATTGAGTTGCTGCACTCAATGGTTGATTGGTATTGTACAAAGCCCAACCATAGATTTTGTGGAATTCTGGCGTTGACAGCCCCAAACGGTAAGCAACTGGCGCTGAATCCAGCACTTGATGATGCAAGTCTAAGGCAGAAGCTTTCAATAAATAGGCTTCCAACTTGCTCAATCGCCCGCTTTCCTGAGCGAGTAAGCCTTGGCTTATGCCCAGTAAAAATGCAAGGAGAAAGGCTTTTGCTGCTGCCATAACTGTATCGATTCTAGTCGGTTTTGCTTGATGTTGATTTGCGCTTTTAACCGATAAACGGCTTTTCCGAAGGCATCTAACCGCGCTTCGGAGCTTAAGGACGCTTGTCCGTTGGTTAGACCGTAATCGGTGTTGAGGCTATTCGAAGAATATGGGCTTTTTAGGAACAAGTAAAATGGTGCCAGAAAGTCCTGAAAGAAGAGTAATGGGCCCGGTTTGAAGGTGTTGAGTGCGAAGGTGTCTTCCGCAATCAAGGCTTTATCCTGACTGAGCAGCACACGATTTACACTGATGAAAAACCAGAATAAACCACTGTTTTTATCGCCGGTAAATTGGGTACAGCGGAAAAATTGCCCATCATGTTGAACAATCAAATCGGCACCTGTGAGCGAGCATTGAAGGTGAAGCTGATTCCAAGCGTCAGTAAAAACCGACCAAGTGCTTACTTCCGTTTGGCCATCTTTCTCCAAAACAGTTTTAATCTGTTGCCCGGGTAAGAAGTTGAAGGCTTGGAATAAAGTTTCTGATTTTTCAGGATTTGCAACCAGACAACCTTCTTCCGGAATACTGAATTCTACCAATTTCCTGCCTTTGTGATTCTTTTTTACAAAAGCGGCAAAAGGGTAGGGGTAAGAATAGCTTCCAATGGTTGGAAGTCCTTGAATTTGATAGTGAAGATGTGGTTCAGGCGAACGTCCGCTGTTGCCTACTGTAGCCAAGATGTCACCTTTACGAACGAATTGTCCGGGATAAACTTTGATGCTGTCTTTTTTCAGGTGAGAAAGCTTAGAGTAAACCCCTTCCGCATGACGAATGACCACGGTATTTCCCCAGTTTTCTTCCCTGTTCACTTGCCCAACCGGATTATCCTCGACGAAAGGAACCGCGATTTCTATCCAACCATCTGCGGGCGCCAAAACCGGTTTGTTGTAGCAGTAATAGTCTTCTACCCTAGAACCAACTCCTTGGTAAGAGCGCATTTCTGCATCCAAAATGATGAAGTCCAACGCATATTGAAATCGGTCTAAATGGGTGATTCCTCCGTTATAACCTTGAGATACCATCCACTCGCCCGCAACAGGAAGTTGAAATCGAATGGGGTATTGCTTTCCAAAACGCTCTGCTTTACTCACCGACAAGTACAAGTTCTGCTCAGGGATACCGGTTTGCTCGATGACTTGCTGAAAGTTTCGGAAAGAAGTGCGCTGTTGCAACATCACCATCACCCCGATGACGACCAACGAAAACGAAAGCGAATAAGCCGGAAGTTGGTAAGGTTGCAAAGCGCCCGAAAGTCCGTGATGCAAAAGCACCAACAATGGAATACATGCTATGGCCAAAAGGTAAGAGCGCCAGGAAGGAAGAAGGAAATATCCTCCTATGGCAATGGCCGTGAGGATAAAATTAAAGCCGGTGTAATGGTAGGTGAGGTCAGATTCATTGAAGCCTCCTAGGCGGTAGAAAGCGAAGGCCGTGATAAAACCAATAACACTCAGAGAGAAGGCAATTCGTGAATACACCAGCAGGCCAATGGCCATGAGCGCTCCTGTCCACAAGCTTTTCTGGAAAAACAGCCCACTCAATGACTTGAGGTAGATTTTCCACAACGGCTCTGTCTGTCGGATGTCTTCGGCGATGATGTTCTCAAAACCAAAAGCTCCTGCCATGAATACATTGTGGTCGCTCAAACTCAGCGAGCCAACTTGTCTTGCAAAAAGGAGAAAAATCCAGGCGCTCAGGATAAATGGAATGCTAAGAAAGGGGAGTTGGTATTTAGCTAACCACTGTTTGAAGAGCATGGTGACGGCTAGGTTGAGGAAGGCCGCCGGGAAAAGCATCAATAGGAGGTATAAGTCGAATCGATAAACATCGCCGAGCGCCAATCCGAAAAGAACAGCATTAAAGCCGAGTGTGCCTGAAGTCCATAAGCTTTCTTCTAACTCGAAGAGCCGGTGACCCAGGCGGGTTAAGCATAACACCACCAGGCCGCAAGTGCCTGCACCCGGTTCTATGAAGGAAGCCAGGAACAAGAGTATTCCAAAGCCGACCTGATGGGAGAAAAAGATGAGGGAATAACTTCTGAACAGGCCGGACAAGCCCGGGCCGAGTCTGTCGGCCCAGGTTTTTGTTGTTCCGGCCATAATCAAAGTTCGTGTTTTTCGAGGTATTCAGGCATGACTTCCATCATCTGCAAATCTTCTAATTTTTCAGCACGACGAATCAGGTGAACCTTGTCGTTCATGTCCACCATCACCACATTGGGGCGCATAGAGATGAACTGCATCCACTGGGTCATGTTGTAGGCTCCTACTTTATGGACTACTACATTGTCACCACGTTGCAGCAAGGGCAAGCTTACGCTTTCGCGCACCACGTCAATGTTCATGCACAGCGGGCCATAAACGACCATGTCTTCGGTATGGTGGCTGAACTCCTGAGCAGGTGAGATTTTGTGGTCGTACCAGAAAGAGGTAAACATCAGGTTTACGCCAAAATCCATGATGGTGGCCCGGCGGCCGTCGCTGAGGCGTTTGGTAGCAAGTACTGTTCCCAGCAGATAGCCGGCATCGTCCACCATGGCGCGTCCGGTTTCCAGCATCAACAAGGGGAGCTCGTCTTGACGGAATCCGTAATTAAGGATGGTGGTGGTGATGGCTTCTGCAAACTCATCGATGGAAGGAACGGTATCAGCACCGGGTAGGAAGGAGCCTTTCAGGGTGTTGGTGCTCGGAAATCCACCACCTAAATCCAGATACTGGATGTTTTGATTGTATTTCAGCTTGAAATGGTACGCCAAATCGCAAAGTTTGGCAGCAGCAACTGCATAGGCAGAAGTGCTCAACATGAAAGTGCCGATGTGGCTATGAAGTCCAACCAATTCTAGTCGGTCCGTACTCATAATTTTGTTGATGGCATTCCAAGCTTGTCCGCTTTCATAATTGAAGCCGAAGCGATCCCACATCGGATAAATGCCGGTGTCCATGTTCACGCGAATGGCAACCCGTGGTTTGCGATCGAGCTTTTCGCAAATTTCAATGAGAAAATACAGCTCATCGAAGTGGTCAATATGAATCAAAGAGTCGTTTTCGATGGCCAGACGGATGTCTTCTTCGCGCTTGTCAGGGCCATTGAAGATGATTTTATTTCCCGGTACACCATTGTTGAGGGCTTTGTTGTATTCGAAACCCGAAACCACTTCAGCCCAAGAGCCTTCTTGGTGAAACACATTGCAGACAGCACTGAGGTAGTTGGTTTTATAACTCCATGCAAACTGCACTTTAGGGTAGCGGGTCTTGAAAGCACGGAGTGCATTCTGGTAGTTTTTGCGAATCTGACGCTCCGACATGACGAATACCGGAGAGCCATAGTCGGCGATGATTTGTTTAACCGGAGCTCCGTCGATATGGGTTACCGGGTTGTATTCGGTTTTTAAACCGAATTTGTTCATGAGGCCTGCGTTGAGCTGTTTGATGGAAGGACGCTCATATTTCAACTTTTCCATGGGAACTAATTATTTTAAATTTTACCGAAAGCGGAGACCTGCTGAAATTTTTCTACATCCACTATGAGGTCCCAGGAATAGCGAATGAACATTTTGCCGACGTGATAGTCGGTGAAAGGACTAACTGACTCGCCCAAGGCCAACTTAACCAAGCTTGCAGGTTGATTTTGACCGGCGCCTACTGTGAGGTAAATCCAAGCGGGAAAGCGGGGATTTACTTCCATGATATAAGGTTTGCCGTCGAGGGTTCGCATGATTTCAAGCTCCATGCCGCCGCGCCAGCCGGTTTCTTTACAGAATTTCTTAGCCAAATCAATCAACGTAGGATCTTCTAACGTGATTCCGGCCCAGGCTTTTCCTTTGTCAGTGATGTAGAGTTTGCGCATGGGAATGGCACTGATGCATTGCTCTCCATCTCCTAATGCAGCCACATTAACCTCCGTGCCGGAAACAAACTCCTGCACAATGATGGGCAATCCCCATTTGGCTTGCAGTTTATGAAAAGCTTTTTGTGCCTGTTCCAGGGTGTAGGCAACGGTTGCTTCGTAGTATTTGCCTTTTACCACCAACGGATACCCAAACTCCGCAGAGGCAGATGGAATTTCCTCAATGCTGAAGATGGTTTTATCCTTAGGAACTAGGAAGCCATGCTTTTTACCAAAGGCAAAAAGGTTGAGTTTATCTCTGGCTTCAAACTGTTCCAACGTAGGTAGAAAGGTATGGATGCCCATCTCTTTAAGCTTGTCTCCAATTTTTATGAAATTGAAGAGTTCCGCGTCGAAGTTGGGGATGATCACATCGATGTTTTCTTCTGCATGAATTTCGGTGAGACGTTGGAGCAAGGCCGACGTTCCTGCGGAAGGGTAGGGGATTTGGTAGGTAGTATGAACGATATCGTTCATGTAGATGCCGGGTTCCAATGCTTCATAAGAAAGCCCGATGATGCGAAGGTCCCACTCTTCACTGTCGTGGAGTGCGCGAATTACCGCAACACCAGGTCCGGGAGAGTCTATCGCGTTGAGTCCGGTAACTGCTATTACCCGCTTCTCTTTTTGCTTAGCTTTCATATTCTAACAGGTTAAAACCTTTGAGTGCTAAAGCAAAATCGTCGATGTCTTTTTCTACCACCGATGGTTCAGCATCGTAACGGTTTACCAAAGCGTCTTTGATTTCGCGGAAACTCATTCCTTCTTTCAGAAGAAAGAGGATTTCAGTTCCTACGGGGTTGGTAGAAAAGGAGTCTCCGTTGGTAGGGTTGAAGACGAAGCCCGATTCACTGGTGGCAATGTTTCTTCTGAGTTTCATGGCTTGGCATTTAGTTTCTGATACCAAGTTGGCAGGTTGAGTTAGTACTCACAATCTGGAATGGACGCACAGCCACTATAGCAAGACCAAATCCCGAAATGAATAGACCATTGGCTAATCTACCGAAGCCAATGTTCAAGATTAAGGCGATCATGATTAGTCAGAATTGCGTCATTTACCACGGAATTGCTTGGTATATAATTAACGTTTGTTTAAGTTTATAGAGAACTTTAAAAATATTAGTTATGAAAAGATTGTTACTATTTAGCCTGATAATCAATTTGTTAGGCTTTTCTGCAAAAGCAGCCTCCGGTGGCCCCGATCGATTTGGTTATACCTGGAAAGATTCTAATGAGCCAGGCGGGCCCGTTTATGCATGGTGGGACATTACCGGAACCGGAACCTTGGT
>JAIXUI010000155.1 GCA_027484125.1 Bacteroidota bacterium | reverse complement strand
TCCGGCACATACTCCAACAAATCGCCGGGTTGACAATCCAGCGCTGCACACAATGCCTCTAGCGTACTAAAGCGAACCGCTTTAGCCTTACCCGTCTTCAGAATAGACAAGTTAGACAACGTCAGATCTACCCGCTCCGACAGCTCATTCAGCGACATCTTGCGCTTCGCCATCATCACATCCAGGTTTACTACAATCGGCATCCTTAAATCGTTAGTTCATTTTCGGATTGAAGTACTGTGCCACGCTTGAAGATACTCGCCAGCACAAACAAGATGGCAGCAAAAAACAAATACTCCATTTCGCCGCCTTCCATCTGAAACGACAAAGACTGCCGCGTGAGCCACTTCGCATATTCTTGAAGAATAAAAGCGGTAATCCCCACCTGCAAAGCGCACCAACTCATTTTTTGAAGTAACACGGCCAGCAACTCCCCAAAAGGATTCGACAAATCCAGCCTCAACAGCGCTTTAAACAGTAAATAAAACAAATACGCCTTTATGGCAGAGAGGGAGATAATCAGCCAAACCACCACCACGTAGTGCATAAAACCATATTGTAGTACCTCCTGTAAACTCACCCCAGGATATAAATCCGCCGCAGCCTCTGGATTCACCCTCAAACTCACTCCGAAGGAAGTCATCAGCGCACCCGTTTTAACACACAACCCAATAAAGATGGCCCCGACCATCCATTTTAAAAACCCAAAAACCTGTTTCTCTTTCATGATTATCATTTTGCACTACAAACCTAACAACAAATATTTATTGTTTATCAATAATTTCTTGTCGCATAACGAAACATACTTACACATCACCTCATACAAATCCTCCAAGTAGAAACGACATTCATGCCGTCACCATAACCCAACCGCCAAGCCCAACATTCCAGCCAAACAAGCCCACATTCGAAAAGAGAAAGCCCTGATTGGCGATGACAAACCCATCATTCGAGTGCACAAGTCCGCTACTTGTGACTACAACCGCTTTACTTGAACTTGGAAACCCATCATTCGAGTGTGCAAGTCCGTTACTTGTGACTGCAACCTCGTCACTTGAACTTGGGAACGCCATATTCGGACGCACAAGTCCGTAATTCGGACCTACAACCACCTTACTCGGACTTAGAAACGCCATATTCGGACGCACAAGTCCATAATTCGGACTTACAACCACGTTACTCGGACTTTGAAACGCTATATTCGGACGCACAAGTCCATAATTCAGACTTGAAAACTCGTTATTCGGACTTGGAAACGCTATATTCGGACGCACAAGTCCATAATTCGGACTTAGAAACACGTTATTCGGGCTTGGGAACGCTATATTCGGACGCGCAAGTCCGTAATTCGGACTTGAAAACTCGCTATTCGGACTTGGGAACTCCTTATTCGAAACCCAAACACCACTAACGGTTTCACCAAACCCCATACATCAACCAGCCAACAGAAAAACGCCTCACTACCCCAGCCACCTTGTTGGATAGGCCATAGCGCTTTGGGGTTTGATTTTGTTTGCATGAAGGATGGATTACGATTCTTTTCTCAAACCAAATTTGAATGGCGTACAGCCTGTATCTTTAGAGCATACTAGACAAGGAACAAGAGCCTCAACCTCACCGCCCTGTACTAGTCAAAGCTATTATAATAAACCTATAAGTTGATTCAATGAGATTTATTCCTATCTTTAATGAACCGAACGGCAAGTTAATTACCGTTCACTATGACAATGAAGAACGAGATGCCTTCCAGCAATTGTTCGAGAATTAGCAATACATAGAAGAGCTCTGGAAACTAAATCGTGTAATAAGCGAACTTAAAGAACAAGGTATTTACGACGCTGACGGATTAACCGATAACTAAAAAAACCAATGAAAACATTTTCAGATCTCGTGTCCAAAGATTCCGTTTCAGGATTTGAGGCGGCAGCTCGGGAAAGTAAAGCAAACAAAGCTTGGTTAGACACTTCCTTTAAAATTGCTTTACTCATTTTAGCCCGCCTTAAAGCCTTGGGGTGGAAACAAACACAGCTTGCGAGCGCCATGAACGTGTCGCCTCAATACATCAGTAAAATAGTAAGAGGAAAAGAAAACCTGACCATTGAAACCATTGTAGCATTGGAACAAGTGCTCGAAATCAAGTTGATTCAGGTAGAATCGTTTACGTTGCCCCCAATTATGGTTACGCCCAACCCTTATTGGAATCCCGGGATGGAAATTAAAGTCGATGCTGTAAGTACTTCTAATCCTGCTACCATGCGTCAGTCTTATCACCCGGAAGAAGTCAATAAACTTAGTTTACACTTTGCCGCTTAATATGGAGAATCAAGAAATCGTAGGATTTAATTTAGCCGGAATCCGAACTGACCAGTTTGCCTTGGTTGACCCCACTTATGAAACCAATCAGAATCTAGCGCTTTCCATCAATTTTAACGTCAACAAAGACGATAATCAACGTATTGTAGCCGTCACCTTGTTGGTTCATTTTACCTTTGAAAGCAAACCCGTTGTCATACTTCAGGTCAGTTGTTTTTTTAAAATTGCTGATGACTCCTGGGAGTCCTTCAAAGTCGAAGATTCAAACGCATTAGTTATTCCTTCTGGCTTTATCACCCATTTAGCCGTTTTAACCGTGGGAACGGCTCGAGGAATATTGCATGCTAAAACGGAAGGAACAAAATTCAATACCATTCTGCTTCCAACCTTGAACATCACGGAAGTTTTTAAAACAGATCTTCGCGTTGAATAAGACATTTATCAACCTAATAATTAGTCCTACACTCGCCTTTAGCCCTCGAATAATAAGCATCTCCTAAACTAAATTTGTGTGGCCAATAGAAACTCACTGAACACTTTCGTTTCACTTTTCCAAGCCGTATATTCGAGCAAGCCGCTGGAAGAATGAGCCTGAGCAAACAACAACCCCCAAACGTGATTTTTAAACTGAACTTGAGGTCATGCAGAAAATTCTAACAGATCATGTAGAGGCGCTCAGAGCGGTTTGTGAGAGCCATTCTGTGCAATCACTGTTCGCTTTCGGCTCTGTATGCACAGATTATTTCAACGAGAACAGTGACATTGATTTACTAATAGCCTTAAAACCCATGGATGCCGGAGATTATGCTGATACCTATTTTGAATTGATAGAAATTTTTGAAAAAATCTTTAACCGGCCTGTTGATTTGGTTACTGATAAATCAATAGGTAACCCTTATTTCATTGAATCCATCAACAAAACTAAGACGACTTTATATGAAGCTTGAGCTTAAAAAATACTTATACGACATTAAGGAATCTATAGACTCCATTGATCATTATCTCAATGGAAAGAGAGATTTTAATCTATATCAATCTGATAAAATGTTGCGGAGGGCTGTTGAAAGGGAGTTTGAAATCATTGGAGAAGCCATGAATAGAATCGATAAAATAGACCCATCATTAGATATTTCCAGTAAAAAACAAATTATCAGCATGAGAAATCGTGTAATTCACGGTTATGATAAAATAGATGATGAGATTATATGGGGCACAATTATCAGACACCTTCCTAAATTGAAGAAGGAAGTAGAAACGTTTCTAGAATATAAATCTTCTGATTGATTTTTTACTTGATCGAGCGTTTGCTTTTGCCTTAAAGCTGCTGAAAGCTCACAGTACCCCCCTCCCACTCAAAGCCGTGCTTCGCTACTTTTTTTCGATTATTGCGCACGCTTTCCGGAATTTATGCTCTTCAATACTTTTCATTACGCCTCTTTCTTCCTCTTGGTCTTCCTACTTTACTGGTTGGCTGCCGGGAAAAACCGGAGGGCGCAGAATGTCTTGTTGCTGGCCGCTAGTTACTTCTTCTATGGCTTTTGGGATGTCCGTTTTCTGGGCTTGCTCATCTTCTCCACCCTGCTCGACTACGGCTCCGGCATCCTCATGGAAAAGGTGGACCGCCCCTTTCGCCGCAAGCTGTTCCTGACGCTCAGCATCGGTATCAACCTCGGCTTTCTCGCCGTATTCAAGTATTACGACTTCTTCATCAGCAGCTTCGCCAGCTTGCTGGAAAAAGCAGGCACCACCTTCCACCCAACGTTACTAGAGTGGATCCTCCCCGTAGGCATTTCTTTCTACACCTTCCATGGCCTCTCCTACGTCCTCGATGTTTACAATAGGAAGATCAAAGCCTGCTACTCCCCCATCGATTACAGCCTGTTTGTCTCCTTCTTTCCGCTACTGGTTGCCGGCCCTATCGAACGTGCCCACCACCTGCTCCCACAGATTCAATCGAACCGCATCTTTAACGCCGACAAAGCCCGCGACGGACTCCGGCAAATCCTGTGGGGCTTGTTCAAGAAAGTAGTCATCGCCGACGTTTGCGCTACTCAGGTCAACACCTATTTCGCCGACCCCACCCAAGCGAGCGGCGCACAACTCGCCTTAGCAGTTTTCCTATTCACCATTCAAATCTATGGCGACTTTTCCGGCTACTCGGATATCGCCCTCGGTTCCGCTCGTCTGCTGGGGTTTGAGCTTTTGCAGAATTTCTCCTTCCCCTATTTCTCCCGCGACATTGCAGAATTCTGGCGTCGCTGGCACATCTCCCTGACCACCTGGTTCCGCGATTACGTGTATATCCCATTAGGAGGAAGCAGAGTCGGGAAAACCGCAGCTATACGCAACACCTTCATTGTTTTTCTCCTCAGCGGACTTTGGCATGGCGCCAACTGGACCTTCTTGGTTTGGGGCGCTTGGAACGCCTTGCTCTTTCTGCCGCTTTTGCTGCTGAATAAAAACCGCAGCAATCTGGATATGGTGGGAGCCAACCAACGCTTCCCCAGTATCAAGGAGCTCGCTTCCATCCTGCTTACTTTTGTTTTAGTGGCCATCGGCTGGACTTTTTTCCGCGCCATCAACGTAGAACAAGCCTTCTTTATCCTGAAGAAAATAACCACGGAATTTGGAACCCTGGACGAAGCATGGATGCCCACCTCGCTTTTAGTGCTCATTGCAATGCTGTTTACCATAGAATGGTTGGGCAGACATGGGCGATATGCCTTGGAAAAAATGCCCAATTCGATCCCGGTTTATCTGCGTTGGAGCTTTTATCTCCTCGTCATCGGGCTGATGTTTACCTACCGCCAAAACGCTTTCCAATTTATCTATTTCCAGTTCTAAGATGAAAGCCTTTATCCTTCGTGCCGTTCTCTTCTTCAGCCTCGTATTTATTCTAGCCAGCGCAGTGGACTGGCTTTTCTGCAAGACCATCCTTCGCTCCAAGTTCTCCGCCTACGGCGTTTGGGGCGATTTAATTGATAAACGAGTACCGAATATTGACATGGCCATCATGGGATCCTCGCGAGCTTGGACCATGTTCAACCCGAAAACACTGGAAGACAGTCTCGGAGGCGTGGTGTATAACTATGGCGTGGATGGCTACGCCTTCCACATGCAGCATCTTTTCTTCCGGCAACTGATGCGATTAAATTACCAGCCTAAATACATCCTCAACGAACTGGATATTCAAACCTTGCACATCAGGAAAGACCTGTGCAATCCGGAGCATTTCTTGGGCGTACTTCCTCAACCCCATGTTCGCGACTATACCTCCTGGTACAAAGGCTTCGACCTTTACGAACGCTACTTGCCCCTTATTCGGTGGTCAGGAAGAAGCATGGCGCTCAACATCATTCAGAAAATCTTGTCCCGAACGGAAGCCGAGCAAGACGGCTACGACCGCTACCACGGCTATCTGTCGAACTCCGATGAATGGCATGCCGATGCCGACCAGGAATTTCAGGTGGAGCCTTTGGTGCAGCACTGGCATAAACCCACCGTTGCGCTGTTTCAGGACTACATCCGGGAATGTGCAGAAAAGAAGATTAAGTTGATATGGGTGTTGCCGCCGATGTACAAAGAGCTACACCGAATTACCCAAAACCAAGAGGTGATATTTGGGCATTACCGCAGGCTAGCGAAAGAAAACCACATACTGCTGCTGGATTACACCAACGACACCCTGTCCAATTCAAAGCAATACTTCTACAATGCAGGGCATTTAAACACCCGAGGCGCTGAATTATTCTCCAAGCACCTCGCCAGCGATTTAAAAGCCGCCGGGATACGATTGAGATAAGAGAGAAATAATAGGCGGAGGAATTGGAATGGAATGATTGATTTCGTTGCCATCAATAAAAAAAGCCCGCCTAAGCGGGCTTCTTGGTTGGAAGTGTTTCTAATTAATCTGTTTCTGCCTGTTCCAGTGCTTGCTGAAGCATCTTCACCAAATCGGCTTTGGTTTTTTCGTCCAGGTTTTTTCTGGCTTCTGCTTGTTCTTTCATGCGTTGGTAGATGGCTTTCTTCGAAGCTTCTAACGCTATATACACTTTGAAGGTGCCGTCTTCAAGCTGGTAGGTTTTCTCTCCCAGGGTTCTTACATCGGTGATTGATTGATTCAATACTTCGCGATTTAAGGTTTCGAACTTTTCATTGATGTCGGAGGCTTGTTCTTTGGTGCGCTCGTTTAAAAAGCGATCGGAAACGGCTTTCATGGTGGTGGATACCGAGCCGGCTAATTCCTTCTGTGCCATCATTCTGGCCTTGTCGCGTGCAACCTCCTGTGAACGACTGACGCCGTAGCCTGTACCTCGGAAAAACCTGCCGGAAGTTTGATAGGATGAACCACTAAAAGGTCCTTTCACTTCCTTTCCCGGGCCTTTGAAGGAACTACAACTGTTGAGGGCCAGCATGGGTACCATCAACAAAACGAAGATGAGCTGTTTCATGAATTTGATTTTTGGCATGATTACTGATTTGCAAAGAGCAAGCCAAAAGATTAACTTTCCAAACAAATTAAACCATGAAAAAGAATCT
>JAIXUI010000147.1 GCA_027484125.1 Bacteroidota bacterium | reverse complement strand
TTTATTATTAAAAACCTGGTGTACTTCGTGACATCCCCTGTGTACGTTGTGATACTTCTTGCGCGGGTTATCACAAAGGCCTCTAGGGTTTCTCAAAGCGCACAAAGTTTTAAAGTGATTCTATAAAACCTTGGCGTGGGAAAATGTCTCGCAAAGCCGCGAAGTCGCAAAGTTTATTATTAAAAACCTGGTGTACTTCGTGACATCCTCTGTGTACGTTGTGATACTTCTTGCGCGGGTGCCACGCGATGGCTAGGCTTTCATCCGGTCGTATTCTTCCAGGGAAAGCACTTCTACTTCCCTGCTGGCCAAATTGAAGCGGTCTCCGAGTGCCAACACGCTAACCACTAAGTTGGTAAGGGTAAGCGGAACTCCCTCTCTTACCGACTTTACATTGTTGTGGGTAATTTTACTGGGGTCGAAGACGATGACCATGCCTGAGCCGATGACTTCACATTCGTAACCATTGCGGATGATGAGGCCGGTGTCTTCAGCTAAACCCAATCCCAGCAAACGAGGAAATTCGGCCACCGCTTCCGACAATCGTCCAAATCTACCACGCTGGATGAAGTGCGTATCGATGATGACATGCGGAAGAAGTGCCATGCCTTTGCGCATGCTCACGCCGCCTTTGAACAGCGCTTCGGTGCTGTGTCCGCCGCTGATCATTTCTTCACTCATGCACATGGCTCCGGCGCTGGTGCCTGCGAGTACAAAGGATTCTTCTTTGAGTTTATGGTTAATCAATTGGTGAAGACGGGTGCCTCCAATAACGTCCACAATCTTACTTTGGTCGCCGCCGGAAAACATGAGGCAATCCGCGTTTTTCACGGCATTCATGACTTCCTCGCTTTCGGCTTGTTCGGCACTTCTGATATCGAGCACTTGCACGTGGTTACAGCCTAGTTTAGAGAAGGCGTCCACATAATTTCGGCCTACTTCTTTTGGGATGCTGCTGGCCGTAGTTACCACTACGATTTGTGCTTCTTTGCCACCGCTTTCTCTCACCACATTGGCTAAGATGCCATTGTCGATGAACTCAAGGGTGTACATTTCGCTGTCTTCGTGGCTTCTGTCCTGGCCTTTGTCTTCGTTTCCGCCTATCGGAATCAGGATTCCCCGCATGTTGTGACCGTGTTGGTTTTGATTGATGCGTTCAAATGTATTTTAAATTTTAGTTAATTCTAGGAGAAAAGCTGGATTCAAGGCAGAAGGACACTGTAAACAAGTCTCCATATTCTCTATAACAAGGAGGAAACTAAGACACCTCAAGTTGGTATTGTTGGAAGGATGCTTGCAAATGAGCTAGTTTCACAGAAGCTAGCTTTCCTAATTTTCAGAGCTTTCAGCGTACACACTTCTTCCAACATCTTAGATGAGAGAAGCTTTTAAATATGCTTCTGTTGTAAGGATGTCAAATGACTCGGTTGGGATAAATCTTGAGTTAAAAGGTGTTTGCCTTAAGTTTCGCTAAGACTTCTTAACCGACCTAACTTCGGCTTGAAAATTACTTACTACTCGGAGAAATGGTTAGCTTACCCTGTTTTTCCGTTATCCTGAAGTTGCTAGCATGTTACAGGCGCAGCATGATACTCGCCTAGTTTTTCTCGTAACACTTGTTTTTCTCTTTCTATTTCTGCGATTAATTCCTCTTCCGTAGGTAGAAAAGGTAGATACTTGCTGGCAAAGAGTTGTTGGCTTTCACTTAGTACGGAATACTTGGCTATAGTTCTGTCGGTTTCGGTACAAAGTAAAATGCCGATGGTTGGATTATCGCCTTGCGGACGTTCCAAATCGTCAAACATTCGTACGTACATATCTAATTGCCCGATGTCCTGATGGGTGATTTTATTGGCTTTAAGCTCTACAATCACGAAGCACTTGAGCAAATAGTTATAAAAAACAAGGTCAATAAAAAAGTCCGCTGTTTCGGTTCGAATGTGTTTTTGACGGGCAACAAATGAAAACCCCTTTCCCAGCTCTAATAGAAACTGCTGTATGTTATCAATTAAGGCCTGTTCCAATTGCTGTTCTGTGTAGGCTTTATGTGTGGGCAGGTTAAGGAACTCCAGCACCGCAGGATTTTTAATAAACTCGTAGGGGTTGGCTTGTAAATCGGCGGTTTTTTCCTGCATTTCTTTCTCTACCGGTTCCTGCTTTTGAGATGAAAGCAAACGTTGGTAATAGTAGGTAGCGATGTTGCGATCGAGTGTGCGAATGGACCAATTTTGAGCTGATGCCTCTTTAAGGTAATACAGTCTTGCCTTTGGGTCTGCTACTTTGAGTACTCGTTGAAAATGCGACCAGTTTAAATTGGCGAACGCGTTCGCCATATCTATTAAGTCAGGGAAAAACAGGTAAAACTGTCGTATTTCGCGTAAAGTTCGGGTGCTAAAACCTTTCCCTAAGGCAGCAGATAAGTTTTTAAGCAACTCCTTTCCGTACTCAGCGCGAAGTTTCCCTTGCTGCTCTTGTTCTACTATGCGTTGCCCCATCAGCCAATACCCCTCTATCATGGCAAAAGCAGTAGCAGAGTAGGCTTTTTGACGCGCCTGTTCTAAAATTTTCTTTACCTCGCTTATAAAAGCGGTGTCTTTGGCTTGATTTGGATGCTCTTTATTCATAATGTTATTGAACTCAATATAGGAAGATGAGCTAGTTTTATGTAGGCACTCTTACAACATGAGCTCATGTTAAACCCAAACGGCTCTTCTTGAAAAATTCGGACACATTCAGTTTACGGGCCATCCCAGTTATAAAAGGGGCAGAAGCCAAAAATTGAAACGTATAAAGAGAAAGTTGGGCCTTTGCTGTCGCTTATAAGGGCTATTCTTGTTAACCTTAGCAGCAGGTAGTTTAATCTTGTTCTATTGTTTGGGTCTTGCTTTTAATGCTGTTAGAAACAAAAAAGAGCACGAGCGCATTCACTATTGGTTTTATAATCGCTTTGGGTGTCCATTCATCCGTGAAAAGTAGTTCAACGATAAAAAGTGCCAACAAGAGTGTGGAGAACTGAAGTATAGCTTTTTTCGTGGGCTTAGTCATAGCCTTTTCTTTTGTTTCCAAGGAGATAAGGAAATATAGCTGGACAAGATACATACTCGGAAGAACTCATCTGTGAAAATGCTTTCAATTGTAATTTTTGTTTCTAACAGTTATGGCCAATGAGAAAGTTTTAATTCTTGTTGAATTCTGCTAATTTACCATCGCAAGCTTCTTTTAAAAAAGCTGCATTTTTCAACCTACATCCTGCACATCTATGGTTATTAGAGAGATACGCGCCATGCGTGGGCCCAATTACTGGTCCATCCGCCGTCACAAGCTCATTGTGATGACACTTGATATTGAGGAGCTTGAGCAACAGCCCACCAACCAAATACCCGGGTTCTTGGAGCGGCTACAAGCCTTGCTTCCAACCCTATATACCCATCAATGTTCAGAAGGTTGCCCCGGCGGATTTTACAAGCGTGTAGAAGAAGGCACATGGATGGGACATGTGGTAGAGCATATCGCCCTGGAAATCCAGACTTTGGCTGGTATGGATGTGGGCTTTGGTCGCACCCGGACTTATGGAGAAGAGGGCGTTTACTTCGTAGTCTTTGCCTACATGGAAGAGAAGGTAGGTCGCTATGCCGCACGCGCTGCGGTACGAATTGCCCAAGCCCTGGTAGATAATAAAGCGTATGACCTCGAGGAAGACATCAAGGCCATGCGCGAAATGCGGGAAGAAGAACGACTTGGACCAAGTACCGGCTCCATTGTAGAAGAAGCTGCTTCTCGTGGTATTCCCTGGTTTCGTTTGAATAAATACTCGCTCTGTCAGTTGGGTTATGGAAGCAACCAGAAGCGAATTCAAGCTACTGTTACCAGCGAAACCTCCAGCATTGCGGTGGAAATAGCTTGCGACAAGGAGGACACCAAGTACATGTTGGATAAAGCCGAAATCCCCATCGCAAAGGGCGAAGTGATTAAAACAGAAACCGGACTTCGCGAAGCGGTGGAGAGTTTAGGCTTCCCTCTGGTTATTAAACCCATCAATGGCAATCATGGTCGTGGCATTACTACCAACATCTCCAGCATGGACGAGGCGCTTTTTGCTTTCAAAGCTGCTAAGGAGGTTTCCAATTCTGTGATAGTGGAGCGCATGATTTTTGGTGATGACTACCGCCTGTTGGTGATTGACTACAAACTAGTGGCAGCAGCACTGCGTTCTCCCGCCCATGTGGTTGGCGATGGAAAGTCCACCATCCAACAACTGGTGGATGAGGTGAATAAGGATCCACGTCGAGGTTATGGACATGAAAATGTTCTTACCCAAATTCATATTGATAAGCTCACGATGGAGATTATTCAGTCAAAAGGGTATTCCTTGGAGACTGTATTGGCTGATGGAGAACGCTTGAATTTGAAGGATACTGCCAATTTAAGTACTGGGGGCACTGCCACCGATGTGACCGATATGGTGCATCCATATAATGTATTGATGGCTGAACGCATTGCCCGCATCGTTGGCCTCGACATCTGCGGCATCGATTTGATGTGCTCGGATATTACCAAGCCTTTGAATGAAACCAAAGGCGCTGTCCTCGAAGTGAATGCCGCTCCAGGTTTCCGTATGCACATTGCGCCTAGCGAAGGGCTTCCGCGTAACGTGGCGGCCAATGTTATCGACATGTTGTTCCCTGCCGGAACGCCTTCACGCATTCCGATTGTATCGGTTACGGGCACCAATGGGAAGACCACTACCACCCGCCTCATTGCTCACATGGCCAAGTTGAAGGGGTATAAAGTGGGCTACACCACCTCCGATGGTGTTTACATTCAGAATATGATGGTTGTGCCCGGTGATTGTACTGGTCCTGCCAGTGCTGAATATGTTTTACGTGACCCCACTGTCGATTTTGCAGTGTTGGAGACAGCACGTGGCGGCTTGCTTCGTGCCGGTTTAGCCTTCGATCAGTGTGATGTCGGGATTGTAACCAATGTGGCTGCTGATCACTTAGGCTTGAAGGGTATCCATACCCTCGACCAGCTCGCCAGGGTGAAAGGGGTTATACCAGAGTCGGTCAACATCAATGGTTACGCCATTTTGAATGCCGACGACGACTTGGTCTTCGCTATGCGAAAAGACATAAAAGCGAAGCTGGCCTTGTTTTCTATGGATGAAAACAATGTTCGCATCAAAGAGCACACTTCACGGGGTGGCTTAGCAGCTATTTACGAAAATGGTTACATCACCATCTCGAGAGGAGGATGGAAAATGCGAATCACGAAGGCGGTGAATGTTCCGCTGACGTATGGCGGTCGTGCTACCTTCATGATTCAGAATATATTACCCGCGGTTTTAACCGGGTACGTCCGTGACTTTTCTCTTCAAGACATCAAAGAAGCGTTGGAGTCGTTTATGCCATCGCCTTCCCAGACGCCAGGCCGCTTGAATCTCTTCAACTTCCACAACTTCGACTTGCTTTTGGACTATGCGCATAATCCTGCCGGATTGCGGGCGTTGCAGAAGTTCGTTTCGAACATGCACGCTACCACTAAAGTGGGTATCATCGCCGGAATCGGGGATAGGAGGGAAGAAGACAACATCGCCATCGGGCGTATTTCTTCAGAGATGTTTGATGAAATCATCATTCGTCAGGATAAAAACCTAAGAGGAAAAACCGCTGATGAGTTGATTGAGATGTTGAAAGTGGGCATCCGCGAGCACGATCCGAACAAGAAAATCACCGTAATTCCCAACGAGCGGGAAGCCATTGTACACGCCGTTGGCGAAGCTAAGCCCGGCTCACTTATCATCCTTTGCAGCGACGTTGTACCCGACGCCTTGTCGCTGGTGATGAAACTCAAAGAAGAAGAAGCTGAGAAGCTTTATAAATTCAATACCGGAGATATTCCAAACCGGTAGTCGAGAAGCTAAACGCCTCATCTTAAAAGATGGGGCGTTTCAATTTATGCGCTACTGAATGCGCTTTCATCCATAACTTAACCATAACATGGTTGAAGGAATATGGTAACATAGAAGCAAAACAGGGTTAACATTGACGCAATTCCTTTGCAGCAAGTTAATATCAACCCATGAAAAAAGGTTTACTCCTGATTTTGCTGATGACTTCAACCTTGTTGGCGTCTGCGCAGTTTTTCACTCCCACTACCTATCGCGGCGCGGTTTCTCCTGACTCTACTCAGGATTGGACCCGCGAAGCTTGGGTCAATTGGAATCCCCAAACTACCAATTATCCTGTTACCACGGTTGATGTAAATCCTGGTGATATTACTACCAACACCACCTGGACTAGCAACAATGTTTACCGTTTGAATGGCGGTTTCATTTACGTAACCAATGGCGCTACTTTGACCATTCAGCCTGGGACTATCATAAGAGGCGAAGGTAAAGGGACCTTAATCATCTGCCGAGGAGCGAGAATCATTGCGCAGGGTACTGCAAGCCAACCTATCGTGTTCACTTCTAATGCTCCTGCGGGAAGCCGCCAGCCCGGAAACTGGGGTGGAATTGTTATTACAGGACGTGCTACTCATAACCTGCTAGCAGGTGATACCGCTGCGGCTGAAGGTGGAATTGCAAAAGCATTGCCTAGCGGCGATGGTCGATATGGAGGTAATGATGATAACGACAACTCTGGAGTACTTTCTTATGTACGCTTAGAGTATCCCGGTATTCCTTTGACTACTGCTTCTAACTCTGAAATCAACGGTCTTACGCTTTGTGCAGTTGGTTCAGGAACCCAGCTTGATCATATTCAGGTTTCCTACTCCGGCGATGATGCTTATGAGTGGTTTGGCGGTACTGTAAATGGAAAATACTTAATTGCATTAGGCACTTGGGACGATGATTTTGATACCGACAATGGCTACCGTGGTTTGAACCAATTTGGAATCGCACTTCGCGATCCGAAGATTGCTGACCAGAGTGGTTCAAATGGTTTCGAGTC
The DNA here is from genome assembly GCA_027484125.1 of Bacteroidota bacterium. Classification (GTDB taxonomy): domain Bacteria; phylum Bacteroidota; class Bacteroidia; order UBA7662; family JAIXUI01; genus JAIXUI01. Next base: position 20,342 of record JAIXUI010000147.1, on the reverse strand, counting down.
TGACAACGACGCGCAAGGTTCCAACCGTTTGCCAAGAACTGAGGCTGTATTCTGTAATTTCTCCTTCATAGGACCTCGTTTTTCAGGAGCTCCTGTTATTAACTCCAACTTCCGTAGGGCAGCCCACATTCGTCGCGGTTCTGCTATGTCGGCTTTCAACTCTATTCTTACCGGCTGGACTGAGTCAGGCATCATGCTCGAAAACCGCCGCACTGTTGCACAAGCATCTCTTGAAAATCTGATGCTTCGCAATCTTATTGTAGCTGGTTCAGGCCGTCGCAATGCACGCTTAACCTCATCAGCTTCAGACACTGCCGGTATAGACTCTGCGAACTTCTATAACTGGTTCTTCACTCAAGGTTATGGCAATGATACGTTATTGAATACAGAAGCTATTCAATTGTATCGTCCTGCTCCGTGGGATACATTAGCCAACTCATTGGCCATTCGCCCTAACCTTTCACCTCGTCCGGGCTCAATTGCCGCCAGTGGAGCTAACTTCAACTACACCAAACTTGGTTTTTTCCCTGCCAGTGTTAGTGGTTTGAATCTTGAAGGACTGGCTGTATATCCTAATCCTGCAAAAGGAACAGCAATGGTTACGTTCGAAATGCCGGAAGCAGCAGAGTTTCAGATTAGAGTCATCGATTTAAGTGGAAGAGCCTTGCAAGTTCAGCGATATGGCAAGTTATTGGCCGGTGAGCAAGTGCTTCCCCTTTCATTAGAAGGTTTACGCCCAGGTTTGTACCTTCTTCAGTTTGAAGCAGGTCAGGCATCTGGCACCATGAAGATAGTAGTGGAGTAATTTCCCCTTTGGTTTGTGTGAGAAAGCCCGGCATTGCCGGGCTTTCGTGCTTTAATGGGGTTTTCTTATTGTGGTGTATGGTATCACAAAGGGCACGAATTGTGTCACAAGGCGCACTAGGTTTTTATAAATTGACTTTAAAAAAACTTAATGCTCCCTGAGAAACCATCAAGTTCATTGTGATAACGAACGTGTGAGGCATCGCCAAGAGCACCTTCCTTTCGTTAACAAATAAAAAAGGCTGCACAGTTGAGGTGCAGCCTTTGCTTTTTCCGTAGATTGGACGATTAGTCAATGCGTTTGTTCAGGTAACTGTTGTTGGTATGAATGACGGTTTTATTATTGACCCCTACGCTGAGCGTTGAGTTTTGTGCCTCAGCGGAGGAAGGTACTGTGTTCAACGAAACATTTTTTCTCTGGTAAGAAGGCGTATTCTCGTAATCACTGATAGTATTGACGTTATTGAAGTCCTTCAAGCTGCCAAGTCTCTGGTTTGATTTCGTTTCTCCAAGGTTACTAACGCCCTTCAACTGGCTAAGCTTATCTTTAGTTGAGCCTGACACAACACCAGGAGTAGGAGCGTTTTGAATTTGATTGGCAGCTGCGGGAGTAGTATGGCTTGGCTTTGAATCGATTACTTCCTGAGTGTCCTTGTTGATTAAAGTGAACGACTCATTGTCATAGACAGAATCAAGCGAGATAAGTAACTCATCTTTAATTTCTATGTCATTCGGTTTCGCTTTAGATCGATTGTCAATTTCCAAGGTGGTTTCATGGATATTTCTAATCAGGTTATTTACCTGATCGGCAGCTTCGCCACTTGGAGTTGCAGGTACTTCGTCTAGCCGGATGGTTTCTTTTACAGTTGGTTGAATGATGGTTTTATCTTCAACGGAAGGAGTTACCTCAACAGCTACGAAAAGCTCCTTTTTAAATCCAACAGAAACATCTGATTCCTGACTTGGTCTGTTAATCTTGATGTCAACCAGTTCATTGAAGGGTTTTTCATCTTCATTAAAACCAGGTAATGAAACGAACAAGTTGCTTTTCGGAGCTTCAAACTCAACTTCAACACGTTGGTCTTTTACTTCGAGTTCAATTTTTTTTACTGCAATGGCATCAGGTTTTTTTTTGAAACCGGTAGCTAAAACAGTGAGATGGAGGTTGTCTTCCAAATGGTCATCGATATAAGAACCCCAAATGAGGTTGGCTTCTCCACCAGCAGCTTCTTGTAAGTGGTTGATGATGAGCGCGATCTCGTCCATAGTGACTTCCTGATGACCAGAGCCGATGTTGAGCAGGATGTTTTGAGCGCCAAAGATGTTGCTTTCGGTAAGTAATGGAGAAGAAAGCGCTTGCTCAACAGCATTTACTGCACGATTTTCTCCTTTGCTTAGGCCGGAGCCCATGATGGCCACCCCTGAATCACGGAGCACTGTTTCAACGTCTGCAAAGTCAACGTTGGTGTTTCCTGAGATGGTAATAATTTCTGCAATGCTTTTCGCTGCAGTAGCTACCACATCATCTGCCAGAGCAAAGGCTTTGCTTTGCGCCATGTTACCATAGTTGGTGAGGATAGAGTCATTAGAAATCACCATCAAACAGTCCACTACGGAAGCCAGTTTTTCTAAACCTTCATTGGCTTGTTTGATGCGCTTAGGGCCTTCCAGGTTGAACGGGGTAACCACAATGCCTACGGTAAGAATACCGAGTTCGCGGCAGGCTTCAGCCACTACAGGAGAAGCTCCGGTTCCGGTTCCACCGCCCATTCCGGCTGTGATGAACACCATTTTAGTGTCAACGCCGATAGCAGCTTTGATGTCATCGATGCTTTCAATGGCAGCATTTAGCCCGATTTCTGGCTTATTCCCAGCGCCTCTACCTTTGGTCAGGGAAGCGCCCATGTGGATTTTAGTTGCTATAGGGCTATTTTCTAGCGCTTGAGCATCGGTATTACAAATGATATAGTCAACGTCTTTGATGCCGATTTCAGCCATATGTTTTACCGCGTTCCCGCCGGCGCCACCAAGGCCGATGATTTTAATCAGGCTGTTGAGTTTAAAGTCTGGAGTGGTTAAAAATTCCATCGTGTTAAGGGTTGAGGGGGCTGTTGTTAATTTAAATTTCCTTCTTCGTCGTTTTCGATGATTCTTCTGATTCTTTCAAGGAATCGTCGGATAATGTCTCCCCTTTCGTCGATTTTCTCTTTTTTTAGACCAAGGGGTTTGCTATCGATTTTCGTTTCTTCGTTAGGAGGCTTAGGCCTGTTTTTTCTTTCTTCCCGAATTTCTATAGCCGATGTATAGTTGAGGTCTCGGTAGATTTTTTCTGTAATCATTAGACCCACGCAAGTCGCAAATACCGGGCTTTTCACTTCGTAGGTTCCAGGAGCTAGGTGCTCGTTGGGATATCCGATTTTCGCGCTTAGACCTGTTACATCTTCCACCAAGGTTCGGATGTTTTTCAGAAGAGCGCCACCACCGGTCACTACAATACCTGCGGAGAGTTTATCGCGGAGTCCGGAAAGTTCTATCTGAAATTTAACCATCTCCATGATTTCAGCCATTCTGGCATGGATAATAAGAGAAAGGTTTTGCATTGAAATTTCTTTCGGATCCCTTCCCTTGATGCCGGGAATGGTGATGATTTCTTTATCAGAGGTATCGTCGGGCCAAGCGTTGCCAAATTGTCTTTTCAACGCTTCTGCCTGTGATTTCAGCACATTACAACCTTGAGTGATGTCGTTGGTGATGCTATTACCTCCGAAGGGAAGAACTGCTGAATGACGAATAATATGCTCATGGAAAATAGCAATGTCTGTAGTTCCTCCTCCGATGTCAACTAAAACAACACCCGCCTCTTTCTCCTCAGGCGATAAAACTGCCTCAGCAGATGCCAATGGCTCTAGGGTGAGGTAGTTGATTTTCAGTTTAAGCGGGTTCCCATTTTCATCTTTTACATCCGCTTTTTTCACGCACTGTGCGATATTTTCGATAGCAGAAAACTGGCCGGTGATGATGTGATAGTTCCCTTTGATCTCGGTACCAGCATGACCAATAGGATTTTGAATGCCTGACTCTTCGTCGATGGTGTAATCCTGTGGGACTACATCGATGATTTCATGGCCGGGCTGCACGTTGATGAACATCATCTTTTCGCGCATGGCATGAATTTCTGCTTCGCTGATGACATCAAACTTGTTGTTGCGAAGTTGTTTGTAGGATTGATGCATCGACTGGATATGTTGGCCGGCTATGCCCACATTCACTTCGTCAATGTTAACTCCTGCTTTATCGGCTGCCATGGTGATGGCTTTAGCTATTGCAGTGCTAGTAATGTCAATATTGGCCACTACGCCACGATGTACGCCTTTGGATTCCGATATGCCGGCTCCGAGGATGACGAGTTTGCCATTGGGATTAAAGGTCCCAACCATTGCGCAGATTTTAGTGGTTCCTATGTCTAAACCGACATAGAACTGGTCATTTACTTCGCTTTTCGACATACGATTAGTTCTTTGTATTGGAGGTTGATGAGGGAGTACTTGTTCCAGTCTTCATCCCGAAAGCCATCACGATAGAGGGCTTCCAGTTTAAAGTATTTATCGTTGAGTGAGGAGGTGTCGCCTAACACAACGGTATGATTACCCAGCATGGGTATGATTTCAAGCTGTTCTTGTTCGTTGACATGAATTTGAGCAGTCAACGCGTTCGCGGACTTATTTTCTCTAAGGAAAAGGGCCATTTGCCAGAGTTGATGTCCGATGGGGGTGGAGAGGCTATCACGGATGCCGCTTTTCTCCCTAATGTTGCCGGTGGCAACAGGAACCCGATAAGCTCCTATGCTCGAAAGCGGCATTTTTAATCCGTTGGAATCTACGTAGTAGCTTTGCTGATTCTGGTTAATAATGCGGAGTACGGGAACTCTTTGATCTACTTCGATGCAAATTTCTCCGTTGAAGTTCGCCCACACTTCTGCATTGGCCACATGAGGCATCTGCTCAATGAGCTTTTCCGCCAAATGCAAATTGTACTGTTTGAGAGGTCTTGTTTTTACTAATTGAACGTCTGTTTGCTCCAGTTTACTGCGGATTGCTTTCTCGTTGACGAGCTTGAGACCATCCGGGCCATTGATTTCAATGGTATAGTCACTGATCAGTCGGTTGTTCATCTGATAGTAGCTGAATCCATAACCTGCGGCGACGGCCAAAAGAAAGAGAATCTTTATGGTGATGTTGACGACCTTTTTCCAGTTCATGCCATTCTCCTTTCTCTTTCACTCATCCAATTACGGATAGGTGTTATCAGTAGATCAATGTCGCCCGCGCCAACAGTGAGGACGATTTCTGTTTCACTGCTTTTTAGGCAATCAAGTACTTGCTCGTGTGTAGCCATGGTTTTGCGAACATTGGTACACGCTTGTAACAGCCACTCCGAGGTAATGCCTGGAATTGGAGTTTCTCTTGCCGGATAAATAGGCATAAGGATAAGCTCGTCGAACAAGCTGAGGCTTTCTGCAAAACCTGATGCGAAATCGCGGGTTCGGCTGAATAAATGTGGTTGAAATACCGCTGTTAGTTTTTTGCCTGGATATAGCTGTCGTACCGCTTGTTCCAGCGCTTTGATTTCGGTAGGATGATGGGCGTAATCGTCGATATAGGCAATGTCAATACCTTCAAACTGTCGTTCGAATCTTCTTTTTACCCCTTTGAAGCTGGCAATTGCGGTAGGAAGAAGCGCAGGATGGGCACCCATTAGCAGGGCCAATGCCAGTGCTGCTGTTGCATTCATCAGGTTATGGTTTCCTGGGAGTGCAAAGTTGAGTCCGGTAAGTGTGAGTTCAGGGCTGAAGAAATCGAAGAGGATTCTTCCATTTTCAACTCCCTTGATTGCATAGCGATAGTCGCCGTTTTTTCCATAGGTTAAAACCCTAACGCCTGGCTTGGATTTCAAGCTAACTCCTTCTGCTAACAACAAGGTGTTGGTTACTTGCAAGGCAAATGCTTGGAAGGCCTCGTCAACAGTAGCCGCGTGGCCGTAAATATCGAGGTGGTCTGCATCGGTGCTGGTAATCGCGGCAAATTCAGGATTGAGTTGAAGGAAGGAGCGATCAAACTCATCGGCTTCTGCAACAAATCGGTTCAGGTCACCTTCGAGGTAGTTGTCTTGGTAGTTGGTAGCAATTCCGCCCAAGAAGGCAGTTGCTGGAGCTTGTGATTCATGTAATAAATGCGCCAGCAAGCAGGAAGTGGTGGTTTTTCCATGAGTTCCGGCTACAGCGGCCAGGGTCCCTTCTGCGGTTAAGCGTCCCAACATCTCTGCCCGTTTCAAGATGGTGAAGCCTTCACTTTGGAAATATTGCCTCAGCTGACTATTGGCGGGTACAGCTGGAGTGGCAACTACGAGGGTGGTTTCAGGGTATAAAGGCAGATGGTTAATGGTGTTGACTTCATCCAAATAGGTGATGGACATGCCTTCTGCCTCCAGCTGGAGGGTTAAGTCAGTTTTCGTTTTGTCGTAGCCGGCAACTTGGAATCCGCTCCGATTAAAGTATCTAGCGAGAGCACTCATTCCGATGCCTCCAATGCCCAAAAAGAAATAGTGGCTAGTCTTTTTCATTTTTTAAGGAATTGAAGGATGTCGTTGGCGATAACAGAGGCGGCTTCGCTGCGGTCAAAGGCTTCGAGATTGTCTTCCATAGCGCTTAAGGCTTCTGGCTGTTGGAGGAGGTCTATCGCCAGCGGGATAGCTCTTTCGGAGGCTTGATCATCGGGCAGCATGCGAGCAGCGCCTTTTTTTACGAAGGCATGGGCATTCATGCGCTGGTGGTCTTCGGCAACCATGGGCGCTGGAACTAGGATGGCGGCTTTCCTAACGGCGGCCAACTCACTTAATGTTGAAGCTCCGGCGCGGCAAAGAACCAAAGTGCTTGCAGCGAAGGCCAAATCCATGCGCTGGATAAATGGCGATACGAATCTTCCGACTTTATTTAGTTGTGAGGCTTGATCGGCCATGCTGCGTCCTGTCTGCCATATCAGCTGAATACCGGAGTCTTCTAGTTGCTGAAGATGGGTTTTCGCCGCTTTGTTCAATGTTCCTGCTCCGAGGCTTCCACCAGTAATAAGCAGTACAGGACGGTCTGGTGACAGGCCGAAGTGTTGCAATGCTTCGTTCCTAACCGCTTCACTAGCCGGACGAAGGTCGTTGCGGATAGGATTGCCGGTTATTCGAGTTTTACGCTTTCCAAATACTTTTTCAAGCCCCTCAAATGCCACATAGGCCCTGCGGACATTAGGCGCTAAAAGACGATTAGTGAGTCCGGCAAAAGCGTTTTGTTCTTGAATAAAAGTTGGAATACCTTTCCATTGAGCGGCCATCAAAAGTGGTCCGGAGGCATATCCGCCTACGCCGATAACGGCATCAGGTTGGAAAGAACGAATAATGGCGCTTGACTGCTTTAGGCTCTTAAGAATCAGCCAAGGTAATTTCAAATTCTCAGGAGAAAAGCTACGCTGCAAACCTCGTATGGGCAGTGCTTCAATGCGGAAGCCTGCTTCGGGTACACGGGTCATCTCCATACGGCCTTCGGCACCGACAAATAATAATTCAGCGTTACAGCATGCTTTCAATGCCTGGCCAATGGCAATTGCCGGGAAGATATGCCCACCTGTCCCGCCACCACTAATGATGATTCTGGGCTGTTTAGTCATACTTTCCCCTTTCTATTTGCAGCCCTTTGTCTTTATATTCTTTGATGATGCTTTGGCAAATTCCCAGCTCCAAGCAAGTAAAAATAAGTGACGAACCGCCATGACTTATAAGTGGCATGGGTTGTCCGGTTACTGGTCCTGTACCAGTAGAAACAATGATGTTGATAAGTGCTTGAATGGAAATTAATAGGGCAAATCCTATTAGCAGATAGGCAGAAAAGCCCATCGGTAATTTTTTGGCGATGTAGAGTAATCGGTAAACGAAGGATAGGTATAAGGTTATGAGTAAGGTGCTGAATATGAGGCCGTATTCTTCGAGGATTAAGGTAAAAGAGAAGTCTGAGTCGAGTTGTGGCAGGATATTATGAACATCGCTATTGCCCGGACCTTTACCAATGACCGGATTAGTGGTGGCGATGGCCATAACAGCGAGCTCGGGTTGGCTCTTTTTGTCCCGCATGCTCCTTTCATCTTTCTTGATATCAAGTTTATCTGCTACAGATGGAGGAATATATCCGGCGGCATAAAGCCTGCTTTTCCAAGTTTCATATCGGCTAAATCCAACCAGCTCGAACATAAAAACAAGCAAAACTGTTGCAAGGGCGAAGAAGAACATGGATTTCAGTATCAATAACAGCTTTACTCTGCTGATAAGGAGCATACCAATTACCACGGTGAAAATGATCGCTGCAGAAGAGAAGTTGGAAGGAAGAACCACTGCGGCTATGAGTGCGGGAAAGAGCATTTCTCTGAGTAAATCCTTCACAGTGTTAATTTTCTCTCTATTTCGAGCGATGATGACCGCAGTCCAGATTACTGCCGCAAACTTCATTAAGTCGGAAGTCATGAGGCTAAACCCTGGAATCAGCCTTATAGAGCGCGTGCCTGCTTCGGTAGCGTCGCCACCAGAAACGTAGGCAACTCCTTGGATAACAAACGCGAGAAGTAGAATTAACTTAGAAATCCTAGCGAAAATCCTAAAGTCGATTTGATGAATTTTGTAAATAAGACCTAGTCCGGCTACGCAGATAGCGAAGCGCTTCAACACTTCGAATAGCATATTATCTTCCGGCCTTGAGGAAAATGTTACAGCAAGAGATACCAACATGAAAATCAAGGTTAGTATCCAGATGTAACGATCGCCTTCAAGTTTGAATGGTCCAATGGTCATTTTAAAGCTCCTTAACTGCTTTTTTAAATTGTTTACCTCGGTCTTCGTAATTCTCAAATAAATCGAAGCTTGCGCAGGCCGGTGATAGCAGCACCATATCGCCTTTGGAGGAAAGCTTATAAGCCATTTCTACAGCTTCTTTCATGGATAAGCAATTCACCATCACTTCAATTTCTCCTGAGAAAAACTCGTGAATGGTTCTGTTATCCGTACCGAGGCAAATGATGGCTTTTACCTTTTCTTTTACTAAGTCTTTCAGGATGTGGTAGTCATTGCCTTTATCTACCCCCCCTGCAATCCAAATCACTGGTTTTGTGGCGCTTTCTAAGGCATACCAGGCAGAGTTTACGTTAGTCGCTTTAGAGTCGTTGATGTAATCAACACCGCGAACACTGGCTACATACTCTAAGCGGTGCTCCACATTTTCGAAGCTCTTGAAATTCTCACGCATGGCTTCATTGCGGATGTTCATAATCTTGGCTGATAAGCCTGATGCCATGCTGTTAAATTGGTTATGCTGGCCTTTAATGGGCAATTCTTCTAAGGGCATTGTGAATTCGGAGTTATTAAATCTGATGATGAGTTGGTCGTTTTTACGGAAGGCGCCTTCGTTTACTTCGGTATTCAAGGAAAAAGGAAGCAGCTTGGCCGTGGGTTGTAACCTTGAAAGTGCTTCCATGGTTAGCGGATCGTCGGAGCAATAGATGAAATAGTCGCTTGGCAGTTGGTTTTGTAGCAGGCGCATCTTGGCTGCTACATAGTTGCCAAGCTGATATTGATACCGATCAAGGTGGTCTGGAGTAATGTTGGTGAGTATGGCAATATGCAACCGTGTTTGGTACATATTGTCGAGTTGGAAGCTGCTGAGCTCCAGCACATAACAATCGAAGTTTTCTTCTGCTACCTGTCGTGCGAAGCTCTTGCCGATATTTCCTGCCAGACCTACCTTCATTCCCGCATTTTTTAGTAAATGGTAGGTCAGTAGGGTGGTAGTAGTTTTTCCGTTAGTGCCGCTGATGCCAATCAAGGTAGCGTTGGTGTAGCGTGCTGCAAATTCAATTTCACTCCAAACCGGAATTTGTTTGGCTATAACTGCTTGCATTACCGGGGTTGCATCAGATAATCCTGGGCTTTTGATCACCAGCGATGCGTTGAGGATGAGGTCCATGCTGTGTTGGCCTGATTCAAACGCAATACCAAAAGCGCTGAGCTGCTGGCTGTAGGCTGGCTTGATGCTGCCTTTGTCGCTGACAAACACTTCAAATCCCTGCTTTTGCGCTAGTATTGCAGCGCCTACGCCACTTTCACCAGCACCTAGTATTACTATTCTCTCTGACTTGTTCATGCTCATCGGATTTTAAGTAATACAATGGTGATGATGACTAATAGCACGGTGATAATCCAAAAGCGAGTCACGATTTTGGGCTCTGGAATGCCACTCAACTCAAAGTGATGGTGTATAGGCGACATTTTGAAGATGCGTCGGCCTTCTCCATACTTCTTCTTGGTGTATTTGAAGTAAGAAACTTGCAGGATCACTGAAAGGCTCTCTACGAAGTAAACACCGCAGAGAATGGGTAGCATCAGCTCCATTTTGATGATGATGGCTACTGCTGCAATTGCTCCGCCTAAAGCCAAACTTCCGGTATCGCCCATGAATACTTGGGCGGGAAAGGTGTTATACCAAAGAAATCCGATACAAGCGCCTACTACAGAAGAAAGGAAAATGACGGTTTCCCCTGAGTTAGGGATATACAAAATGTTGAGATATTCAGCCAGTTTGAAGTTTCCTGACATATAGGCTAGAATGCCTAATCCACCTCCAACAATCGCAGTAGTTCCGGCTGCCAAACCGTCGATTCCGTCGGTAAGGTTTACGGCATTGGTTACTGCAGTTACAATGAAAATGATGATAGGCAGATAAACAAGCCATGCGAAGTTGCCCAGTTCGAGGATTGAGCCATAGTCGAAACCTTTTTTATAGAAAGGAACGTTGGTTTTCATGCTGATATCAGCAGTATCTGGGTGCCAATACAAGATACCCGCTATGAGCAAGCCTAAGCCTACTTGGCCCATGACTTTGAATTTAGAACGAAGGCCTTGCTTGTTTTTCATGAATACCTTGATGTAGTCATCTGCCAAGCCTATTGCTCCCATCCAGATGGTTGCAACTACCATCAAAATCACGTAGATATTGGCCACTTTGGCCATCAGCAAGGTTGGAATCAGAATCGATACCAGGATGATAATGCCGCCCATTGTGGGAGTCCCTTTTTTAGAAAAGTGGCTCTCAGGACCTAACACGCGAATGCTTTCGCCAATTTGTTTGGCTTTCAGGAAGTTGATGATTCGCTTCCCTATAAACAGAGAAATCAGAAGTGATAGAATAGCGGCAACCGAAGCCCTAAAGCTGATAAACTTAAACATTCCGGCACCGGGAACGTCAAACTGCTGATCGAGGTAGTTAAAGAGGTAGTACAGCATTATTTTTTCAGCAATTGAAAGGTTTCCGCCAGTATAGCTTTATCGTCGAAAGGGTGTTTAACACCCATAATTTCTTGGTAGGTTTCGTGGCCTTTGCCGGCAAGCAGGATGATATCTCCTGCTTGTGCGAGTAAACAAGCGGTGCGAATAGCTTCTTTACGGTCACTGATTCGCAGGTATTTGGCTTGGAGATCATTGGTAATTCCGGCTGCCATATCGTCGAGTATGGCTTCTGGAGATTCCGTTCTTGGGTTATCAGAGCTCAAAATCACTTGGTCTGAGAGGCTACAAGCGATTTTTGCCATGATAGGTCGCTTGGATTTGTCTCGATCTCCGCCACAGCCTACTACGGAAATGATCCGTTGACTTCCTTTCCTAAATCGGCGTATGGTTGCTAATACATTTTCCAGCGCGTCGGGCGTATGGGCGTAATCCACCACGCCTATGATTCGGCTTGCAGAAACCTGATAGTCAAATCTGCCCGCCACTGCTCCAACTGCAGAAAGTGCTTCAAGGCACTTGTCTTGTGGTATTCCCAGCAACATGGCGGTGCCATAAACTGCTAATAAATTGGAAGCATTGAAGTCTCCTATAAGTCGGCTGTGAAACTGAATGCCGTCAAATTCAAGGCTCAAGCCTTCCAAGCTATTGTCCAGAAGTTTGCCTTTAAAATCGGCGCCATGTTTCAAAGCATAGGTGCGCACCTGAGCGCGGGTGTTTTGCAACATCACCATGCCATTCCGATCATCTCTGTTGACCAAAGCAAAGGCATCCTCCGGCAATCGATCAAAAAACGACTTCTTTGCCTTCAGATATTCCGCGAAGGTTCCATGATAGTCGAGATGATCGTGGGTTAGGTTGGTAAATACAGCTGCTTTAAATTTTAATCCTTCTATCCGGTTTTGATGCGCTGCGTGAGAGCTTACCTCCATAAACACATGCGTACAGCCGGCATCAGCCATTCTTCGCAACAATTCATGCAAAGAAATGGCGTCAGGGGTGGTGTGAGTTGAGGGAAGTATGGCTTCTCCGATGCGGTTGCCAACGGTTGAAAGCAAGCCACATCGGTAGCCTAATCGGCTAAATAGTTCGAAAAGGAGGCTGGCAGTTGTGGTTTTTCCATTTGTGCCGGTAACGCCAGTTACAATAAGCTCAGTGGAAGGTTGACCGTACCAATTGGAAGCCATCTGACCTAAAGCTGCAGATGAAGATTGTACGCGCAGGTAGGTAACAGAGTCTTTTCGCGATTCAGGCATTCTTTCGCAAACTACTACCACAGCGCCTGCATCAACGGCTTGCCCAATATGGTCATGTCCGTCAGTGCGTGTGCCGGGGACCGCCACAAAGACGCCTTCTGCCTTTACCGCTCTAGAGTCAGCAGTAATCCCGCTAACCGTGCGGCTCATAACTCCGGCAGTTTCCAGGAGTTGACATTGGTAGAGTATGTCAGATAGCGGCTTCATAAGGATAGTTCTAATTGAAGTGACATGCCTCGTTTGAGTGGACTTCCTGCTCCTATACTTTGAGAGATCACTCGGCCTTTGCCGTTGATTTTTGGCCTGATTCCCCTGCTTTCTAGCAAATACAAAGCATCTCGCAGATTCATGCCGGTTAAATCAGGCATGGCGCTTTCCGGCACTCTGTTTCCTTGTAAGTAGTATTTGCCAGCATTGGTTACAACTTTTGCGAATTCTTCCTCTCGCTGTATTCTGTAAGGAAGCTTGAGTTTTTTGAGTAAAAGTGCCAAGTCGGCTTGCTGTCCGTGGTACAAGTTGGAAATGGCAACGCGATTAGGAGCTGGTAGTGCTCTGAATTGGTAATTCAGTGACCCTGCGTATATTTTCTTAGCGATTTCTTTGAATAAGGGAACCGCAATCCCACCTCCGGTAGGTTCAGGAGTTTTAGGATAATTAATTAAGGTGATGATAGAGTAGGTGGGATTATCCTTTGGAAAGTAGCCCACAAAGGATACTTGATGACGGTTGGTCCAGCCACCTTGGCCATCAGGAAACAAGTAGCTGTTTGTAGGATTGTTTGGTATTCCGTCTTTGGGATAGTTTAACAACTGAACCGTTCCGGTTTTTCCAGCATAGAAAAACTCTAATGAATCGCGCCCTTTGGCAGTACCGTTAAGGGCAACTCCCACCATAAGTTGATGCGCCCATTTGAGGGTTTTATCACTGCATATTTTCGGATTGATAACTTTAGGTTCAAACTTTTCGATGGTTTGATCGAGGTAGCGGACCTCGCTTACCAAATAGGGCTTCAGCTGCTTGCCATTATTGGCAACTGTGTTGTAGAAGTTCAGAATTTGAAGGGGAGTGAACTCAAAGAAATATCCAAATGAAAGCTTGATAAGGGAATAGTTGCGCGTCCAACTTTTATCTTTAGGAGAGAAAGTCTTAGGCTCTCTTTCGCCTTTTAGGTCAATGCCGGTGGTGTTGAGTAGCCCGAAGGTTCGGATTGTTTCAAGGTATTCAGATACTTTGTTTTGGTTTTGCTCAAACAGTCGGTAAACGGTTTTCGCTACCCCTACGTTCGAGGAGCGTTCAAAGATTTGCTGAATGGTAAGATTGCTTTCTGCTTTGCCATGTCCAGCATCTCGAACCAGCATTTCACCTACTCTGGCAGTGCCACCTTCAATATCAACACGGTCACTTGGAGTTAGCCCTTCTTTCTCCATGGCTGCCATTAATGAAGCCAATTTTAAAGTTGACCCCGGTTCAAAGCGCCTTCTTATCGCGTAGTTTTCCAATTCAAAATAGCCGCTTCTAGTGGTATCGTAGCCTAGATTAGCCATAGCCTTAATTTTACCAGTAGCTACCTCCATGACCACGGCTGTGCCAAATTCGGCACGATGATTTGTTAGAGTTTTCCGAAGCTCGTTTTCTACCATATCCTGCATGTTCACATCGAGGGTGGTAATCACATCACTGCCATTTTGCGGGAGGATGTTGTTCTCATCGTCGAGGGTGAGGTAAGCGTTTTTGCCCAGTCGTTTACGTTTAACCTTGCCCGTAATACCGGCTAAATAGCTGTTGTAGCTGTATTGAATGCCGGTTTGTGCATTGAAGAGCTTTTTGTCTTTATGCTCTTCTTCTGTTGGAATTTTTCCAATGGTGCGCATGGCCAGATTCCCGTAAGGATATACGGGTTTGTAGCGTTCACTCTTGTTCAAGCAGGAGATATGTCCTTTTTCAGCACAGAAAATGCCTTCATTTCTGAGTTTTTCGAAGGTCTTGTAATCAACATTTTTCTTTAAAACACGATAGCGGTATCCAGCAGGCTTTGGCCCTTTGCTTTGAGCCTCTCTATACCATTTAGTAAGAAGCTTTTCATACTCTTCTTTATTACGTTCGCCTAGTGTTTTTGCCAAAATTTCAGCTGTGTATTCAAGTTCAGTTTGGAAGATGGTTTTCGTGATTTTTTCTTTTTTACCTGAAAATTTTGAAGCCAGCTTATCAAGCCAATTTTCGTTCGCTTTGTCGGCATCGATTTTTAGGCCAGCTGCTTTAAGTCGGACTATTAGAGAGTCATCTTTTGGGTTCTTCCTCTTTTTGTTAAGGTAGGAAGCTGTCATGTCGAGTGTTAGGTCGTAATAAGGAATCGTGGTGGCTAAAATGTCGCCTTCCTCACTCATGATGGTTCCTCTCAATACGCTTACAGTAGTGTCGCTGTAAAGTTTACGTGAAAGCACCTCTTTATATTTTTCGCTTTCAAAAAGCACAAGGCTCCACACCCGGAACATGACGAATGCGACCATTAGCACGAGGAACAAAAAGTATAAATTTGCCCCAAATGCCATTGGATTTTTTCCGGTTGGCTTAAGGGGTTCTTTTGACATAGATTTTCCTCGGTGATTGAGTGATAATATGCAGATCAAGGCCCTCAACAGCATTCGCAACCTGGGATTCTCTGGTTGCATGTGTGAGTTCTTTTTTCAAAGAGATATAATCTCTGCGTGCAATCTTGATGGAGTCTTCAAGTGCTGCAATCGTTTTGAGACGCTTTTCATTCATGTTGGCATTGCCGATGTAAATCATCATCAGAGCAAACAGAAATAGGAGGAAGCGATAATGTTCGCGTAAGAATTCTATCTTCAGAAGGTTGGCTGGGTCGAACAAATGGAGCGGCAGTGGGCGTCCATTGGCTTTTGACTCAGGCCTCGGCTTAGTTTCGGGAGCTTTGGTACGAGGTGCGTTCATGCGTTTCGTTCTCCTATTCTTAAGCGCGCACTTCTAGCGCGAGAGTTTTGCTGAATTTCCAGTTCGTCAGCTTTGCCTGCTTTAGCCGTAATGGGCGTGAATGGCCTTAGAAGGTTTCCGTAGAAGTCTTTAGTTTCGGTGCCTTCGGTGTTACCACTTCTGAGGAAGTTTTTTACCGGGCGGTCTTCTAAAGAATGGTAAGCTAGTACAACCAAACGACCACCTGGCTTCAGGCAACTTGCGGTTTGGTGAAGAAAATCTTCCAGCACTTTCATCTCCTCATTCACTTCTATTCGAATTGCTTGGAAGACTTTGGCGAGGAATTTCGACTGTTGATCACGTGGTAGAACAGGCTCCAATGCTTGTTTCAAGTCGAAAGTGGTTTTGATGGCCGATTTATTACGTGCCACCACAATCATTCGAGAGAGCTTGCCGGCGTTGTTCAGCTCGCCATAGTTTCTTAAAATTCGAGTTAAGGCAGATTCTTCTATTTCATTAAGGAGGGTAGCTGCATCGATGCCATGATTTTGATCCATGCGCATATCGAGTGGAGCATTGAAACGGAAGCTAAAGCCGCGTTCAGGTGCGTCGATCTGGTGAGACGAAACGCCTAAGTCTGCAAGTATGCCATCAACAGGTAGTGCTTCATGGAGGCGAAGGAACCTTCGAATGTGGGAGAAATTGGCAGGAATAAAGGTGAAGCGTGGGTCGTCAGGAATGTTGTTGGCTGCATCTGCGTCCTGATCAAAAGCGATGAGCCGCCCGTGCGGGCCTAATTGACTCAAAATGAGTCGTGAATGGCCGCCACCACCGAAGGTTACATCCACGTAGGTGCCCTCAGGTCGAATGTTTAGGGCATCAAGGCAAGCGTCTGCCATGACCGGTATATGATAGGCTTGACTAGTCACGTTTTTTCAACTTTGCGACCTGTTCAGCCAAATCCGACATGGACCCTCCTTTGTTTAAATATTCGTCGTAGGTTTCTTCTTTCCAGATTCTAATTCTGCGAATAGAGCCTACTATAACCACTTTATCTTTACTCGACAAGCCTGCATAACTCATTAACCGGGGGGGGAGATTAATGCGTTTACTACTATCTAAGGGGCAGCCTACTGCGCCATTGGTTCGTTTGCTTCCGTATAGTCTGTTGATTTCTATGTCTTGGTCAAGTGCTTCAATTTCTTCAACAATTTTCAGCCACTCACTTTGTGTCATTATTTCTAAGCAAGCATCTAATCCTTTTGCAACGATTAACTCATCTTGCTCATTTTCAGGGATTTCCTTGAGTAAATTGACAGGAATAGCCAGACGACCGCGGTCATCCAACTTTCCGTCATATTCTCCCATAAAAAAACCCTTTGGCATGTCTTGATGCTTTTCGAAACACGAATGTAGGTAATCGTGACATTCTCTGCCCAGTCCTGCCCAAAAAGAATTTATCCACATAGCCTAGTTCAAGTTTTTCAAAAGGCTTTGTAAATCAGGACTTAAGGCTTTTTGGAGGCTAATAGGCCTATTTTTGGTTGTCTTTTTCTCTGCTTTTGTGTTTTTCGAAGAAAAACACATCGTTTTTTTGTCATTTCTCATCAAAATGCCTCTCTTAACACTTTGATAATCATGAAATGCCTATTTATTTTAGGGCAAAATCTGTAACACCGAACTATGAAGAAAATTCTACTCGGCCTCGCGCTACTCTTTGGATATGGAGCTCAAGCGCAGTTTGTTTCTACCCCGCCTGTTCAAGATGGTACCATCACTGCGGCGGAATATGGAAACTACACCAACATCGGAACCAATGGTTGGTTTGTTGCGTGGGATAATACGTATTTGTACTTAGGTAAAACTGGTGGCTCTGCTGGCGAACCTGTAATTTTTGCAGCTGACCTAGATCCCATGCAGCCTGTAAGTGGTGGTACATCTAGCAATGGTAACCTGTTCAATAGAAATCACTTTGACCATACTTCGCAATCTCCTTTCAGGACAGATATTTCTGTTTATTGGACAGCTACCTACATAGAATATTGGGAAAGAAATGGTTCTGGCGACTGGAACCAACAATTGGCTTCATCAGGCATTCTTGACCGTGGAAACAGCGGAACCAATAGAGAATGCAGAATTCGTTGGTCTGATATCAACGGTACTGGTGGAACGAGGCCTTCGTCATTTAACTGGTACGGATATGCATTTAACCCAGATCCTTTCGGAAGTCCTGGATTTGATTTTTTCTATGATGTTTTTCCTAACGGTGTAAATAATCCTTCTGGAAATCAAAATGGAACTAATCCTCGCTTCTTTTTCTATCAATCAGTTCCTTCTACTGCTTCAGGCTCAGCTTCAAACCCCATGTCAACTGCGCTTCGAAGCTTTGAAACTAGGGTTAGTTACAGCTATACGAACATTGGCACTCACCCAAGCTCACTTCACGACATGACGATTAACACCTCATCTGCAGGTGATTTGGATTTTCAAACCGGTGTAACCATTACAGGTAGTTTGGTAGCAGGTTCTCCAACGTCAAACATTCGTTCCGGTTCGGGCTTGCGGACCGTAACTTTTACCGGTTCGAATGGTGTAATTAGAAATGCCGGCGGTACTTTCTTTGGTGAATTCGGAGGAAACTCACTTTACTTTACTTTTGCTGGCAACACCACTTTAGCGGGTTCCAGCCAAATTGATTGTCGTTCTTTTACCGTTAATGCAGGTGCAACCTTGGACATCGGGAACGTGGGAATCAATTGTAACAACAACACCGGTGGTGGCGATAATGGTATAGCCTACATCAATGGTACAGTCATCACCTCAGACCCGGATGGTCTTTATGGTTCTACCGTGACAGCAATTCGAAGTACTTTCACCGCTGTTAACCTTGGTCCAGTTTCAACTGTGAATTACAATGGTACCGGACAAACCGTGGATGCTCGTGCTTATGGTAACTTAACCATTTCAGGTAGTGGTACCAAAACACTCGCTTCCGGAACTACCAGCATTGGTGCCAGTGATGTTTTGACTGTTGCTTCCGGTAGTACTTTCAATATGGGTGGCAATGCCGTTACTTTCAACACGGGCGCTACAGCTTCAATTAGTGGAACCGTTCAAACCTCTCACGCTAACGGACTTACAGTGGGTAGTTTCGGTGGTCTTTCAGCGGGTAGTGTTACCCTTGCTTCCGGGTCTACAGTTCAATATACATCAGCATCAGCCCAAACAGTTTCTCCATTAACTTATCATAACCTAACACTCAATGGTGGAGCTACCGATAATATGGGTGGCAATGTGACTACCAACGGCGCGCTTACCCTTACAAGCGGAAGCCTTGCAATTGGCGCTAATACCCTTACCATTAACGGTGCTTTCTCCGGTAATGCTACCAACGCACTTACAGGAAATGGCTCTTCCAACCTAACCTTAGGTAGTTCTTCCACCGGAAATCTATTTTTCCTAAGTGGTGCCAATGCTATCAATAACTATACTTCCGGCCGTGCCACTACATTGGGCAATGCCATGGAGGTTAGAGGGCTATTAAGCCAAAATTCCGGCGCACTTACCACCGGTGGTTTCCTTACCATTGGAAGCGGTGCTACCTATCAAGGACAAGTCAACTTTGCTGCTGCAGGCAGCATTTCCGGTAACGTTACTTCTCAGCGCTACATCAGTGGAATTAACAACGCTTGGAGAGGGTTCTCTGCTCCGGTAGCAGCTAACTACAGCGATATCAGTCCGACTATAGATTTGGGCGTACAAGGGGTAAATGGCTCTAATTTAATTACTCTTCGCGATATGAATTTCTGGACAGGTGCAGCTTGGGAAAGAGCTTCAAACTGGCGTATTGCTGCCGATACCGGAATTAATGCAACGCCAAGTAGCACCATTGCTGCCGGACGTGGATTCCTCGCTTATGGCGGTTCTAGTGGCATTGCCAACCTCGCGTCGCCCGTAACTATCGACCTTACTGGAACTTTAAATAGTACCACCATCTCAGCTCCTGGTCTAGTAAACAGCAATCGCTCTTACAATGGCTGGATGCTAATGGGTAATCCTTATTTGGCCACTCTAGATTGGGAAAATATGTTCGGTACTGCCGATGTTGCCCATATTAGTTCTACGATTTACCTCTATCACACCACTTATGGAAGTTGGGATAGCTACAACGCAACCACCAATACCAGCACCGGTAGTGGTACCAACCTGATTGCGCCTTATCAAGCTTTTATGGTAAAAGCTACTTCATCAACGGTGCCTACCCTTAATTTCAGAACCTCACAAACTAGTAATGCGGCTTCTGTTTACAACTTCCGCCAGCAATCCATTTTTCCTATTGTTCGCTTGAAAGTGACGCAAAACAACAAGCCACTATTGTCCGCGATGTCTTTAGTAGCAAGTCAAGCTACTGCAGGGTTAGACGAGGATTATGATTCTCAATTCCCAGGTAGCTTTAACGGTGTGAGCTTTTATTCTATGACTAGTGGAGACTTTAAACTGGTCCAAAATAGCCGTCCAATGACCACTTCCGGAATCAGCGAGGATTACTACTTCGAGTTCAATGGTGCGGGTAATTACCGCATTGAGCCAAATCTGGAAAACGTAGATCCATTTTGGACCATTATGTTGGAGGACAAAATCACGGGCCTAATGCATAACCTCCGCGCTGGTGGATATGCCTTTACCCATCAAGCCACCAACCGCAAAGATCGCTTTGTGCTCCATATCAACGCGATGACCACTGCCACCAACAATGTTTCCTTTGTAAAACCTTCTATGTTCGTCAACAATGGAACATTGGTTGTCAATTTCGACCGTCAACAAGAGCCTACTACTATAGAAGTCTTAGATCTTAATGGCCGATTGATGAAAGCGGCATACCAAGTTGTTGAGAGTGTATTTAGCATGGATCTCCATGATTTAGCAAACGCTCCTTACCTTGTTCGCTTCACAGCTCCATCCGGTATTTCAACCGAGAAGGTAGTGCTT
>JAIXUI010000014.1 GCA_027484125.1 Bacteroidota bacterium | reverse complement strand
TCGGGCTTAAAACTCCGTCATTCGAGCTAGTGAAAGCATCACTCGTACTTGAAAACGCAATATTCGGACGCGCAAGTCCATAATTCGGGCTTAAAACTCCGTCATTCGAGCTAGTGAAAGCATCACTCGTACTTGAAAACGCAATATTCGGACGCACAAGTCCATAATTCGGGTTTAAAACTCCGTTATTCGGGCTGGTGAAGGTTTCACTCGTACTTGGAAACACAATATTCGGACGCGTAAGTCCATAATTCGGGCTTGAAAACGCGTCATTCGGGCTGGGGAAGGCGTCACTTGCACTTGAAAACACAATATTCGGATGCGCAAGTCCATAATTCGGGCTTGAAAACTCCTCATTCGGACTGAGGAAGGCTTTGTTCACACCATAGAATCTCCCCAACAAGCCAGCAACCGAAATACAAAAGAGAAAAACCCCAACACGCATCACCAGTTGCCCCAATCACTAAAGCAGAAGAAGCCCCAAAGTCCTAAGCGAAGCGTAAGCTATGCTGACTTTGCAGTTTGGGGTAAAGCACCAGTGTGACAAAGGCTAAACCTTGCAAGAGAAAATCGTCCAATAAATTGGCTTACCACAAGTACCACCTGGAAGACGGATCTATCCACAAGTTTGGAAGAGTTACCCGGAAAGGGTGTGTTAGAATAAATTGTTCGACCTGTATATGGCACATTGGGATACACCTACACAAAAGACAACCCTTGAAAAAAGAACCCTTTTTAACAAAGCGCAGACAGTAGAACATTAAAAATTAAATTTGTGAACAGAAAACACAATAGATGCCAACAAACTTTTCAGAAATATTAGTAGTGGGAGTTTCTTCGAGAGCGTTGTTTGACTTGGAGATAGAAAACAAGGTGTTTGCCACCAAAGGAATAAAGGGATTTAGGGCATACCAGCTTGAACACGAAAATGAACCACTAAACCCGGGGACCGCTTTTCCCCTAATTCAAAGTTTGTTGCAACTTAACAACCAAGCAAGTAAGCAAATTATTGAAGTGGTTGCCTCGAAAGGTTCTCTACAATACGGATTCTCCATTGAATAAATACGAAAAAAGAAAGAAGACAATGGATGAAATTGTGGAGCAGACAGGCAAACAAGTAAAATCTAAAAAACGGGTAGCAGACCATGGGGAAGTGTTTACGAACCAACGGGAAGTCAACGCTATGCTCGACTTGGTTAAAGACGAAACGGAACGTATTGAATCACGTTTCTTAGAACCCGCTTGTGGAAATGGCAACTTTTTAGCTGAAGTACTAAGACGTAAATTAGCCAAAGTAGATGCCCGATACAGTAAAAGCCAAGTGGAATGGGAACGCAACGCAGTGATTGCCGTTTCAAGCATTTATGGTGTGGACATTTTGGAAGACAACGCCGAAGAATGTCGAGAACGTCTGTTTAAAATATTTGACGAGCGTTACACTGCCCTATTCAAAGATAAATGCAAGGATGAGTGCCAAAGCAGCATCAAGTTTTTATTGGGAAGAAATATTCTTTGGGGTGATGCCTTGGACTTTACCAATCCCGTAACCAAACAACCCATTATATTTTCAGAATGGAGTGCAGTTAATGGCTCAATGCTGAAACGAAGGGACTTTTTATTTAAACTTTTAGTTGTAAAACAAATACAAACTTCTTTATTCAACGATGAAGGACAACCTGCTGTTCTCGAAGAACCCGTAAAAGATTATCCACCGATTCATTACTTAAAATTGTCGGAACAGTGATTTTTATGATTGAATGATTGATATGATAAACGAGCAATACAAATATTCTGAGCTTACTTCAAAAATTAAAGGCTGTGCAATGACGGTACATTCCGAATTAGGGAATGGTTTTCAGGAAGTTATCTACCAAAGAGCCCTTGAAATCGAAATGAATCTGCAAAACATTTCGTTTGCGAGAGAACAGGAAATGCCAGTGCATGATAAAAACCGGCAAATTGGAACTCGCAGGGTTGATTTCTTGGTGGAAGGGGTTATAGCTGTTGAACTAAAAGCACTTGTAGCCTACAAGATGTGCATTTGGCCCAAGCCATCAACAACTTGGAGGCCTATGAAATGGAAGTAAGATTACATTTTAATTTTGGTGCAAAGTCCTTGCAATTCAAAAGGCTCACTAATCAATCATTCAAGCAAAAAAATCAAGGTAATCCACACATCAAATGAATCACCGTTCAGACAATTATAACCCCGATGTACTCACCTGCCTTGCTAACCTAAGCAATGACGAAGTATTTACACCTCCCAATTTGGTGAATGATATATTGGACATGCTGCCAAAAGAACTTTGGAGCAACCCAAACGCCAAGTTTTTGGACCCTGTTTCTAAAAGTGGTGTGTTTTTGCGGGAAATGGCGAAACGCCTTATGAAAGGCTTAGAAACGCAAATACCCGACAAGCAAGCGCGCATTAACCACATTTTTAGTCAACAACTCTATGGCATAGCCATTACGGAACTCACCAGTTTAATGAGTCGCAGAAGCGTGTACGGTTCTAAATTCGCTAACGGCAAGTACAGTTTTTGCGAAACCTTTACCCATGAACAAGGCAACATCTTTTTTGAACGAATGCAACATACTTGGCATCCTTCAACAGGCTCAGGAGCCAAGTGCACCTATTGCGGTGCAAGCAAGGAAGTGTACGACCGTGAAGATGCTTTGGAAACCTACGCTTACAATTTCATTCACACAGACCAACCTGAAAAAATTTTCAATATGAAATTTGACGTTATCGTCGGAAATCCGCCTTATCAGTTAAGTGATGGGGGACATGGAAGGAGTGCAAGTCCTATTTATCACAAATTTGTTGAGCAAGCAAAGAAACTTAACCCACGATATTTAACAATGATTATTCCAGCTCGTTGGTATGCTGGCGGAAAGGGTCTGGATGAATTCAGAAAAGAAATGTTGGAAGACGAGCATATTAGAAAACTTGTTGATTTTGAAAATTCTAATGATGTCTTTCCTGGTGTTGATGTAGCAGGTGGCATTTGCTATTTTTTACGAGACAGAGATAATAAGGGTCCTTGTGAAGTGACAAATTTTATAAATGGTGAAATTATCAAGTCAAAACGGCCATTAAATGAATTTTCAATTTTTATTCGTCACAGTAGAGCTGTTCCGATAATTAGAAAAGTTAAAGCAACAGAAAAGACAAAGCATTTCCTGAATGTTGTTGTTTCTTCTTCTAAACCATTTGGTATTAGGGGGCACCATAAGCCTTCAAAGTCTGGAATTCCTTGTTATTTCACGCAAAGACAAGGGGTATTATTTGTCAATCCAGAAGAAATAACAGATAACTATAAGTTTTTATACAAGTACAAATTACTTATACCAAGAGCACCAATAGCAGGTCAAACAGACTTTTCTAAACCGGTTGGCTTCTATTATGAAGGAAATGTAAGAATTGCTAAACCAGGTGAAGCCTGTACCGAGTCGTGGATAGTTGCATTTGCTTCAAAAGATTTGAATGAAGTTGTTTCATTTAAATCATATTTATTCACCAAGACTTTTAGATTTCTCCTGCTACAAACTGTTGTTTCACAAGATGTAACAAGAAATAATTTCCAATTTATCCCTGACCTTGGCAAATACGAAGAGGAATACACTGATGAAATGCTATGTAAAAGATGGGGTATTACTGAAGATGAATGGAATTTTATTGATTCTAAAATAAAGAATATAGGTGCAAACGAAGCAGGCGATGGAGATGAATAAAAAAGACTTCTTCCCGCCCCGACCGACTGCCAGCCCACTGGCAACAGATATAAAGGAGTTAATTGCACAGAGCCGACAGCAAGTAGCGGTAGCGGTAAACTCGGCTATAAGTATGCTGTATTGGCAAATAGGTAGGCGGATAAATGAAGAAGTTGACGGCAAAGACCGCTCCGAAATGTATGGGAAAGAGATTGTCGCTACACTGTGTCGACAATTAAGTGATGAATACGGGGCAGCATTTTCAGAGAAAAATCTACGCAGAATGATGCAGTTTGCAAAGGCTTTTCCTGATTTTGAGATTGTCTCCGCACTGTGGAGACAATTGAGTTGGTCGCACATTAAATTACTTATACCGATAGATGAGCCACTCAAACGAGACTTCTACATAGAAATGTGCAAACTCGAAAAATGGAGTGTACGCACATTTCAGGAGCGGATTAATTCTATGCTGTATGAACGAACTGCCATCAGTAAAAAACCAGAACTTACCATCCAAAACGAATTGGAATTGCTGAAAAATGAGCGTCAACTATCGCCCGATTTGGTGTTTCGAGATCCGTATTTTCTTGATTTTTTAGGTCTAAAAGATGCATACTCAGAAAAAGATTTGGAAACTGCCATATTGATAGAGCTTCAAAAATTTATTGTTGAATTAGGCTCTGATTTCGCTTTTATGGCTCGGCAAAAAAGAATCAGCATTGACAACGAAGATTATTATTTGGACTTGCTTTTCTACCACAGGCGGTTGAAGTGTTTGGTGGCTATTGAATTAAAACTTGGCAAATTTGAAGCGGCCCACAAAGGACAAATGGAATTGTACTTACGATGGTTAGAAAAATTTGAAAGTGTAGAAGGCGAAAACCCACCCATAGGTTTGATATTATGTGCAACAAAGAATGAAGAACATGTTGAATTGCTGAAATTAGAAAACAGCAATATAAAAGTAGCAGAATACTTAACTAAACTCCCAGATTTGAAATTAATAGAACAGAAACTACATCAGGCGATAGAAATAGCCCGAAATAAAACCAATTTAGATGAGTAAAAAAGAGTCTATACAAATCTTTGAGGATAATCAGGTACGAACCATCTGGGATGCCGAGCAAGTGAAGTGGTATATTTCTATTATTGATGTAATAGCGATATTAACCGAAAGTGTAGATGCCAATGCTTATTGGCGCAAGCTGAAGCAACGCCTAAAAGCTGAAGGAAATGAAACCTTGACGAATTGTCACGGGTTGAAAATTCTAGCTCCTGATGGCAAAATGCGTTTGACAGATGTAGCCGATACAGAACAATTGTTTAGGCTTATACAAGCTATTCCTTCGCCCAAAGCAGAGCCATTTAAACTTTGGTTGGCAAAAATTGCTGCAGAAAGTTTGGATGAAATGCAAGACCCTGAACTAAGTATTGACGGGGCCCTCGAACAGTATTTAATACTTGGCTATTCTGAAAGT
This sequence comes from Bacteroidota bacterium, assembly GCA_027484125.1. Classification (GTDB taxonomy): domain Bacteria; phylum Bacteroidota; class Bacteroidia; order UBA7662; family JAIXUI01; genus JAIXUI01. The sequence continues at coordinate 48,051 of JAIXUI010000014.1, read as the reverse complement.
TGGATGAACCAAAGGCTTAAGAGCATTGAAATTCGCAAAGAACTTACAGTCGAGTGGAAAAGTAAAGGACTGAAAGAAGGGCAACAATTTGCTACGCTAACAGATATTATCACAAAAGCCTGGGCAGGTAAAACCACCCAAGAATACAAAGTCTTTAAAGGTTTAAAGAAGGAAAACCTGCGAGAGACAATATGACCAATACAGAACTCATTTTAAATATGATCGCTGAGGCATCTACTGAAGATATTTCGGCGGCAATTAACCCAAAAGATTTTGAGGAAATTAAAATAGTAGGCCAGCCCAACCATTTAAGCTTATGAGTTGCTAGGTGTGGCTACTTATGAGAGGGGCTCAAAATGTTACAAAATATCACAATGACCGAATCTTCCAACTTATTGATTTACCAAACACAAGACGGTGTTACCAAAATAGAGGTGCAGCTCTCTGATCAAACCGTTTGGCTCACCCAGGCCGATATGGTAGAGCTGTTTCAATCCTCAAAGTCTAACATTAGTGAGCATATCAGACACATCTTCGAGGAAGGAGAGTTGAGTGAAGAGTCAGTTGTTCGGAAATTCCGAACAACTGCGGCAGATGGAAAAAGCTATACGGTTAATTATTACAACTTAGATGTCATCATCTCTGTCGGTTACCGGGTAAAATCCTTGCGCGGCACACAGTTCAGAATATGGGCAACAGAGCGCCTGCGGGAGTATCTGATCAAGGGCTTCACCATGAATGATGATCTGCTGAAGCAGGGCGGGGGATATTTTGACGAACTACTCGACCGTATTAGGGATATCCGTTCGTCAGAAAAGGTCTTTTACCGTAAGGTGCTTGAAATCTATGCCACCAGTGTAGATTATGATGCACGGGCGAGTGTTACTCAACAATTCTTTCAAACGGTTCAAAATAAGTTGCACTGGGCAGCACACGGCCACACCGCAGCCGAGCTTATCTTTCATCGTGCCAACGCCCAGTCGCCTTTTATGGGCCTTACAGCATTTAAAGGTAAAAAACCTTCCAAGAAGGAAATAGGGGTAGCCAAAAACTATTTGTCGGAAGAGGAATTGCGGGTGCTGAATCGGTTGGTTTCTGCCTATTTGGATATTGCAGAAGTCAATGCCATGCAACGCAAACCCATGCATATGAAAGACTGGATAGAGGTGCTGGATGGTTTCATCAAGATGAGCCGGCAAGACGTACTGACTCATGCAGGTACCATCTCCGCAGAATTAGCCCAACAAAAAGCATTGGCAGAATACGAAACCTATAAGAATAAGTCATCCGATGAGTTATCGGAAGTGGAAAAACAGTTCATTGCCAGCATTCAGCAAGCCGAAATGCAGGTTAACAAATTGAAAAATAAATGAGTAAAAAAGAATTCTTCCCGCCCCGTCCGTTGGCTAGCCCAACCATTTATGCTTATGAGTTGGTCGGTGTAGCTACTCATCAGGGTTTGCTCAAAATTGGTTATACCGACCGTGATGCACAAACACGTATCAAAGAGCAGGTAGGCACAGCAGCCATTCAATACAAAATTGTATTTGAAGAATCAGCCATGAAAAAGGACGGTAGTAGTTTTACCGACCACGACCTACATCGTCATTTACGTAAGCAAGGTTTTGCCAATCCCGAAGGCGAATGGTTCAAATGCACCATAAACGATTTACGCAAAGCCATTTGGGAAATCAAAACAGGCGAACGCACTGAAGCCAGCCGAACGCTTAGTTTCGGAATGCGTCCTGAACAGTCGGCAGCCGTGAATAAAACCATCAACTATTACAAGAGCTTCTATGAAGAGAAAAAACGCGGTGCACTGAGCGCAGCCGAAGTGCCTCATTTCCTTTGGAACGCTAAAATGCGTTTCGGTAAAACCTTTGCTAGTTATCAATTGGCTAAAAAAATGGGTTGGACAAAAATTTTGGTACTTACGTTCAAACCAGCCGTACAAAGTGCTTGGGAAGAAGATTTATTGACCCACGTAGATTTTGAAGGTTGGCAATTCATTTCCCGAAATGGATTAACCTTTGAAGAAGCCAACCCCAAAAAGCCCATTGTTTGTTTTGGATCGTTTCAGGACTATTTGGGCAAAAACACCAGTACAGGCGGTATCAAAACCAAAAACGAATGGGTACACGCTACCAATTGGGATTGTGTAATTTTTGACGAATACCATTACGGAGCTTGGCGTGAGAATGCCAAAGAACTCTTTGAAGCAGAAGGCAAAAAAGAATTGGAATTTGGCGAAGGCGAAGGCATCGAATATTTTGATGAAGGCGCCATGCCTATCACTACAAATCACTATTTGTATTTATCCGGCACACCCTTTCGAGCCATTGCTTCAGGAGAATTTATAGAAGAGCAGATTTTTAACTGGACTTATTCAGACGAACAAAAAGCCAAAGCGGATTGGGACGAAAGTAAAGGCAACAATCCTTATGCTTCCTTGCCTCGAATGGTGATGATGACGTATCAGTTACCCGATTCCATTAGCCAAATTGCAGAATTAGGAGAGTTTGATGGCTTTGATTTGAATGTGTTTTTTTCAGCAGAAGGTGAAGGTTCAAAAGCACGCTTCAAATACGAAGATGAAGTACAAAAATGGTTGGACTTGATTCGTGGCTCATTCAGCGAAACCACCGTTGACAACTTGAAAATGGGTGCTAAAAAACCACCACTTCCATTTTCACACGCTCCATTGCTCAATGTTTTGAATCATACTTTCTGGTTTTTACCTACGGTTGCCGCTTGTCACGCAATGGCAAATCTCTTAAAGCAAAGGCAAAACAAATTTTACCACGATTACACCGTAGTAGTTGCCGCAGGCATACAAGCAGGTATTGGAGTTCACGCTTTACCGCCTGTTTTAGAGGCCATGACCGATAATCCATTGGAGTCAAAAACCATAACACTTTCGTGTGGAAAGCTTACCACAGGCGTTTCGGTCAAGCCATGGACAGGCATTTTTATGTTACGTAATTCATCCAGTCCAGAAACCTATTTTCAGGCAGCCTTCCGTGTGCAAACACCTTGGGTAATTAAAAACCCTGACAGCAAATCGCCCAATAAAGAAGAAATTCTGAAAGAAGAATGCTATGTGTTTGACTTTGCCCCAAATAGAGCCTTACGCCAAATTGCTGATTACGCCTGCCGACTAAACGTAAACGAGTCAAACCCCGAAAAGAACGTTGAAGATTTCATCAATTTCCTTCCCGTTTTAGCTTATGACGGAAGTTCGATGAAACAAGTTGATGCTGCTGGTATTTTGGACATTGCAATGAGTGGCACAACTGCAACTTTATTGGCTAGACGATGGGAAAGTGCTTTGCTCGTAAATGTGGACAATAACACCCTTGCCCGATTGATGGCTAATGAAGAAGCGATGAAAGCCTTGATGAACATTGAAGGATTCAGAAACTTAAATCAGGACATTGAAACCATCATCAACAAGTCAGAGAGTGTTAAGAAAGCGAAGAAGGAGGCCAACGACCGGGAATTGACCAAAAAAGAAAAGCAAGAACTATCAGAGGAAGAAAAAGAATACAAGAACCTTAGGAAACAAATTCAAGAGAAGCTTATCAAGTTTGCTACACGAATTCCTGTTTTTATGTATCTCACAGATTTTCGTGAGAGAAGTTTAAAAGAAGTGATTACGAAGTTAGAACCTGGACTTTTTAAAAAGGTAACCGGACTTTCTGTAAAAGACTTTGAATTACTGGTTAGTCTTGGAGTGTTCAACTCTGCTTTAATGAACGATGCAGTTTACAAATTCAAACGCTATGAAGATGCCAGCTTGGAGTACATTGGCATCAACAAACACCAAGGACAAAACATCGGTCTTTACGACACGATATTGAGCAGAAAAGACTATGATGCATCGTTTATAAATGAACCATAATAACATCGACACACTTTTTTCCAAGCCTCACAATCCGACCGAACCAATCAAACATTTTAAAAAGTGCGACTACCCCACCATCCCAAAAGCACTATTTCAAGTTACCTTGACTGAAGCGTTTGTAACTAGGGTTCTTGAGTGCGAATGTGTCTTTGGTTTATCTTTAATTGAATGGTTATCGATTCGAATTACTGGTTCAAAGGCTAATTCATCACCCCTTCATATACTTCAATAAATAATATCAATCGAGCAAGCCTCTCACTGCTAATGCTCCCGGTCAACTAAGAAGCGTGCGTATTGTCGAAGGCCGCTCTTGCCGGATTCTGGCATGTTAACCGCATCTAACGCCTGTAAGGCATCGGTTAGATGGCGCTCTTTCTCGGCTTCGGTGAGGGCTTTTACTCCCAATTTCTCGAATAATCGGGTCACTTGTTCCACTTTCTCCTGGGCTTGACTGCTAGAATTTAGCGCATAAGCTGCTTTCAACTCGTTTTTCTGGGCTTCATCCGCCAATTCGAATGCTTTGAGTTTCAGGAAGGTGTTTTTGTTGGAAAGAATATCGCCTCCAGGCTGCTTGCCAAATTTCTCCGGATCGCCGAAGATGTCCAGAATGTCGTCTTGAATCTGAAAAGCAATGCCCAAGGACTTCCCAAAGCGATAAAGCAAATCGGCATCGGCGTGGTTAGCGCCGGCGATGAGCGCACCCATCTTCAGACTTGCAGCTAGCAAAACCGAAGTTTTGAGGGCAATCATCTTCAAGTAATCGTCAATCTTCACTTCTTCCATACTTGCCAAGTCCATGTCGAGTTGTTGTCCTTCGCAAACTTCTAGCGCCGTTTGGTTAAACAACGTCAGCAGTTCCGGTAGCGCTTGCGGGCGTGTATGCAGGAGTTGCTGGTAGGCCAACACAAAAAGCGCGTCTCCGCTAAGGATGGCGATAGAGGAATTGTAGCGGGTGTGAACCGTAGCCTGATTTCTTCTCAGCGGCGCCTCGTCCATGATATCGTCATGGAGGAGGGTGAAATTGTGAAACAGTTCCACCGCTAGGGCAGGGCCAATAGCCTCTTGCAGATTGCCTCCCATGAGTACGCAAGACTCCATCAACAACGCAGGACGCAAGCGTTTGCCTCCTAAGTTCAGGAAGTAGCGAATGGGTTCGTAAAGCAGAGCAGGCGAGGAGGGAAGAGCGAGCCGATCGAGTTCGGCTTGGACGAGCGCGATATGCGCCTGAAGATTCAAGGCTGTTTGCACCTTGCAAAGGTGAGGAAAAGCCTTTGCTGTACATCCTTTCCGGGCGGCTTTATCTACATTTGTGCACCGTGCTCGATTTTAACCGCCCCGCCCGTGTAATCATCACTTGCTTTGAGACTTTAGCGCCCTATTTAGCGTCTGAGGTAGAAGGCTTGGGTTATACGGTTGAGCGTACCATGCCCCGCGGCGTGGAGCTCTATGCCAGCTTGTTAGACTGCCTTCGTCTTAATTTAAGATTACGCTTAGCCAGTCAAATCCATTTTAGTCTTGATTATTTCACCGCTCGTGACGAGCAGGAGCTGTATCAAACACTGCGTATGCTCCCTTGGGAACAGGTCTTCATCCCAGGAGCCAGGCTTCACATTTCCTCTTTTGTCAAGTTAGACCGAGCAGTAAATACGCTTTTTGTCAATCAAAAGGTGAAAGATGCCGTAGTAGATCGGTTGCGGGCCATGACCGGCCGTCGTCCGGATAGCGGTCCCGAGCCGGAAGAAGCTTGTCTTCATTTACATTGGTACGGCGATCAGGCAGAAATCTTCATCAACACCAGCGGCGGAACTTTGGCCCACCATGGTTACCGCAGGTTACCAGGCAAAGCGCCTATGCTGGAAACACTGGCCGTTGCCATGTTGCTAGCCGGGCAATGGGACTTGAAACAGCCGCTCTTAGTGCCCTTTTGTGGCTCAGGTACGCTCGCCATTGAAGCGCAATGGTTGGCAACTAATCGCTTTCCCGGAATGAACAGGGCGCAATATGGGTTCATGTTCATTCTTGGGTACCAAGAAGAAGTGTACCGCGATGAAATGGACAAACTCATCAGTGAAATCGATGATTCAAAAGCGGTTCGCATTGTGGCTTCAGATAATGACGAACAAATGGTGGACTTTGCTCGTCAAAATGCACAACGTGCCGGCGTAGATCGGTTGATTCAATTCGAAGTGGCAGATTTCTCCGCTTCTTCTATCCCGGATAATGGCCCCGGTCATGTTTACCTCAATCCGCCTTACGGCGAACGACTTGGCGATGAAGAGGAATTGCGTACGCTTTATGCCTCCATTGGTCAATGGTTGAAAGCCGCAGTGCCGGGATGGAAAGCCCATTTGCTAACGTCCAGTCCGGGCTTAATTGGGCCTATGAAGCTGAAAGCCGACGCTAAACAACATTTTAAACACGCCAGATTCGATACCTGGCTGTATCATTATTCCCTCCGACATCCTGATGAAATTCCGCCACTTGACCTCAAAGCCTGATTTGTATATCCTCCGCCACGGACAAACCGACTTCAACCTGAATAAGTTGGTCCAAGGAAGGGGAATAGATGCCCCGCTCAATGCCCACGGTAGAAGTCAAGGCGAAGCTTTTTGTCGCCATTATGCGGAAGTCCCTTTCGAGCATGCGTTTGTTTCTTCTTTGGTAAGAAGCAAGCAAACCATCGCTCCATTGTTGGAAAAAGGATTGCCCTACCTCGCATTAAGTGGACTCGATGAGTTTAGCTGGGGAGATTTTGAAGGACGTAGTTTTAGCTACGGACCTCAAGGCTTTTATCAGGAAATGCTGAAAGCCTGGGCTTCCGGCGACTTGGATTTTGCTTCTCCTCAAGGAGAAAGCCCCAACCAAGTAGCGGTGAGGCAGGCAGAAGCTTTGGAACAGATTTTTGCAGAACCCCGAAAGGGTCCGTTGCTCATTTGTATGCACGGAAGAGCGATGCGGCTCTTGTTGTGTACCCTCACCGGAACCCCGGCTTCCCGCATGGATGAGTTTGAGCACGACAATACTTCTCTTTATGTCTTGACCGCATCGCCGGGTGCCGAATTCTACTCAGTTAAGGTGGTCAATAGTCGGGAGCATCTTGCCAATTACGGCTTATAAAACCTCAAGCTGATTGAGGTAGAAGTCTGCTTGTTGAAGAAGCGCTTCCTTGTCGGTAGGATTCATCTTATCCCACAGCCTGTAGGCCATAAGCCGAGGGTTTTTCCGCAATAGCGCGTCGTGGCGATGGAAGAAATGCCAGTAAAGGCTATTAAATGGACAAGCCCTATTACCCGTTTTTACCTCGGGTTTGTAGAAACAAGCTTTGCAGTGGTCGCCCATTTTCTTCAGGTATTGGGCTGAAGAAACGTAAGGTTTAGTCGCCATAAGGCCACCATCAGCAAATTGACTCATGCCGCGGGTGTTGGGCATCTCCACCCATTCCAAGGCGTCGATGTATATGCCCAAATACCAGGCATCGGCTTCGTCAGGGTGGATGCCAGCCAGCAACATAAAGTTTCCGGTAACCATCAATCGCTGAATGTGGTGGGCATAGGCGTGTTTCAGGCTTTGTTTGATGGCTTTTGATAAACAACGCATCTTGGTTTCCCCGGTCCAGAACCAGCTGGGTAGGGTGGTCTGATGGTCGAAGTAGTTTTTGCTTGCATATTCCGGCATATTGGCCCAGTACAACCCGCGCACATATTCGCGCCAGCCTAAAATCTGCCGAATAAACCCTTCAACACCTGAAAGTGGATAGCGTTCCGGGTCTGAATGATAAGCCAGCTCAACGGCCTGGATCACTTCTAATGGATGTAGTAATTTGACGTTGAGGGCAAAGGAAAGTCGGGAATGGAAGAGAAATTCATCTGCTTCAGAAAGTGAATCCTGAAATCTGCCGAAATAGGGCAGCCGATGCAGGATAAAATCTTGAAGGTCTGCCAGTGCTTCATCCCGATTCAGCGGCCAGAGAAAACGCTCTGATTGACTTTCGCCAAAATGAGGCAGCTCCGCCGCCAGTATTTCTTTTTCTAAAGCTCGAAGGTCATGAAACCTTCTGGGAGGTGGCGGAAGAGGGACTTCTTGTTTATACGGCTGTCGGTTATCATGGTCGAAATTCCACTTCCCTCTGGCAGGTTGGTTGCCTTCCATCAATACTCCATACTGCTTTCTTAGCTTTCGGTAGAACGTTTCCATCAAGTAGCGGCCTTTGGGGAAGCAGTCGGTAAAGGTGGCTGGTGTGCTTAAAAAGTGAGCTGAATCAGCAATGGTAACGTGAAGGTTGGAAGGCCACGGGAAATCAGCCAGTTGGTGAGCCAAGCGGTATTCATCCGGTTGTTGCCAGCTCAGGTGCTGCGCACTGAATTCTTCCGCGAGTGCAACTAAACGTTCCGGCAATGGAATGTTTGAAGCCTCATCACCGATTTTCTGATAATACACCCGGTGACCGGCTTGTGCAAGGTGGTCAGCAAAACGCCGCATCGCTCCAAAAAAACCGAGCAACTTCTGAATATGATGCTTCACATAAGTGGCTTCCTGCCGGATTTCCAACATCACATACACCACCTGAGAGTCAACATCCGAAAACCATGGATGGGAGGCGTTGAGTTGGTCGCCTAAAATGAGCCGGACTTCTTTAATTGATGCAATGCTACTCACCACTTTATAAGGTTTCAGCTTTCATTTGGTTTTCAGAATAGAATAATTTCTTCATGTGGCAATTCAAACCATACAATCTGTCAGGTTAGAGCATATTTTTTTTCTAATTTCGTGGCTAAATGGGGGAAAAAATGGAGAAAGAGCAACAAGTAATGAGTAGGTATGAAGCTGGGTTAACAGTTTTACTAACCGAAACAAGCTTCTTTTCATCCACTTCATTACTCATTTCCAAGATTTATCAAAAAGATAATAACGTTTTCTGTCAACCTCCTGCCAGTTTAAGCAGGAAATACACCCAACAACCACCTAGCCGTGCTTTTTAACTCACTTGACTTTGCGGTTTTCTTTCCGCTGATTTTCATACTTTACTGGTTTGTGACCCAGAAAAGTCTGAAACTGCAAAACCTACTTTTACTGCTTTCAAGCTTTTTCTTCTATGCTTGCTGGGATTGGCGGTTTCTTTTCCTACTCATGTTCTCCATCTTCTTGGATTACTTTACCGGAATCAAAATGCAAGATGCCGGGAGTAAAAAGGAGAAAACCTTTTGGTTTTGGTTGAGTGTAGGCGTTAATCTTGGCTTTCTAGGCGTTTTCAAATACTACAACTTCTTTGCAGATTCCTTTGCAGACGCTCTGGCTTTAGTGGGGGTTCAGGTTAATCCATGGACCTTGAGTATTATCCTGCCTGTTGGAATTTCTTTCTACACGTTTCATGGACTTTCGTATGTGATCGACATCTACAAAAGCCGTATTGAAGCAGAGAAGAACTTTGTGGATTATGCGGTTTTCGTAAGTTTCTTCCCCTTGTTGGTGGCAGGTCCTATCGAACGAGCGACCCACCTTTTACCCCAAATCAAAAAGCAGCGAACATTCGATTACAACAAAGCCATCGATGGCATGAGGCAAATCCTTTGGGGATTGTTTAAGAAAGTGGTCATCGCAGACAACTGCGCCAAGTTTGCTAACGAAATTTTTCAAAATGCTGATCAAATGTCAGGAAGTACGCTCGTTTTGGGCGCAATCTTCTTCACTTTCCAGATTTATGGAGACTTTTCTGGCTACTCCGACATCGCATTAGGCACCGCCCGATTGATGGGTATCGAGTTGCTTAGAAATTTCGCATTTCCATACTTCTCTCGAGACATTGCAGAGTTTTGGCGACGCTGGCATATTTCACTCTCCTCATGGTTCCGCGATTACCTGTATATTCCCTTGGGTGGTAGCAAAGGGGGCACATGGATGAAGGTGAGAAATACCTTTATCATCTTCTTAGTGAGTGGTTTTTGGCACGGTGCTAACTGGACTTTCTTAGTTTGGGGTGGATTGAATGCTCTTTACTTTATGCCATTACTGCTTACCAATAGCAACCGTACCAATCTGGAGATAGTTGCACAAGGCAGGTTTCTTCCAAGCCTTAGAGAATTTTTTCAGATTCTTACCACCTTCGCACTGACCGTTTTTGCCTGGATTTTTTTCAGGGCGGTGGACCTTCAACATGCCATTGCTTACATCGGAGGAATCTTCTCGCCAAGCTTGTTGTCTATGCCTAGTTTTGAGGGTATGAAAGAGGCTTTCGCAACGGTTAATCTTACTTTGATTTTTCTCCTGGTAGAATGGATTGGTCGCGAAGGCAATTATGGCATTGCCAACCTGAGTAAGGTTCGAAGCAAAGCAGTTCGATGGGGTATTTACTTCCTCATTTTACTGACCATTTACTTCTATGGCAATCATGGTGAAAGTGTTGAGTTTATCTATTTCCAATTCTAATCGGCAGATTCTGATATGAAAAAATTTCTTTTAGGCGGTTCTGTTTTTCTGCTGTTCCTCATTGCTTTTAATGCAATCCTATTTGTCTTTGGTAAGGTTAATTATTACAAAGACTACGCGGCTATTCCTGACAAACAATTCAAATCTTTCCTTTTTGCCGATTCTCATGGCCTTCCCTTGCAGAAATTTTCCGGCAATTATGGGGTCTATAACTTTTCTTATGCGAGTGATTCCTATTTCGATATGGAGCGAAAAATCAATTTCTTGCTTAAAAATGGTTACAAGGTTGATACCGTTTTCATAACGGTTGATGACCATACCTTAAGTCCTTACCGAGAGACTTCTAACAATATGGAACGAAGTATCCCATATACTTCCTCTTCAGATTTCTCTACACCTTACCACTATTGGAAAGAATCAGTTATTCGATATTATGTTCCTTTGTTTCAGCCCAAGATTGAGTCCATCTTTTTGGCTTTTGTTAAAACCAAAATCATGGAAATTATTCGACCTAAAAAGAAGTCGGCTGAAGAGGTTGCAGCTGAAAAAGACTGGTCAAAGTTGAATCAAGAAGAAAAAATAGCTCAATCAGAAAAGAGGAAAAAAGACCAGTTCCCGACGGATGCATCCAGTGAAAAACTTAAGAATACACTTAAGAACTTGATTGCGTTATCGAAAGAAAATGGATTTACACTCGTAGGCATCAAGTTCCCATTAACTAGTACCTATTTACAGGTTATTGGAAACAATTCTTACGGTGCTGAGCAAGTCTTCAAGGAAAACCAAATCCCTGTTTTAGACTACAAGGCAAACTATCAAGACCAACATCACCTTTTCGAAAATCAAGATCACTTGAATGACGAAGGGGGCAAAGTGTTTTCTGAGGTGCTTTTCAGTAGAAAGTAGCAACGAGATTAAGCTGTGATGGTTAGATAAGCGTGACTGTCACAGCATTTTTTCGTTCCTCCGGCCGTCTTGCGTTAGGTGGTCAGCAAAACGCAGCATCGTTCCGAAATAACCGAGTAGCTTCTAAATAGGATGCTTCAACTAAGTGGCTACCTGCCGGATTTTCAACATCACATACACCACCTGTGAGATAACGTCCTAAAACCAAGGATGTTTAACATTGAGTTGGTCGCCTAAGAGGAGTCTCAGGGTTTGCTTTTTCATCTATCATGGAATGTGAGTTATAGGAGTTTGGTTTGAATGGAGGTTTAATTTTATTCGTAAATGGAGATGACGAAGGAAATAATCAGCTATTCATCTGAGGAGGTAATTTTAAACTACTGTTTGGTATCAAAATCCTACTTGACCTTGATGGCGTAATGGTGCCGGTTAAAAACTGGAAGCCTGCAGAGTTAGACTTGGACCATTTTTTTGTCTTTAGTGAGCAGGCAGTGTCAACGCTTCGCCCATTCATTGCTGCTGAAACCAGCAATTCGTTTAGTACTAAAGTTTCGCTCAGTTCTAACTATCATGGTTCGATTTATTTGTAATTTCGCATCATTATTTATTGGATTATGAACAAGCTTAGTAAAGAAGAGGTAGACAACTTTATCAAGGTTACTCCTTTTTCACTTTTTCCGTCTCAAAAGAAAATTTGCTTACCTCATCTTAATAGAATACTTCACATGCAAGAAGCTAAAATTATCATTCCGCCAATAAAAGTTGATGAGCAACTAATTGTAGATGGGCATCACCGATATTTAGCTTCCAAAATAGCAGGTACTTCTATCGAATATAGAAGGTGGACTAAGGCTGACTCAGTTATGGGATGTAATTGGAGCGAGATTGTTATAGTTACTGATGACTGGTACAATAACACTCTGTTGAAGGAAACTTATAGGTATTACGCAAATTTTAATAACCAAAAACTAGACGAATTCATAAAAAGACTCCAATTTTAGAAATACTTTTAAAAATGAAAATTTTACTAGACTTGGATGGTGTAATGGTTCCAGTGAAAAATTGGAAGCCTGCTCAATTGGACGAAGATAAATTTTTCATGTTTAGTCCTAATGCGATTGAAACCTTAAGACTGTTTATTACTCGAGAGACACATATAGTTTTGACTACTTCCCATAAATCAAGATTCAGAACTAAGGAGTGGATTTCTATTTTAAATCGAAGAGGACTTCCGGTTCGTAAAGTTTCGAAATTGAACCGGCTTAAAGTGCCTGCTAAAAGCCGTAAAGAAGAAATTCTCGATTATCTAACACAAACTTCCATTGACGATGGCATTTTAATTCTTGACGATGATCGGTCATTAAACGATTTACAGCCTGAATTCAAACAATTCTTGGTTCAAACCAACACTATGATTGGGCTTAGACAAGAGCATATACCGGCAATTGAAGCAATCGTTAAAGCGTATCAACAGAAGTCGATTTGTTTATCTCCCGCAACTGCGGCAACTGCCACCAAGCCAGCCAAGGCGCTGCGTGGTGCTCATGATGGTAGCCGAAGAAGTAGCAGGTGAAAAAGGCTTTCCAATGGTTTAGTGATTGAGACCTTGCCCGATGTTCATCCTGCTCGTCGTGCTCTCCACGGTGGGGCAAATAAGTGCCGAAATAGAAGAGCTGTAGGGTGGAAAGGATAGGAGCAACCGCGTAAAAAAGCAGCAATCGTATTTCCGAAATTCCTAAGTAAAGGCCCAGATTGAAGACCAAGGCCACCAATACCACTTGGCTCCAACTCACATACTCCATAAGGAATTTAAGGTACCAGCGCCAAAATCCAAAAGGGGCGAAATCGGGATCTTCCTCCTGGGCTGGATGCGCGTGATGCAAGTGATGCTTGGGATAAAGCACACTAAACCGGTTGAAGGCAAATAGCCACAAACAAACGGTGGCGATAAGTCGGTTAACGCGCTTACTGGGATGAATTAAACCATGCATCCCATCATGAGCGGTAATGAACAGGCCGGTGTACAGATGAATGGCTACCGGAAGCAGTAAAAACAAGGACCAATGAAATCCATCGCCTACCCGCAAGGCTGCAAACATCACCAAAGTCCAAAGAAGCATGATGGTGAGCGCCACCAACGTGCCTTTCCACTTATGGGGTGGGGCCGGTGGTAAGATGGCGGGTGATTTTCTCACTGAGTGGGGAAGTGGTTGGAGCAAACCAATCTATTAAGCGGCCTTGTTCGTCGATGAGGTATTTCTGGAAATTCCAAACCACCGTGCTGGAGCTTTTTCCATTCAGTGATTTGCTGGTAAGCCACTGGTAAACCGGATGTTTGTACCGTCCTTTTACCCGTATTTTCTCCGTTAGTTTGAAAGTGACTCCATAGTTGCGCTGGCAGAATCCGGCAATTTCAGATTCCTTGCCCGGTTCCTGGCTTAGGAAATCGTTGCATGGAAGGCCTACGATGACCAGCTTGTCGCCGTACTGCTGATGTAATTTTTCCAAATCGGCATATTGCGGGGTGAAGCCGCACTGGCTGGCCGTATTCACCAAAAGCACTTTCTTGCCTTTAAACTCACTAAACGACAGCGGTTTGCCGTCGATGCTTTTCAAGGATAATTGGTAAAAGTCTTTGTTCTCTGACATAGGTTGGTTAGAGGCACAGCGGGTAAAAATGAAAATGCCTGCCCCCGTTAATAGGAACAGGCATAGCATGTAAAATGATTTAGACCGATTCCGAAACATGCGATAAAATTTTGTCTCGCACTTCTTCCATTTGCCATAAGGGGGTTGAAGTTGCCCCGCAAATTCCGATGGTGTCGCCTTCTTCAATCCAACTCATATCCAATTCTTCTACCGATGAGATGAACCAGGTATTGGGATTATGCGCTTTACATACTTCAAACAGTACTTTGCCATTGGAAGATTTTTTTCCGGCAACGAAGATGATTTTATTGAATCTTGGAGCAAACCGGGATAATTCCGGTTCCCGGTTGGAAACTTGTCTGCAAATGGTATCATTGAAATCAACTTCTATGCCCTTGGCTCTTAGTTTGTCGGCAATGGCGTAGTAAGTGTCCATCGATTTAGTGGTTTGAGAAAACAAACTCACTTTTTTGGGAAGCGCATCGTAATCTAGTTCGTCGGGGTTCATGAATACGGTGGCTTCTCCTTGGGTTTGGCCTTGCAGCCCAATCACTTCAGCGTGGCCATGCTTGCCATAAATAAGAATGGGCAGGCCTTCATCGTAAGAATCACGCACACGGTTTTGCAGCTTAAGCACCACCGGGCAAGAAGCGTCGATCAGCTCCAAGTTGTTTTTCAGCGCCAGTTCATAGGTGGAAGGCGGTTCGCCATGTGCCCTAATCAACACTTTGGCATCCCGCAAGTTGGTCAGGTCTTCATGATGGATAATCTGAAGTCCTTTAGCTTTAAGCCTGGCTACTTCTACATCATTATGAACAATGTCGCCGAGGCAATAAAGCTGCCCTTCGGAATCCAGAATGTCTTCAGCCATCGAGATGGCATACACCACCCCAAAACAGAAGCCTGAGTTCTTGTCAATTTCTACTTGAAGTTGCTGATAGGTCATGAATACAAAAGTAACAACGACCGCGGCGGGATGTTTATCCTATTTCTGCTTAGAGCGCAACTTGTCGGCGAATGGCTGTTTCCAATGAGATGAAGGTCTCAGTTCTGCGGATTCCTTCAATCATTTGCACTTTGTGGTTCAATACGTTCAAAAGATGATCCGTATTCTGGCAGATGATTTTTGCAAAAATGGAGTAGTTACCGGTGGTGTAAGAGGCTTCCACTACTTCCGGAATGTCTTCTAATCGGCTGATGACATCTTTATAAACCGAAGCTTTTTCTAAGTAAATGCCTACAAAGGCGGTTAAGTCGTAGCCGAGCTTGCGGTGGTCAATAATTAATGTTGCGCCTTTGATTATGCCCATTTGCTCCATCTTTTTCATCCTAACATGGACGGTGCCGTCTGATACATAGACTTTTTCCGCTACTCTGGAGTAGGGCATTTTGGCATCTGCGGTCAAAATGGAGATAATCTGACGATCTACATTGTCAATTTCTAAAACACTCATCTTAAAAAAGGTTCTTCATTTAGGGTTTCGATACAAATATGATTGATAATTTCGAAACAACAAAATATTCTCTTAAATTATTAAGAGATTTGTATGAAATGGGTGGTGTGATTACTTTTGTCGTGTTGAAACTCTGTAGGAGGTTCCGGCAGGCCGGATCCACCGGGAAGAATAAACCACCGACGCAATTGTTACAGGTTACCCCGCATCGGTTGTTATTCAGAAGGTTCGAATCCTTCTCCTACAGCAACCCGATTTGTGGTTCTGATTTGATTGCCTGAGTGAATCCCTGACCGTGAGGTCGGGGATTTGCGTTTTAGGAGATTTTGCTAGGCGTTTAATAGCTCTTTCTGAAACCTAACAAATATATGTAGTGAAAGTATATCTGTTTCGGTATTTCGTATTTCTGATACTTTTTGATAAATATTTCTTAAGATTTGGTCGTCTTCCTGGTCTGACTCCATCCAAATTCGATTTTCTGGAATTTTTTCTACCAACTTATGCAGAGAGGAGGGTGGAAGCAGAATTCTTCGTCCAACCGAAAAGTCAGTATTGGTTGAAAGCAGTTGCCGATAGAGTGTTTCATGACCGTTGAAGCCATGCCAAATCCACTTGCCTTTTGGATACTTTTTCCGCAATTGCATCATGGTGTCCAAATAATCGGTCAAGTGTAGGATTAATGGAACGTCCAAATCAAGGGCTAACTCAATGTGTTGAATCAATACTTGGGTTTGAAGCGCCAACGAAACAGGACTCCTTCGATCTAAACCTACTTCTCCCAAAGCGAGCAAACCAGGACGGTCAGCCAGCAATTCCACTTTTTTCCATTGTTCTTGATGGGTGGCTTCATTCAACCACCATGGATGTAGGCCCGTTGAGAACCACTGGTTTTCCACTAAAGGCATTGTTTCCAACTCTTTTGGATCGCAAGACCTTAGGTTGAATGGTCCGTTTCGGTGGGTATGTAGATTTAGCAATGGCTGCTCCATCTATAGAAAGTTAGCGCCGTTTCCTGCGATCCGCTTTCCAGACCGGACGACTCGGATTTTTCTCCTGATCCTCGTGGTTGATTAGCATCCAATCGATTTGCCGAGTTCTTAAATCGCCTTTTTTAATCAATACTTGAACATGTTGCCCCAAACGATAAATGGTTCCCCAACGTTTTCCGACGACTTCGTAATCCCGCTTTTCAAAGCTGTACTGGTCGTCTTTCATATCGCTGTAGCGTACAAATCCTTCGGCATAGTTGTAGGCAATTTCTATGTACATGCCAGTTTCCCTGAAATCGGTGATGATACCTTGGTAAACGGTTTCAGGTGGATTTTGCAGCAGCATTTCAATTTGCTTGTACTTCACCGATGCGCGTTCGGCCATAGCCGCGGCTTTTTCTCGTTCCGAGCTTCTTCTGCATTCTAATGTAAGTGCCCCGGAATCTCTGGGCTTTTGGTCTTTCAGCACTTCTTGTAATATCCTATGCACCATCACATCCGGATACCGGCGAATGGGTGAGGTGAAGTGGGTGTAAAAAGGAAAGGCCAAGCCGTAATGTCCGATGTTTTCGGTGCTATAAACGGCTTTTGCCATGGTTCGAATGGCCATCGACTCGATGACTTCTTGCTCGTCCTTGCCTTGTACTTCTTCCACCAGTTTATTCATGGATGCGGCTAATCCCATTCTGCTGCGGGTGTTGATGTCGTAGCCGAACAGTGCTACAAAGTCAGCCAATTGCCTCAACTTTTCCGGATCTGGTGCGTCGTGAATCCGATAAACGAAGGAGCGGGCATACTTTCCTTCCTGCTTTTCGGCCACGAAAATGGTCACCAGTTTGTTGGCCAAAAGCATAAAATCTTCAATGAGCATATGTGCCGCTTTACGCTCTTTGGCGATGGCTGCTATTGGTCTGCGTTGTTCGTCGAGGGTGAATTTCAGCTCCCTGCTTTCAAATTTTATCGCTCCCTGATTAAAACGCGCTTCACGCATGATTTCAGCCAGCTTATTCAACGTATGCAACGGCTTTTCGTAGATCGGGTCAGCTTTTCCTTCCAGGATTTCCTGGGCTTCTTCGTATGAAAACCTGCGGTCAGAGTGGATTAATGTTCTTCCAAACCACTGATCTCGGATGTTTCCGGTATCATCCATCACCACTACCGTGGAAAAGGTGAACTTATCCTCTTTCGGACGCAATGAGCACAACAAGTTCGACAGGTTTTCCGGCAGCATGGGCAGCACCCGGTCGATGAGATAGACGGAAGTTGCGCGGCGAGCCGCTTCCCGGTCAAGCGCGCTGCCTTCTTTCAGAAAATGACTGACATCGGCAATGTGAATGCCGATTTCGTATTCGCCTTGGCCTAAATCACGGAAGGAGATGGCGTCGTCGAAGTCTTTGGCGTCAACAGGGTCAATGGTAAAGGTGAGGACATCTCGCATATCGCGTCGATCAGCCACATCTTCTTTACGAATTCGCCCATCGAGGGCTTCTGCTTCCTTGATGACATCGTCAGGAAATTTAAGCGGGAAGCCAAATTCTGCCAAAATGGCCCACATTTCGGTGTCATGGTCGCCGGGCAACCCCAAGACTTCGGTGATATGGCCTTCCGGCTGAATTCGCTCATCGTTCCAGTCTGATAGTCTGATGATTACTTTCTGACCATGAGTAAGGCCGGGAAACTCAGGGTTCAATACTTCCACATTGGGCGGCAGTGAAGGGTCGTCGGAGCGAAACCACCATTTCCCTGAGATGCGATGAGCAATTCCTACGAAATCTTGCTTAGCGCGCTCAACTACTTCGGTTATTTTACCTTCCAAGCGCCGACTTCCACGCGATACCACGAGGCTTACTTTCACTTTATCGCCATGAAAGGCGGTGCCAAGTTGGTTTTCTGGAATGAAGATATCGCCATCGGTTTCTTCTGAACGCACATAGCCGAAGCCTTTGCTAGTAATGTCGAGGAAGCCTTCAACCAACACTTCTTGCTGATTAAGCTGGAAGCTGCCGATGGTTTCAGATTTCAGAAAGCCATCTCTGGTGTATTCATTCAACAGTTGAAGCACTATTTCACGACCTCTTGGGTCAGATACTCCAACACGTGCAGCAACTTCCTTATGGTTGAATTTTTTGTTTCTAAAGTTTCTGAATAAGGCCCGGATATCCTGGCGTAAATCCTGCTTTGGCTTGTTTGATTTGGTTTTACGTTTCATTATCCTGCAACCTCCACTTGATCTTCGGTTAACATCGGCATGCTCTTCATGCGCAATAGCAATTGTGCTACGGTGAGCACGTCGCGTTGGCAATAAGCCGCGATTCGCTCTAAATCTCCATCGGCGTAATAAACTTCGGCCACTTGGCTGCCGTCGATATCTTGTTTAGGGCTTGGAATGCCGAAGCAATGCGCGAGCAATTTGAGTGAAGTATAGTTTTTATTATCGCCGAATCGCCACAGTTGAAGTGTGTCAATGAAGTTGACTTCCCAGGGTTTCAATCCGGCTACATCCAATGATTTAGGTAATGCAATGCCATTGATGAGCATTCTGCGACAGAGGTATGGAATATCGAATTCTTTGATGTTATGACCCGCAAATCCCCAACGCTGGCGCTCACCACTGTTAACCAATCGTGCGAAATCGTTGAGTAAGGTAGCTTCATCATCGCCATAAAGCGACTTAATACGAAGTTTGAGATTACCTCCACTTTGGTGGAAATAGCCCAAGCTAATGCAGATAATGCGTCCGAATTCGGCATAAATACCGGCGCGCTCGTACAATTCTTCCGCAGTAAGGCGGTCACCATCTTTCAGCAACCGTGCCTTGTCGGCCCATAGTTGCTGCGTTTCTTCTGGAGCATCTATGAGTAACGGATACTGGGGCACAGTTTCAATGTCAATAAGAAATAGGTTGTCGTAAGGAAACATGTTCATCGTTTTATTGATTGCCCGAAGCTACGAATTTCAAATCAAGCACTTAGACCCTACCTTTGCTTTAGTTATCCCAATTCATGACACAGGAAAAATCCTCTCGCGAACGCAGACTGCTGATTTTAGTAGTACTTCTGCTCATCACCAACGTCCTGACGGCCTATTTCTGGCTCAGCAGCGACGGCCAAAAAACCATCGTCATCACTGAAAAAGAACAGATGGTTCAGGATCAAAACCTCGAAATCCAAGAGCTAAAGGATGAACTCGAAACTTATCGGGGTAAAAATTCCCAGCTCGACAGCCTCATTGATGTGGCTCAAAGCGAACTTGACGCTAAAAACGATGAGATTGCCAAATTGATGAAGTCAGGCAAGGATTCTAAGAAACTCATTGCCAGGCTGAAAAGGGAGAAATCAAATTTGCTGGCAATGAAGCAAAAGTACATGGGGCAAATCGACTCTTTGCTTACAGCCAATAAGTTGCTCACTGAAGAAAATCAGGTGCTGAAAGCCGATATTCAAGAAGAAAAAAGTAAAACTGAAAAGCTGACGGATGAAAATGTGAAGCTTTTCAACAAGCTTTCAGTTGGTGCTATTCTCAAGGCTTCCAACATTGTTGCGGAAGGAATTAAAGTAAAGAGTTCCGGCCGTGAAGTAAGCGTAACACGTGCCCGTCAGACAGAGAAAATCAAGGTGTGTTTTACGCTTCTTGAAAACAGAGTAGCCGAAGCCGGGAACAAAGACGTGATGGTTAGAATTGTGAGTCCGGAAGGCAGTACGTTGTATATCGAAGAGGCGGGTTCTGGCAAATTCACCAGTGAAGGAAAAGAAACCCTTTACACCACCTCTGGCAAGGTGGACTACCAGAATCAGGATACCAATGCTTGTGTATATTTCACCAAAGGCACTGAGTATGCCAAAGGCGACTACCAAGTGGAAGTGTATGCCGATGGTTACCTCATTGGTAAATCAACTTTTAATCTGCGCTAAGCTTCTGAGTATTTATTTTTAAAAGAGAAAGGGCGACCAACTGGTCGCCCTTTCTCTTTGACGTTTAATTTACTTTCCGGAAACTTCTTCGCAACGGATAAAGGCGTTGAAGTTTTGTGAATCGATGACGTAGGCTTCCGCTTGATAGGCTTGGGTGAATGCCAGAGGAACTTTATCCCGATGGGTAGCTTTCCACTTGAATTCAAAAGCCTTGATGATTCCGTCGCCTTCTTCTATAAAGTCAATTTCTTGTTTTTGTAAGGTTCTCCAGAAGTAATAGTTTCTAAAGTTACGTCGGTAGCTATTGCTTTTAACTCGTTCGGCAACGAGGAAGTTTTCCCATAAAGCACCTTGGTCATTTCTTAATGGCAACGGATTTAAGTTCTGGATAATGGAATTTCTTATTCCATTGTCGTAGAAATATATTTTCCTATTGTTCTTGATTTCATTGCGTTCGTTTCTGCTGAAACTGGGTAGTCTGAAAACAATAAATGCCTTTTCTAATAAATCCAGGTATTTAGAAACGGTGTTTTTGTCGATGCCTAAAAGTTGTGCTAATTCGTTGTAGGAAACTTCTTGCCCAATTTGAAAGGCTAAAGCTTGAAGCAGTTTTTGCAATAAATCGGGCTTTTTAATGCCAGTTACTGCAAGAATATCTTTGTATAGATAACTGTTGGCGAGTTCTGTTAATAGCTCCTTGGCTTCTTCCCGGTAGTTGATGATTTCGGGATACATGCCAAAAACTAACCGTTCTTCCAGTTGAGCGTTTGCCTTTAAATAACCAAGCTGGTTTTCCAATTCTTCCCAGCTCACGGGGTATAATTGATAGGACAATTTCCTGCCCGTTAGCGGTTCTTGAATGGCTTGATTCAGTTCTAATGCAGAAGAGCCACTTAACAGTACCCTTACTTCCGGCATTTGGTCATGAATCATTTTCGCGATGAGTCCAACGTCCTTGATGCGTTGTGCCTCATCAATCAAGATCCATCGCTTCTCTCCAATCAATAATTTTAACTGCGAGAAACTTATTCCATCCAGTTGTTGACGCACGAAGGAATCATCTCCATCCAAAAAAAGATAGTCGTAGTCCTTCAAGCAAGCTTTTAACAAGGTGATTTTCCCCACTTGGCGAGGTCCTAAAACAATCAGGATTTTACCTGATTGTAACCGCTTCATAATGGTAGTTTCAAGCAGTCTTCTAATCATCTCAATTAAATTCTACATAAGGCAAAGCCATGATACACCAGTTTAGTATATAAATTGGTGAATTGATTCACCAAAAAGTATATGAAATTGGTGAATTGGCCCTTTCTCAGGTTTTATTCTGAAGAAAAATCCGTGAAAGGCAGAAAGCACTTTTTAGATGCGGCCTTCCAGGGCTTGAAGCATTTTCTGAAGGGCTTGCGCTTCTGCTTCGCTGATGTCGTTGAGGTGTTCGCTGTCGATATCGAGGACGCCGGCAACTACGTCTTCGCGGTAGAAGGGGAGTACCACTTCCGATTTCGACAAACTCGAACAGGCAATGTGTCCGGGAAACTGCTCAACATCGGGAACCAGCAGCACTTGGTTTTGCGCCCAAGCACTTCCGCAAACGCCTTTTCCTTTCTTGATTCGGGTACATGCAATCGGTCCTTGAAACGGACCAAGCACAAGTTCTTCGCCTTCAACCAGGTAAAAGCCAATCCAAAACCAGCCTAATGCCTCACGCAAGGCCGCCACTACATTGGCTTGGTTCGCGGTGAAGTTGGGCTCTCCTTCAGTTAAAGCCAATAATTGCGGGATTAGCGCTTCGCAACGTTCGGCACGCCCTGCCGATGGGTCAATGTGGAGCGTTTCTGCCATTAGTGTACACGGTCTGCTCGGTAGCCTAACGATTCGATGATAGCAGCTTCTTCAACCAGCAGTTGTTGCCAGCGAGTACGCACTTTTTCTCTTGGCGCGTACAATTCGGCCAAATCCATAAACATGCGGTAATGTCCGGCTTCACTCACCATAAACTCATGGTAGAAAGTGCGTAAGTCGGCTTCCGCACAATGCAAAGACAGCGCACGGAATCGCTCGCAGGAGCGGGCTTCAATCATGGCACAGACCAGCAATCGCTCGGTGAGTTGGTCTTCGTAGGTGCCACCTTTGCGCATGAGCCCCAAAAGCTGGTTGACATACTCATCTCGACGTTGACGCTCCAGCTTGATTCCACGTTTCTTCATTTCCTTCAGAACCTTGCGGAAATGACCCCACTCTTCTGCCACAACAGGCGTGAGCTGATCTACAAGTTCTTCCTTATCTGCGTATTGCACAATCAGGGAAATGCAAGTGGTGGCTGCTTTCTGCTCGCAGTAAGCATGATCGTTGAGAATATCGTGTAAGCTCTTTTCCGCTACATTCGCCCAAGCGGGCTCGGTGGCTAACTTCAATCCAAGCATAGGGCGAAAATACTGCTTTCAGTTTTCCTTCTTCATTTCCATTTGTTAACCACCGCTGCATTCTTTTTCTTAGCACTTTCAAAACCTCCACCCATGAAATTTTTACTGACGTCCCTGCTTGCCTTCTTAGCTTTTACTACCCTGAAGGCTCAGGATACTTGGCAAAAAGTGTCCTCCACCGGAAGCGGAACCCTTACGGTACATTATTTCGAAAATCGACCCTTTGTGTTTCAAGGTGAAGACGGTCAACTTACCGGCTTGGAAGCTGATATTCTGATGGCTTTCACCAAATGGCTCAAGGAAACCAGAAAAATTGACCTGAAACTTGATTTTAAAGGCTACAAGGATTTCAATGAGTTTTATAACAGCATCAAAACCGGTGGAAATGGCTTGTTAGGTGCTGGTTCAGTGACCATTACCCGCGAAAGGAGCAAGGAAATTAAGTTCACTCCACCTTATCTGCGTAACATCAGCGTGCTCATTTCTGGGCTTAATATTCCTTCTTTAGTCGGTTTCTCTGACATCCACACCAAATTGGACGGCATGACGGCCTGTGTCATTAAAGGCTCGGTAGCGGAGAAGGAATTATTGGAAATCAAGAAATTTCACTTCCCTGCCATGGTGGTGAAATACGTTCAGAAGCCGGAAGACATCACCGAACATGTGGCAAGAGATCCGAAGAAGTTTTTTGGGTATTCTGACTTGATTTCCTACTGGCTGTACACCAAAACCAACGGCGGACGTTTGAAAATGCACCGCAATGCCAGCCGTGAAAATGAGAAGTTCGGTTTTATTCTTCCTACTTCCTCCGATTGGCAACCCATTTTAGCAGAGTTCTTCGAAGGCGGCTTTGGTTTTACTGCCAATATTCTTTACAAAGAAATCTTGGAGCGTCACTTGGGCTACGAAGTCATCAAAAGTGTAGAGCTCAACTAAACTTAACCGCCTTCGGGCGGTTTTTTATTGCACATAAGTATTGTAATGTTTCACCGCGACACCCTGCTATTGCTCCGCATTCCCTTTTCCTGGATGCTGATGCCCATTTTTTGGCTATCAGTGTATCGGGTGGAAAATCTGGATTGGGTTGCCGTGCTGGTTATAGGTGTGGTGTTGCACCTGCTGCTCTATCCGGCGAGCAATGCTTACAACAGCCACCAAGACCGTGACACCGGACCGATAGGAGGCTTGGAAAAGCCGCCGATGGCAGGTCGGGAGGTCTTTCAGTTGAGCGTTTGGATGGATATCCTCGGCCTCGTGTTAGTTAGCTTCCTCCATTGGAAGGCGGCAGTGGGCTACGCCGTTTATGTACTCTTCTCCAGGCTTTACAGCTATCGAAAGATTAGGCTGAAGAAGTATCCGGTTGTAGGGTATCTCACGGTTATCCTGAATCAAGGTGCACTAGTTTACGCCATCACCTGTTGGGCAGCCAGTCACGGTACCCAAGCCCCCGATGGGGTTGGCATGATTACTTCCTCCTTGCTGATTGGAGGCTTTTATCCGTTGACGCAGATTTACCAACATGAAGCCGACCGTGCCGACGGCGTAACGACTATTTCAATGAAGCTGGGCCTCAACGGAACATTCGTTTTCTGTTCGGTAGTGAATCTTCTGGCCTTTTCCGGCTTAGCCGTTTTCTTCTATCAAGCAGAACGACCAGCCCATTTTTTCTTTTTTCTACTTCTTAGCCTGCCCATTTTACCCCGATTGATACGTTGGCAGAAGCAAGTTCGGCTTGATGCTCAACATGCCAGTTTTAAAGCGTTGATGTCGCTCAACTGGTTGGCTTCTACCATCACCAACGTTAGTTTAATGGCACTCGTATATTTCCGACACCATGGCTGAAATCCTTGCAATGGGCAGTGCGCTGCCAGAACGTAAACTCGACCAATCTCAGATTCAGTTGTTTATGTCGAGTTTCTACCAATTAAATCCGGTAGAGGCGCGTAAACTGGGCTTTCTCTATCGGCAGAGTAACATTCAGCAGCGACACATGGTAGTACCGGATTACAGCGGGTTGCCGGAAGATCAATCGTTTCTTCCGCCACATCCCGGGGAAGGACCGTGGCCGAATATGGAAGTGCGAATGGCATTTTACAGGCAAGAAGCGTTGCCTTTGGCGGAACAAGCGGCCCGCCATTGCCTTCATCAGGCGCCCGATTCGTTGCCAATCACTCACCTGATTACCGTGAGCTGCACCGGCATGATGACGCCCGGGCTGGATTTGTTGCTATTAGAGCGCTTAGGGCTAGCTCCCGACACCTTTCGCACTTCGGTGAATTTCATGGGCTGTTATGCGGCGGTTCATGCTTTAAGAATGGGGGAGGCTTTCTGTAGGAATCAACCGAAAAGCAGGGTGTTGATAGTTTCCGTAGAGCTGTGCAGCTTGCACATTCGTCCGGAGTGGAGTGAAGATGCTATAACGGCGGGTTTACTCTTTGCCGACGGAGCAGCAGCAGTTTTATTGGGCGGCTATGAAGCTGACACACCGCCTCGGTTTAGATTGAGGAACTTTTATTCGAGGTTAGCGCCCCAAACTGCACACGCCATGTCGTGGGATTTAAGCGATGTTGGTTTTCGTATGCACCTAAGCAGCCAGGTTCCGGACCACCTCGCTCAGGACTTAGACGCCTTGTTTGCCGGAGCGCTAAAACACTGGAACGTTGAGGCAAAACAAATTCGGCATTGGGCGGTGCATCCGGGTGGGAAGCGCATTTTAGAAGTGGTAGAGAAAGGATTGTCGCTGGAGCCGGAAGCGCTGGTTTCTTCCCGCCATATTTTAGGACAATGCGGCAATATGTCGTCGGCAACTATACTGTTTGTACTCCAGCATCTCCTCAGCCAAAATCCTGCTCCAGGTTATCTATTCGGCTTAGCCTTCGGTCCCGGATTAGTAAGCGAATGCTTGCTGTTGGAGATCGGGTAGCGCAGATTGAAGATCACGCGCTCGTTATCACCAAGGGCATGAAGTGTTTTTTCACGCGAAGGGTGCAGGGTTTACGCAGGGTTCGCTGAATTTTTTTTGTTTCACTTTGCGTCTTGGCGAGATGGTTTTTCAAGCGGAGCCGCTAAGTCGCATAGTTGTTTGTACAACTTTGAGAAAAACCCGTGCACGAGGCTATCTACAAGCTAATTACCTAAACTTCCAAGGTGACCTCTCTGTAGCGTCTTAATAAATCTTGTTCGAATACCAGTCCTACTGGTTTTTGGTCCTTATCTACCACCGGCAATACTTGACTTTCGTGCAGGTCAAAGTATTTCAGCAATTCGTTACCACGAGTCTCCAATTGAACGGCAGGTATTCGCAGCAGCGGTAACCTCCCGATGGAAAGTTCCGCTAAATCGGGATTGAGTCTGCTTTGCAGCAGGCTTACTTTCGATAATAATCCGAGCCACTTGCCTGAACCATCTACCACCATCATCCAGTCCACGTCGTTTTTCAAGCTTTGCATTACTGCTTCTGTCAGCGTAAGATGTTCCGGAAAAATAAGCGGCTGTTGATATAAGAGTTCTTGTGCGCTTATTCTGCTGCTTACAAAGGTGTCGGGGGTGTGGGTCAGCAGTTTTTCTTGTCGCGCTAGTTTTCTCATTTCCATCGACAAAGGGTCGAAGCTTCTGGCGGTAAAAAAGCTGATAGAGGAAACCACCATCAACGGAATCATCAGCTCATACCCCCCTGTGATTTCTGCAATAAGGAAGAGCGCCGTAAGCGGCGCATAAAATACACCGCTAAGACTTCCTGCCATTCCAGCCAACACAAAGTGTGTGACAGGTAACTGAAATCCGAAGGCGGACGCAAGTATCGTGGCTAAGTAACCCGTGAGTCCACCTATGAATAAACTGGGAGCGAAGTTGCCTCCAACGCCGCCACCTGCAAGGGTGATGGCGGTTAGAAAGCCCTTCATTAACAAAATGAGCGCAACTACAGCAGGAAACCAGATCGGTTGACGCAAAATATTCCCGAATACGGAACCCCTCAACATCCTGTCAGGTGACCAAGACGTAAGTGCTTTGAGGGTTTCGTATCCTTCGCCATAAAGAGGCGGCAAAATGAGGGTGATGAACCCCAGCATTAACCCGCCTAAGATGGCCTTTTGATAGGGGCCGGGTACATGTTCAAACAATCGATTGGTGAGACGAAAACTGATGGAATACCAACGAGCCATTAAGCCGGTCATTAATCCTAAGCCGATATAAAAGGGCAGATTTCGAACCGCAAACTCGCCCAAGTTGGGAAAATTGAGTAGGATTTCCCTGCCAAGAAAAACAGTAGAAAATAAAGCGCCTGCCGCCGCGGAAAGAATCAAAGGCATGATTCTACTCAGCGAAGCAGCAGGTAAGAGCACTTCCAACACAAAAAGAACCCCTGCTACCGGCGCACTAAAGGCTGCGGCAATCACCGCCGAAACGCCGCAACCTAACAACAAAGTTCGGTCTCGATAAGGCAGATTGAAGAATCCGGCAACATTACTGCCAATGGCTGCGCCTGTGCTTACTAAGGGCGACTCCACCCCGGTGGAACCTCCACAGCCAATGGTTATTCCACTGGTGATAAGGTGTGAATAGGTTTGGGAGAATGGGAGAAAGCTCCTGCGTTGTGCAATGGCCAACACAATTTGATCACTGCCTTTTAGAAACTGATTTTTAAAGAACCTGCGGATAATCCAAGTACAAGCCAAAAGACCAATTACCGGAATCAGAAATCTAAGTATGATGGAAGGCGAGCCGCCTGCTAATCGGAGTACCAGCTTCTGAACTTGAAACACATACAGCTTGAGGACCAAGGCTGCAAGACCGGCGATAACTCCTATGCTAACGGCGCACAGCAGCAGAAACTGGTCGTTCGAAAGTCTTCTGCGAAGTGGAAGCAGCCACTTCTTGAGCTGGTGACGGCTTCTGCGACCAGCTTCTTCAAAAGGAGGAGGTTCTGGTAATTTCACGCGCAATTAATGACTGAGCCTTCTCTTTTTCACTACGCCGCCAACAACATCCTTAACCCCTGACATCACCACAAAAGCATGAGGGTCAATTTTAGCGATTTCTGTTTTCAATCTGTTGACTTCCAGTCGAGTGACTACCGTATATACTACCTCAACATCTGCAACGGTGAGTCCTCGTTTTCCATATCCACGCTTTCCGGAATAAACGGTAACGCCTCGGCCCATTTCATAGATGATAAAGTCACGGATTTCATCGCAGTGTACCGAAACAATGCTTACGCCGGTGTATTCTTCAATGCCTTCAATGAAGAAATCTACTGCTTTTGAAGCTGCCATATAGGTAAGTACTGCGTACAGGGCCGTCTCCATGTTGATGAGGTAGGCGGCCACTGAAAAAATAAGAATGTTAAAAATCAAGATAACATCACCAATGGTTAAACCTGTTTTTCGGCTTAAAGCAATGGCGAGTACTTCTGTTCCATCGATTACGGCACCTCCTCTCACTGAAAAGCCAATCCCAGCGCCGAGGAAAAAGCCTCCGAATACTGCCACCAGCAGTTTGTCTTGGGTAATTACCGGATAAGGAATGAAGGTGGTGGCTAAAGCCAAACCAATGATGGCTAAAACTGTCCGATATGCAAACTGACTAGAAATCAGCTGGTGACCGATGATGATAAAGGGCAAGTTGACTGCTACCAAAAGAACCGCGAATGGTATCTCAGAGAATCGGGCAGTTAAAAGTGCGATACCGGTAGCGCCTCCGTCTAAAAAATGATTCGGAAGTAAGAAGCCTTTCAATCCAAGTCCGGCAGACAGAATTCCAAGTACGATAAGAAAAACATCTTGAAGCCCACTCTTGAAGGACACCTTTCTTGCATACCAAATTCTTGCCTTCCCATAAGCAGACAAACTGGCTTCTTTAGCAAGCAGTGGCGGCCGCGTTAATAGAAAAACGAGCGTATCGATCAGTTTTTGCATCCTGACCAAGATACGCCCGCAAGATTAGAAAATGTTTCAGTTCTTATGAATAAACTATTGCTCAGTCTCGGAGTTTCCTCCCAGGAATTTCTTGTAATGCGCTAAGGCTCTTTCTCTAGCGAACTTATGATCCACCATGGGCGAGGGGTAATTTCCATTGAAGAGCTCAGGAACCCATTGCTTCAAATATTGGCCATTAGGGTCAAATTTTCGGCCTTGTTCGGTTGGGTTAAAGACCCTGAAATAAGGTGCAGCATCGCATCCGGTGCCTGCGGCCCACTGCCAGCCACCGTTGTTGGCGGCGAGGTCGAAGTCGAGGAGATGGCGTGCAAACCATGCCTCACCCAAGCGCCAGTCTAGGAGTAAATGTTTGGTGAGGAAGCTGGCTACAATCATTCGCACGCGGTTGTGCATGAAACCGGTGGCTTTCAGTTCGCGCATGCCAGCGTCCACCATCGGATAGCCGGTTTTGCCTTCGCACCATTTCTCAAAATCTTCAGGGCTTTGCCTCCATTCTATGGCATCATAAGCTGGTTTGAATGCCCGTTCACTTACGTGTGGAAAATGCCAAAGGATGGCATGGTAGAAATCGCGCCAGATGAGTTCGTTTAGAAAGGTGGAATCGGTTGCTGCCGCAGCGCGTGCCACCAACTCTCGGATGCTGATGGTGCCAAAGCGAAGGTGAATGCCTAATCGGCTGGTGCCTCTAATGGCTGGGGTATTTCTTGTCTCACCATACCGATTGATTTGATGCTCTTTTACTTCCGCTTCCGGAAATGAGCCTTTGTAGGCTTTAAAGCCCATCTCTTCTAATGAATGGATTGCAGGTATGGCAGTTTTGAGTAAGCTTCTTTCCCAGTTCTTCTCTGAAGGATACTGTGCAACGCCCGTTGCACTAAAACGTGCTTTCCATTTTTTAGAGAAGGGCGTAAAAACGGTGTAGGGAAGTCCATCGTCTTTTACCACTTCTGCCTTCTCGAAGAAAACATGATCTTTCAGAGGATAAAAGCTGGTTTCTTTGGCAGAAAGCAAAGTTTCAATCGAGGTGTCGCGTTGACGGGCGTAGGGTTCGTAATCTTGGCCAGTGTAAACTGCTTTTATACGAAACTCTTTAGTTAGATGCTCGAATGCTTCTTCGGGAGTTCCGTAAAAAGTTCTAAATCCGCTTCCTTCGGCTCTCAATTGATTATCAAGAGCTGCGATGGTTTGGTGAATAAAGGTAACCCTGCGGTCGTCTTGGTCTTCGAGTTTGTCCAGGATGTTGGTGTCGAAGATGAACAGGGGTAAAACAGGAAGGCCTGATTGACAGGCCTCCCAGAGTGGTCTATGATCGTGTAGTCGTAAATCGCGACGAAACCAACAAACGACGATTTCTTGCATGATGGAAAAAGTTTAACGCAAAACCGACATGCCGCCATCTATGGCGAGGGTTTGCCCGGTAATCCAGCGGCTTTCTCCTGAAAGAAGGAAAAGCGCGGCATGAGCATGGTCTTCCGGCAGTCCAATGCTTCCAAGTGGATGACGTTGGCCGGCAGCCGTGCGTTTTTCCGGAGTGGAAAGCAGGTTTCCTGCTAATGGTGTGTCGGTGAGGGAGGGCGCAATGCAGTTGAAGCGGATGTTGGCAGAGGCTAACTCAGCCGCAAGGCTTCTGTTGAGTCCTTCTAATCCGGCTTTAGCCGCGGCAATTCCGGCATGAAAACTCATCCCTGTTTTCGCTGCAACCGTGCTGAAGCTCACCACTGAAGCGCCTTGCGCTGCTTTTAGCGATTTGAGACAAGCTTGAACCACTGCTGCATAGCCCAACAAATTGACTTGCAGTTCTTGCAGAAAATCGGCTTGACTGATGCGTTGAAAGGGTTTCAGCTGAATGGTGCCCGGGCAATAAACTACGCCATGAAGGGTTTCCGGGAGAAAACCGCTCCAATCGGTAGCATCCGGCTGTACGGCATTGAAGGTGAGGTGGTAGAAGGAAGTGGCTCGTCGGCCTGCTGTATAAACAGTAGCACCTTCCGCTTGCGCTAAGGCGGCCAGTTCTGCACCGATGCCGGAGCTGGCGCCAACAATCAGGATGTTTTTTCCTGCAAGTCTCATCCTTAGTCGGCTGAAAGATTAAGGTAAGCGAGGAATTCCTTGCGGGTTTCCGGATTCAGGAATTGTCCACTGTATTCCGCCGTTACGGTGCTGCTTTGGCTGTCTTCTACGCCGCGAGTAGATACACACATGTGGCGGGCATCG
Organism: Bacteroidota bacterium; assembly: GCA_027484125.1. Lineage (GTDB taxonomy): Bacteria > Bacteroidota > Bacteroidia > UBA7662 > JAIXUI01 > JAIXUI01. Next base: position 17,242 of record JAIXUI010000014.1, on the reverse strand, counting down.
ATGACGATGGCCACGTCCTCCGTTTGCAGTACACGCTTCAACTCATTTGCGATTTGCTTGGTTAAGCGCTCCTGCACTTGGGGACGCTTAGCAAAGTATTGAACGATGCGGTTGATTTTAGACAAACCTATCACATGGCCATTGGAGATGTAGGCCACATGTGCTTTTCCGTAAATAGGCACAAAGTGGTGTTCGCAATTGGAGAAGACGGTAATGTCTTTCTCGACCAGCATTTGGTTGTACTGGTACTTGTTCTCGAACAGCGCCACTTTAGGCTTGTTAGCAGGATTCAATCCTGAAAAGATTTCCTGCACATACATCTTGGCTACCCTGCGGGGCGTCCCTTGCAGACTATCGTCGGTAAGGTCTAGGCCAAGGATGTGCATGATTTCCCTGAAATTTTTCTCGATAAGCTCGATTTTCAGGGCATCGTCCATTTCAAATGCATCCTCACGCAGGGGCGTTTCATCGCTGGTGCTGAGGTGTTCGTCTCCGATTTCTTCGGCCGTCAGTTTCTTAGTTTCCGGCATATTCCACAAAGTTTCGTGGTGTTTCATATAAAACAATCAAAAGTTCAAAAGTTTCCGGCAAATGTGGTTTTAACCGATGCCAGATTACATACGCAATGTGCTCAGCAGAAGGGATCAAAGTTTTGAATTCCTCTACGTCAAGGTTCAGGTTTTTGTGGTCAAAATCTTCTACCACTAGTTTTTCAATGAGGTCCGACAAAACCTTCATGTCTATGACATAGCCGGTTTTTGGATCTACTTCACCAGTGACCTTCACAATGAGGTCGTAATTGTGGCCGTGATAGTGAGGGTAGTTGCATTTCCCGAATAAGGCTTCATTTTCTTGGTCAGACAATGCCGGGTTGTGAAGCCGGTGAGCTGCATTGAAGTGGCCTTTTCGGCATACAGTCATTCGCATACCATAGAGAAACGAATGCCCACAAGGTTTGTTTAATCTTTTCGAATCAAATTTTCAACAAATGAATAAGTCTATAGGAGGGTCAAATACTCCCCAAATTGCTAAATAGAGGTTGGAATGGTGGAAACCCTCTGTTATTTTGTGATATGTTAAAAGTGCTGATGAAGCCGATAATCGGCGGCATATCCGTTTATTTAATTGATCAGATTTTGGATGGCATTCAAGTAGCATCACTGCTTGATGCGCTCCTCGCCGGTGTAGTAATTGGCCTGTTGAATTTGTTGGTGAAGCCTGTAATTCAGGTTCTTACACTACCAGTTACCGTCTTAAGTCTGGGTTTGTTTTTGCTCGTTATCAATGCTGGATTAATCTTGCTGGTGCCCTTTTTTGTAAAGGGTTTTGTGGTGTCCGGATTTTGGCCTGCGCTCTGGTTTAGCATCTTGTATTACATCCTCAATGCAGGGTTAGAAAACCTTTTGTTGAAGGAAGACAATCCCGACAAGAATTCCCGTTAATAGCAGGTTCCGGTGAAAACCGGGTAAATTAGGGGAGAGATGGTTGAGCGGAAGAAGCGATTGCGCTGGCATAGTTATACCTTGATGGTAGGGACACTGTTGGCCTTGCTCCTCAGTTGGGGAATTGCTCAGTTGTACGATTGGCTCAATCTCGAGCCTAAGCCTGAAACTAGAGCTTTCAAAGTGGTGGTTTGGGCCGTTATCCTTCATTTGGTGATGTTGCTGATTTGGACATCTTATGTCCTGGAGGATATTCTTAAAAGTGAAAAAGACAAGCTGTATCAGCGACTCGCTACCATCCTATTATTCCTGCCTTATCTTCCTTTAGTCTTGTTGATGGGATGGAAGGTTACGGAAAGTGTAAGTGCTTATTGGGAGAGGCAAAGATTGATGGAAGAAGTAGGCTCGTATTCCTATCGACCATGGCCGGAAAATCTTGAAGCATTATGGAGCGGTCCTGCTTCGGATAGTTTGGAGGTTTTACTGAAGCTACCGGATAGAAAACGAGGTCGCAAACTTTACCTTACCGAGGCCGGGGAGGCTTATGCCATTCTGAGGGAAGCCCAATTGAAAGAACTTAGGTTCTGCCCCGATGACCAATTGATAGTGTTACCTTCTATTCGAAGAATGCCATCGAGTCAGGATGCGCAGCGGGTGCTCATGCCGCTACCGATTACTAAATGGCGTTATCAAGCACTCAACTCTTTGGTTAACGACGAGTTGGTGGTGCTCGATTCCTTGGGTTCCCAATGGAACGATACCATTCCCGGTTTTCAGGACTTTTTAGTTAGAGCCTCTTTTCGAAAACCACCTGCTTTTGAGGATGAATATGGGAATTACTGGTTCATGATTTGGGAACAAACGGCCACAGTAAGTCCTAGTAATCTCTATGTGGTTTCCTACAAAAATCAAACACGTCAGGTTTTTTATGTTCCATTGAATGAGGAGCATCGGGCAGCTTTTTCTGCCAATCGAATTCGTGGATTGTATGCAACCGGTAGGAATGCCTATGTGCTGGGTGCTTCCGGATATTTATACTTCCGTTTACCTACTGCTCAATAGGGCTTGTTACAATCTCCATCTCAAAATTTTTAGTCAGGATGGGCATGTTCGTTAGAAAGATTCAAAAGGTATTGTGAAGCGGATTTGATGGAGTATCAAGCTATTGTGTAACCTTGTTTCCACCAAAGGGAGAATATTTTTAAGCGCCAACCGTGAAGTTGGTTAAGCAAATCTTAGCGAAAAGTGACATTCTGAAAGCTATGATATTTACTATGGAGTAGCTTTTTGTAATGGCCTGCGTCCATTTAGGCAAAAAAAAGACCGGATGTCCGGTCTTTTTTTTGCGTTGAAGATGGTTACTTGCTTAGTACCATTCTCATTTGAACGCGAGTAGTGTCTCCTGCGTCAATGTCAGTTTCGCGAAGTTCAATTACGTTTTTACTTGCGGTGTTGGTTAACAGTTTGAAGTTCAAAGTGTCAGGACCAGAAACTACTCGCAAGGTATCGGTTGAGCCTACTCTCCACCATTTGTTAACTGTGATAACAGAGTCGATGATAGGACCAAGAATAGCATTTGAAATACGAATGTTCATCGTTCCTGTATTGTCCGCTTTGAAATCTGCATTGCCGGTAAGCTGAAAAAGCAAACTTGGGGCAGTGATAGACTGAAGTGGATCGGATACGCCATTAACAGAAACGTTAGTGGACAAGCTGTCGATACGCCAGTTGCCTACCAAGCTTGGAAGCGTTGGGGTTGGGTCAGGCGTAGGAGTAGTGTCTTCATCTTTGTTACAAGAAGCAAACATGACGGCTCCTGCTAAAAGGCTAAAAAACAACGGTCTGAGTTTCATATTCATCAATTGTCTTGCAATTATACGAGGCATTTGGATTATTGAAGTCAGTTAATTACAAAAACCTAGTAAATCGACAAAAGTCCCCTACAAATGGTGTTAACACTAATGAATTTATCTTCGAAAACAGCATTGGTTGATGTGCTGAGATCTTCAATTGCCTGGTGAGGAATTAGGATTTTATAAATTTTACAACCTAGTAATCTTGCATAAAACACAAGGGAGAAGGATTAACTTTTAATTTTGTTTCAATGTACTCGGAGTTTAGATTAGAGGAGATGTTCGCAGAAGCGGATGGATTGATTAAGGAAGGTCGTTTAACGGATGCAGTCAACTTGCTTGAGGCGATCATAGCGGAAAATCCATCGTTTGGTAAAGCCTATAATCATTTAGGGTGGGTTTACGAAACCAAGCTTCAAGACATTGAAAAGGCCGAAATGCACTATCAACTGGCCATCAAATTTTCCCCTAATTACGCCCCTAGTTATTACAACTATGCCATTCTACTTAGTACTTACAAAAAGTATGAAGAACTGGATTTACTATTAAATCGTGCTTTGAAAGTTCCGGGTATCAACAAAGGGTCAATCTACAACGAATATGGATTGATGTACGAGGCCCTGGGTTTATGGGATCAAGCGGAGGCTGCTTTTAAAGACTTTATCCTCCATCAGTTTGATTCCAAGTTGGTAGAACTTGGCCATGAAGCGTTGAACCGTATCAAGCAGAAAAAATTACTGTTCAATCAAGATTAATGGCTCTTAGTCTTCTAAGTCCTAGCGATGTGCAAGCTGAAGGGTGAATCCCCAGTTTCTTGGGCGTAATGGTCCATATACAAATGCGGCGTCTCGCTCAGGGCCTACGTCAAAGTTTCTTTGAAAGGAGTTGAATAGGTTGCCTACCTGTAGCATTAAGGTCAAGCGGTAATGACCACCTGCCTGCCAACTTCTGCCTGCACGAATCCCAACATCCATGAAATCAGGCGTTTGTACCAAACGGGTATATTGCGCTCGTGCTCCTGAGGGGTCTTCATTTATCCCTGTCATTCCCACTACATGGGGTACTTTCATTGAACCGGTATATTGTAGATTTAAGCTGAAATTCCAATAGTTAGGCTTCCATTCTACGGTTCCAAACCCGTATAATTCCGGATTGCGAAGAATATCACGGGTGGTTACAGCCGGAATTTCAAACAGGTCGGTGTCTTCCCAAATGGTTTCATCCTGTTGATAACGCGCACTTTGTACGGTAAATCCTGCCTGTACCTGCAAGTCGTTGCGGTAGGCCCAACGCCATTCTTGGTGGAGGCCCATCACGGTAGCGCCGCTTCCATTTCTTTTCCATTGAATAGCAAAGCCGTTTTCTTCTATGGCGCCTGTATAAAGAAATGGATTTTCCAATCTGGTGACGAAAAATTCACTTTGCCAATTCCATTGCTGATTGATACGAGTGCGGGTCCAGTCGGCACTTGCGGTAAAACTACGGGCGTACTCAGGCTTAAGGTCTGGGCTAAATTTTACAAACCGTGCTGCTCCTCCAACCGACTCTATATGCAAATCTTCATCGAAGACCTGAGAAGTCCGATAGCCCTCTGCATATCCAGCCCGAAATTTCCAGTTTTGATGATGTTTGTACATCACGCTCAAGCGTGGAACGGCAATCCACTGTTTGTCGGAAGGAAAACTGGTGAATGTACCTAGTTGGCTTACGCCACTGAAGTTTACAGCGTCGAGGCGTCCTCCCAGAAGGAATGTCCAGCGGCTGTTGGGATCCCATTGCAACTGGGCATATTGACCAAGATTGCTGCTTTGTTGGTCAATAATTCTATCATAACCTGGCATTTCATCCTTCACTTTCATCCACTGCCATTCAGCTCCGGCTACAAGTCTCAGGGTTGCTGTTAGGCTTCTATTCCATTGGAATCCTTGCGCCAAGGCCCAATCGCGGGTGTTTCCATAAGCATTGATGGCCAAAAGGTCGGTTGGGGTAAGGCTGTCAGTCGGAGATAGAACACGGCCTCCCGCGCCGTAGTAACTGGCTCTATCAATATGTCTTAGGCTGGAATAAATCGAAAATCGTTCTTTTTGATTAGGATTGCGGTACTCCCATGCGAGGCTAATGCCGGAATTGAGGTGGCCTAAGGCTTCGGCAATCCTCGATTGGTGGGGGGCTAAATCGAAATCACTGCCGCCCCGGCGGTTTTCTCTCGTTAGGCTTACATCGAGGGTAAGCTTCTGGTTTCTAGTGAGGTCATGATTCAAACTCAATCCAATGTTTTGTAGGCTCAATTGGGTGAGTTCTGAAAATCCATCACCGTTGGCGTCCCACCATTGCCTTTCTCGATTTCCGGCATAAACCGAGAGGTTGGTTCTGCCAAAGCGTGCAGATGCAAAAACATTTTGACGATGGTCCAACCTTCCACCCGGAAGCACCATGATGCCGGCGGTTATCTCCATGCGGTCATCTAAGGGTTCGCGGGTAATGATGTTCACCGTGCCGGCTATGGCATTTCCGCCATACAAGGCTGAACCTCCTCCACGTACCACTTCAACCCGGTCAATCATGGAGGCTGGAAACTGCTCTAATCCGTAAACGCCTGCTAATGCTGAAAAAACAGGTCTTCCATTCAGCAATATTTGGGTGTAGGGACCGCTTAATCCGTTCAAGCGGATTTGGGTGAAGCCGCAATTTTGACAGTTGTTTTCTACCCGCAACCCCGGTGTGAAGGCGAGTCCCTCCGCAACGTTGGCCGCTTGTGCCCGTTCTAACAACCTGGCATCAATTCGCTGAACCATTACCGGTGCTAATTGCCGATTCATCTCACTGCGGGTTCCGGTAACCACCACTTCATTCAACAACAGTGGATCTCCTTGTAAGCTTAAGTTTAATGGGGAACCCGGATCTTGTTTAAGGATGGTATCTAAGGTTAAAAATCCGGTGAATTTAAATTTAAGTCGTGCCGGAAAACTTACCGAAGTGAGCTTGAACTTTCCTTGCTCATCGGTTCTGCTAACTTCCTGCCCTTCGTTCAATACTACCAGCACGCCTTCCAGCTCTTTTTTGCCAGATTTTACTTGTCCGCTGATGGACTGGCTTCGGCATATCCAAGGGATTAAGACTAAGAATAGCAAATACTTAAGGCTTTTCATGTTGCAAAAGTAAGGTGGTCTAATAATAAATTTAGACTTGTCTAAAAATTATTTCACTTGCAATGCTTCTATTTTTGCGCCATGTGGTATTGGATGGCGGTAGTGGCGGCTTCAATGGCAGCGAAGCCTGACAGTACGAAAACGCTCCCTTCGGTTTCTGTTCGTGATTATCGGCTTTCTGACCAACCGGCAGGCAGCAGTTCCATACCCTTAAACAGAAGAATTACTTCAGGTTTTCCAGGGATGAGTGCCGCGGAAATTGCCAATCAGGATGGGGGAGTGGTACTGCGGTTACAAGGGCCCGGCCTATTGGCGACTAGCCAGTTTAGAGGGGGACAGGCGTCTCAAACTGCGGTATTTTGGGAAGGCATTCCCATCGGAAATGCCATGCTTGGACAGCAGGATCTCGCCTTGTTACCGGCAGCGCTTTTGGGTGAAATACGATTGACTCCGGGAAGCCAAGGTGGAACATTAGGCAATCAAGCAATAGCCGGAAGCCTTCATTTTACTCAGTCCTTTCTGTCCAACTCCCTATGGACACCAACTGTGACCTTGCAGACCGGTAGTTGGGGGCAAACGGCAGTACTTGCTGCTTTGGAAGGGGCAATTCAAAACCAGAGGTTGAAAATTGCTGCATTCAAACAACAATCCTTCAATGATTTTCAGGTACGGGATTACTTTTCTTTTACACCTGGTTTCAAAAGACAAACCAACGCCCGGCAAGATTTACAGGCAGCCCGGCTGTCGTTAGCAGGTGATTTAGCAGCAGGATTTAAGTATCGTTATCATTTGTTGTACACCAGTGCCGATCGGCAGATTCCACCTACATTAACCCAACAAAATTCTTCGGCCCGCCAGCAGGATCATGCGGTGAGGCAGGTTATTCAATTCGACCGGACGGCATCGCGCAATCGGCTAAGGGGGCGTATGTTTCACCAGTGGGAGCGGTTGAATTATCAAGATGATGCCACCCAAATCTTCAGCGATAGCCACATTCAAGATTGGGGAATGGAAGTGTTTTGGAGTCGTTCGATCAACAAACAATGGGAATTGAGTGCTCAATCAAGTTTACAGCGCCAGCAAGTTTACAGTACAGTTTACGAGGCAGGTTTGAATAGGATTTCAGGGCAATTGCAAGCTAATTATCAATCACTTAGGAATAATTTTCAGTTTACGGGTTCAGTTCGTGTAGAGCAAGCCGGAACCCAATTTTCTGGCCTTCAACCCTACTTGGGTATGAGTTTAGGGGATTCTGCTATTCGATGGACCGCTCAGGTTTCCGGACATTTCAGACACCCTACTCTGAACGATTTGTTTTGGATTCCGGGTGGAAATCGGGAGTTAAAGCCTGAACAAGGATGGGGTGGGGAGACTGGTTTAGCAGGCCAAAAAGGAATAGTGAAATTCAATTTGAGTACCTATTGGAGAAGCACCCAACAGCTCATTTTTTGGCGTCCTTTGAATGCCGGTATTTGGAGCCCGGTCAATCTATCCGATGCGTTAGCAGTTGGAATAGAGGCGCGTATAAAGTTGAGATGGCGGCAATTCGAGGCTACCACTTCCGGGCAATGGGGCCGATTTACCCGCAACGAAGGAAAGGAAAAGATGCCATACATCCCTACCTTCACGGCAACTCAATGGCTCGAGCAACGCTTGGGTTTGTGGCACTTGGCATTGAGCGTTCAATACAGAAGCAGTGTTGAAGATCCTGAAGGGATCAACGGACGCCTTCCGGGGTTTGTTATTGCAGATTTTTTCCTAAAACGCGGTTTTTTAATCGGAAAACAATCATTGGCATTTTCGGCAATGATTCGCAATTTCACCAACGAAGAATATCAAGTGGTGGCCTGGCGCGCCATGCCCGGAATCAATTGGGGGCTGGCACTCCAATGGAGCCTCCACCAAATCAGTCAACAGTGAGTCAACATTCTAATACCAAGAAACCAATTCCCCCCTTAGAGAAGGGAGATTACTACCTGGAAAATGGATTGATGGTACTTACCAGTCAATATCACCTCAAGCGTGGTTGGTGTTGTAAGAGCGGCTGTCGCCATTGTCCTTATGGGTTTAAAAAATGACATGAAGAGTTTCAATATACGTCCTGTCAATCGTTTGATGGACAATCAAATACAGGAGATAATAGATAATAAAACCAAGCCCTTAGGTTCTTTAGGGAGATTAGAAACCAAAGCCAAACGAATTGCTTTGATTCTGAATAATTCTCAACCTGTATTAGAGCATCCCGTGATTTTTGTTTTCGCCGGTGATCATGGAATTGCAGCTGAAGGTGTTAGTGCTTACCCGTCAGCAGTGACGCGGCAAATGGTAGAAAACTTTCGCAGAGGGGGAGCTGCTATTAATGTATTTTGCCGCCAGCATCGCATTAAACTCCATGTGGTAGATGCTGGTGTGGACTTCGACTTTGAAGACAAAACCGGTATTATAGATGCGAAAGTGAATCGTGGAACGAGAAACTTTTTGCATGGCCCTGCCATGACACACGAGGAATTTCAACAGGCGCTTCAAAAGGGTGCTGAAGTGGTGAACCTCCATGCTCAGGGCTCTAACATCATAGGGTTTGGGGAAATGGGCATCGGCAATACTTCGGCTTCCAGTGTGTTAATGTCTCTCATCTGTAAACTTCCTTTGGAGGAATGCATTGGCAAAGGCACCGGCTTGAGCAATGCTCAGCTCATGCACAAATTTTTGGTGTTACAACGAGCCTTGGAACGATACAAAGCCAATGTGCCCGATTGGATGGATTTGAATCAAGCCATTCCTTACTTTGCCGGTTTTGAAATGGTGATGATGGCAGGAGCCATGTTGCAAACGGCATCTTTGGGTAAAGTAATCATGGTTGATGGATTTATTGCTACGGCAGTATTTGCATGTGCTTATGTGATGAATCCACTTGTAAGGGAATATGCAGTCTTTACGCATCTTTCCGAAGAACAAGGGCATGCCAAATTGATTGAGTTTCTTCAATCCGAACCATTACTTAATTTGAAATTGCGTCTCGGCGAGGGAACAGGCTGCGCTTTAGCCTATCCCATCTTGGAGTCAGCGTGTTTGTTTTTAAGAGAAATGGCTTCTTTTGAATCAGCAGGAGTAAGTCAATCGTCATGAAGCAGGAAATCCATCGATTTTTTGCGGCTTTGATGTTTTACAGCCGAATTCCTTGTCCGTCTTGGGCTAATCACGATGCGGCAGTCCTGAATCGTGCTACCCGATATTTTCCCCTAATTGGCGGCATCATCGGCATGAGCCAAGCCTTGCTGCTTGGGCTTTTGTTGCCACTCAATCAGCCCATGCTTACTTCTTGGCTGCTGTTGGCATTGGGAATCTGGCTCACCGGCGCGTTTCACGAAGATGGATTTGCCGATGTTTGTGATGCGTTTGGAGGTGGTTGGAATAAAGCCGATATCCTGAGAATCATGAAGGACAGCCGATTGGGCACTTTTGGAACCATTGGCCTGCTCATCCTACTGGTAACCCAAGCGTTGATGCTGGAATTTCTTATTCAATCCATTGGAAACTGGTCAAGCCTGGCTTTGATGTTGGTGTCCTGGCAGATGTGGAGCCGGCTTACGCCGGTTGTCTTCATGCGATTATTGCCTTATGCCCGTGAAGACAGCGAGTCGAAAGCCAAACCTATCGCTCAAATCCATTACAACAGCGATACTTTCTTGGCCTTGTTTACAGCTTCAATACCTTTGATAGCGGCACTAACCATTATTCCGAATTGGCCGGTAGCGGTGGTGTTTTCCGGAGTTATTCCCACATTTTATCTCTACAGGTTAAGTAAAAAATGGCTGGGTGGCTATACTGGTGATGTATTAGGCGCCAGTCAACAGCTCACTGCTTGGTGTTTCCTCTTCTTTTATCTACTTCAAAAAATAGGTTGATGAAGCTGAGTTGGTGGGTTAAAGTCATCATACTTACTAGTCTTTGGCTGGTGTTAGCTTGGTTGATACAACGTGAGCGTGACAAAAAAGACCGGGAAGTTGTGGGCGAGCTGATGTTCATGTTTCCAGTCTGCGACAGTGTTCCGCTGTGGCAAAATTCTCTTAACCAATCCCAGTTCGACAGTTTACTCAAGATTCACCAAATTGACGGCGTTATTTTCGATTTGAATCAGCAAGCTTATCAAAAGGGAAACTTTCCTGACGATAACTTTCGCATGCTTAATCAAGCCGCTTTGGCCGCTCAAGTTCCGGTCTATGCTTTCAACCCGGATACTTTAGAGATAAAATATGGCTGGAAAATGTTGACACCAGAGGTTTTCTATCAGAAGGATTTCGATTACCATCCCTATTTAACCTCAGACGCTATTCGCGCTTATTGGAAGTCATATGCACCTACTGAAAAGTTGTTCATGGATTCCACAACAGCAACTCCAGGTCTCAACTTCATCAAGCTATTAAGACCACTCGGGAAGATGGATGTCTATACTCGGCAGTTATACTTCAGCCGCAGTTTTCAAAAGCAAGTCAACGAATTGGTTTTTCGTAATCCATATCGGAGGTGGCTCATCATGGTTCATCAGCCCGCTCATGGCTACAGCTGGCTTGTCTTCAATAACACTCCACGTTACCGCGTCTTAAAAGGTGAGAATTAGACTTTTTTTGCTTGGCATTTTGCTAGGCTATTCAGCTGACGCTCAAGTGTTAAATGCTGAATCTTTTCGTGCACAAGTGAAAGGAAATTCCCGTTGGGGTGGCCAAACTACCTTCGGTTTTAACCTCGATAAACAGCGTGAATTGGTTTATTCGCTATTCAGTGAAACCGATTTGAGTTATCGATTTCGTGGCAATCAATCGCTGTTGATGGCTTCCCGAATTCGGGTTACCGGAACCAGCCAGCAAGCTTTGCTAAACGGCGGATTCATTCACTTTCGATTACGAGATTACCGGGTTAAAGAGTGGGTTGCTGAGCACTATACTCAGTTTCAATGGGATGGGGTAAGGGGGTTAGAAAGCCGTTTCATTGCAGGTTCCAATCTGAGGTTTAACTTCCTTCGCGATAGCTTAACAGTTGCCAGTGTGGGCTTTGGAGGCTTTTATGAAAATGAAGCTTGGTCGTTTGCAGCGGTAGGGGTGCGTCCGGATGGGGTAAAAGCTACCGATATTCGAAAGTCAGAAGTGTTTAAGTTCAATACTTACTTTCGAATCAGTCAGCGACTTGGCTCTCAGGTTAGTTTAAACAGCGTGTTTTACTATCAAGCTCGTCCAGAATACTTCTTTCGCGATTTTCGATTAGCCGGAACGTTAGAAATTGCGGTTCCACTCAACCGAAGGCTCGAATTTCGCGTTAGTTATGATGGTATCTACGACAGTGCCCCCATCGTTCCAATTGACTATTTTTACTTCTTCCTCGGTAACCGCCTTTTGTTAACCTTCTGATGAAATTGACACCGCTCTTCCAAAGACTTCTAGTGTTGCTGCTATTTTTAGCGGGGGGAGCAGGAGTTCAGGCAGGGCCAGGGTGGGTACGCAACGCCGGGCAGTGGCCAAGTCAAGTGCTGGCTTCGCTCGATTGGCCCGCAGCGCGGGTTTTTCTGGAGAAAGATCGGTTGGTTTATCATTTTTTGGATGAAGAAAGCCTTCGAAATGCGCATGAATCCGGAATTGGTGGTGACGCTCCCTTGAAGGCACATGCGCTTTATGTCAATTTTGTAGGTGCTTCTTCGCAATCAATTTTAGCTATGGAAGGCCCTTCTGCCGACCGTATCAACTATTTCTTAGGCCGAAATCGCCAGGCTTCCGGCTTACAAAAGTTTCGTTCTGTAACGTTGAAACAGCTTTGGCCCGGGGTTGATTTTGTATTTCACGTAGGAAATGATGGGCCGAAGTATGAGTTTATCCTTGCACCAGGTGTTCCCTTGTCCACTGTTCAACTTCAATATGTTGGTTTAGATAAAAATGGTCTTGCCATTTCGGACGATGGACGCTTGTTGGTACGCACTTCAGTGAATGTTTTCGCAGAGGAACGCCCTGTAGCTTTTGCAGGAGAGCAAAACAGAGAGTTGAAGGCGCGATTCCATCTCAATCAGCACACCGTTTCCTTCAAATGTGAAGGACGAAACCCTCAAGAGCGCCTCATTCTTGATCCGGTTTTGGTGTTTTCTACCTTTACCGGTTCTCTCGCCGATAATTTTGGTTTTACCGCTACGTATGACCATCTCGGCAATCTTTATGGCGGTGGAAATGTCTTTGGTCCCGGATATCCGTTAACGCCAGGAGCTTACCAAACCTCATTCAATGACGTACAAGACGCCGTTTTCTCTGTTTATAGCACGGGAACTCCCAGCCAACTGCTTTATAGCACCTATGTGGGAGGTTCCGGCCTCGACAATCCTCTGAGTATGGTGGTGAATAGAGACCAAGAACTGTATGTTTTATTGAAAACCACTTCTCCTGATTTTCCGGTTAGCCTTACCGGCTATGACACCAGTTGGAATGGTTTCTACGATATTGCGCTTATCCGCTTAAGTAAGAATGGCGATAGCCTACTCTCAGGAACCTATGTGGGTGGAGCCGGAGCCGATGGGCATAACAACAGCTCCCGAACCCTTCCTTATCGACTTTGCTACAACTTCCCAGACAGTGCCCGTGGCGAAATTCAACTCGATCGTTTGGGCAAAGTTTGGGTAGTTGCCAGTAGCCAATCGGCTGACTTTCCAATAACCTCAGGTGCTTTCCAAGGTTTTTATGCAGGCAATCAAGACGTTGTACTTTTTCGAATGGATTCTACCCTTAGTCAACTGGAAATGAGTACTTTTTACGGGGGTGGTGGCCACGATGCGGGCTATGGTTTTGCCTTCACTGATGATGGAAACTTATACATCACCGGTGGTACTACTACTGCTGGTTTGGGTTTCCCTAACACGGTTTATCAATCCAATTTTGCGGGAGAAAGTGATGGCTTTATTGCAGAATTTAGTTATTCAGGGCAACGATTGAGAACTACTTATGTGGGTACACCGCTTTATGATCAAAGTTTTTTTATCCAAGCCGACCGCAACGGCCAACTTTATGCCTTTGGTCAATCTATGGGAAATATGCCGATTACGGCTTCTGCTTACCACAATACCAACGGAAAGCTTTTTGTCCTCAGATTGGATAGCACGCTTTCAAACCTAACCTTGTCCACTGTTTTAGGGAATGGAATGCTCGACGGTAAGCCCGGTCCGGACCTTTCGCCTACTGCTTTTTTAGTGGATGTATGTAATCGAATTTTTGTTTCCGGTTGGGGTGGGTGGACCAACCAACTTGGGAATAACGAAACCGGTTTTTCTATGGGCTTGCCACTCACCCCTAATGCATTTCAAACAACCACTGACTCTTCTGATTTTTACCTGGCTGTTCTAGAATCTAATGCTGCCAGCTTGTTGTTTGGCTCGTATTTCGGTGGTAGATTTAGTCGAGAACACGTGGACGGGGGCACCAGCCGCTTTGATAAGAAAGGCGTGATTTATCAGAGTGTATGTGCAGGATGCTTTGATAGCAGAACGGGTAGAAGTCATAGCGACTTTCCGATGTTCAACGCCGATTCAACCCGAAACAACAGCTTCAATTGCAATATGGCGCTCTTCAAAATCGATTTCCTCCAATCAGGAGCCGTTGCCGATTTTGATAAGTTCCCGCGTTCTGGAAAAGGCTGTACGCCCCTGCAAGTGACTTTCCAAAACCTCAGCACCGATAGTTGTGTGTATTTCTGGCGTTTTGGTGATGGTCAAACCTCTTCTGTCAGAAATCCGGTGCACACTTATACAGCTGCGGGCACTTATACGGTTACGCTAAGCGTTCGTGATACGCTTCATTGTCTTAACATAGATTCGGTAAGCCAACAGATTGTGGTGGCTGATGCTCCGACGCTCACTTTCGATCCGGTGATTCCGGTTTGCCGAGGTGAGTCACTGACTTTGCAAGTGCAAGGTGCTAATACATACCGGTGGTTGCCTAACGGTAGTTTTCCTGGTGCCACTGGTGGTGCAGTTACGGTAACACCCTTGCAGAATACGGTGTATCAAGTCATTGGTACCAACACTATTGGCTGTTCTGATACTGCGAGTGTTTTGGTGCCGGTAAATCAATTTCCAGATATTATTCCCTTTCGCGATACCACTTTATGCCTGGGTGATAGTCTTTTACTAACGATTAATCCTAATCCTCAGGCTTTTAGCACCTGGGGCTGGCTTTCCGGTTCCGGTTTAGCGGATACCTCCGCATCTACCATCGTTTTGTCTGGTGAACGAGATCGAGACTATATCCTGCGTTTGCAAGCCACCACAGGCTGTGTGATTTATGATACGGTTTCTGTCAAGGTGAAAGTAACGGTTACTGCCTCTGCCGGTGCTGACAAGCTGGCCTGTAAACAAACGCCTCTGGTGCTCAATGCTTCCGGCGGGAGCCGGTATTTATGGTCCACGGGTGCTACCACTTCCAGTATAAACGTTAATGTAACCTCTTCTGGGTTCGCTTGGGTGGTGGCTTACAATGGTGCTTGTAGGTCGTTGCCTGATACGGTAAACTTCGAATTAGATACCATAAAAGCAGACTTTACCTGGGTGCCGGATACGGTGTTCGCACCTGGTACGGCTCGCTTTCTTCCTCAAGGAAATGGTATTTATACGGCTTTTTGGGACTTGGATTCCACTGGTTTCCGCCTTCCTGGTGATACGGCTCGTAGGTTTTACGAAAATCCGGGATTGTTTCCGGCTAGGCTCGTTTTGGTGAATCCTGTTACCGGATGCCGAGATACTTCCGCCTGGCGATACGTGCCTGTTCAACCGGTTGCAGGTATTTTACCCAATGTGTTCACCCCCAACAATGATGGTCTAAATGATGTGTTCTCTTTGTTAGGCTTGAATATGCAGTCGGCTACGATGACGATTTATTCTCGTTGGGGAGAGCTGGTGTTTGAAACAGACCGGCTGGATTTAGGCTGGGACGGTCGGCATAAAGGTCGCCCGGCGCCGCCTGAAAACTACCTCTACTTCGTAAAAGCGATAGGGAGAAATGGTTTGCCTTACGAATGGCAAGGGATGGTGACGCTCGTCCGCTAGCGCTTTTGTTATCATAAAAAGAACGCTGAGTTTTTTCACGCGGATGGCTCAGTTTTCACGCTGAGGGTGCAAAGTTTACGCTGAGGGCGCAAGTTTTTTAATAATACTTTGCGTCTTCGCGTCTTTGCGAGAACCCCGTTCGCTAGGTATAACAAAGCACACGAGGTTTTATTGAATGTCTTTAAAAAAAACTTAGAGCTCCTTGTGAACCCTTAGAGAACCTTGTGATAACCCCCGCAAGCACTTCAAGGGGCTACGGCTGCTCGTATGGCTTCTGCCAGCACCGCGGCAGACTCATCCTTAAATCGGAAGAAAAGCTCCGGTTCTATCATCTCTAGTTCCGACAAACAATACCTTCCTTTTCTATCGAGGAGTAAATCGACGCGGGCGTAATATCCAATTGCAGGACATGCCCGGAGCGCAGCTTCCGCAATGTCGATGGCGGCTTGGTTGGGAATATGGTGATGTACACTGCCGCCAAAGTCGTCCTGAACCCTGAAATCGCCGGGTTTAGCGCGCTTCAAGACGGCATGGGTTACCTTGCCGCCAAGCACCACCAACGAAATTTCTCCTTCAGTGAGCACACTTTCCATGAACTCTTGTAGCATGAAAGCTTCTTGCTGAATCAACGTCTGGAACGTGTCCTCCAGTTGAGCTGCTTCTTCAGCCTTAAAGCGAAAAGTATGGCGGGCAGTGGCGCCCATGGTCGGCTTCAGGACACATTCCTTCCAGCCAGATGCGCTCACCCATTCTGCGAGCGATTTTGTGTCACCAGCTTGGATGAATAGGGTAGGAGGAATGCGGATGCCTTGTTTATGCAAATCGCGGAGGTAGTGCTTGTCGAGGGTCCATTCCAGGATCAGATGAGGGTTTATCAACTGGGTTCTCTCCTTCATCAGCGCGATGCGCTCCATAAATTCTTCAAATCGGTCGAAATAATCCCAAGTAGCCCGAAAAACTACCGCTTTGGTAAGCGACCAATCCATCTTGGGGTCATCCCAGGAAGTACGACCCACGCGTAGTCCTAAGTTTTCCAGCGCCTCTGCCAACAAGCGATCCTCCAGAATCACATTGTCAATGTAGCCATTCCCAGGTACGGGAGTTAGAAAACGCGCGTCCGTTAGCAAAACAATATCCCACATCACAAGGTGCAAGATAAAAGCCTGAATGGAAAAATCGCCTCATTGGTTCTAAATGGGCGAGTTGTTAGCCTTTTGGTGGGCAGTTTTTTGGGCGCACTATGCGACATCAAGCCCAAAGGCTAAACTTGCTCCTTTTGGTTTGGGTTAGAATTGATAAGTAATCTGACCCTATAAACATTGAAGGAGAACCGATAGGATGAGGAGATATTTTGTCAATCTTTCAATATATAATTCATAATTCAACCCTGTGTCATGCAAAAGTCCCAGTCAAGCATGCTTGTTCTGGGACTTTGGGTTAGTGGGACTTTCGCCTACTCGGATGAATGTTATGGGCAGTTTTTTTCACTCTGTTGGTATTATTGATTGTCCTTGTTTGTTTATATACTGAGGTCCACCTGAAAAATGAGGTCCTAGGTAATATTCAATTAAGTCACCCTTTGAGGGAGTGTAATTTAAACTGTGTCACCCCTTCTACAAAGCCGCCCCTAGGGGCGGCTTTGTAGAATTTTTTATGGTTTGTTTTTTATCCTATCCCCAAATATAATCTCTATCTGTTGATAGATTAATGGCCATCCTCTGACAGTCCCCC
>JAIXUI010000127.1 GCA_027484125.1 Bacteroidota bacterium | reverse complement strand
TTCGTTCCGCTCCGGCTACGCCTCCGCTCCACTCAGCCCCTTTGAGAAACATTGGAGTGTAATGAAAGAAATAAGAGAATGTCTATTTTTAAACTGTACTAGAAATGGGGAGTAGACACAATAGCATCAACCAAGGCGGATATATACGCAACTCAGAAAAAATATACGCAAGTTAAAGCAGATACATACGCAAGTTTGGGGGGAGTTGCGTAAACATGGATGTTGTGTGAAATTTTTTCGAGCCAATACACAAAATAACAACCGAAAATAATCTATGAACGTACAAGTATCTCCAAACTTTAGAAAAATGATAGGTAGAGCAGTTTTTGCAATTATCCTGTTCATAATAACATATCTTATCCTTTTATCTTTAGCTATTGGTTTGACAGTCCTTTGTGTAATGGGAGGAATTGCTTTGATAGTAGCAAAACCTATGGCACTAACAATTGGATTAGGAATTGGGTTAGCAAGTTTAGGTTTTTTTATTCTTATATTTTTGTTTAAGTTTCTTTTTAAGAAACATAAAGTTGATAGAAGTCATTTGGTTGAGATTTCTGAACTAGATGAGCCGAAACTTTTTTCTTTTATCCAAGAAATTGTAAATGAAGTGAAGACAGACTTTCCCAAAAGGGTTTATTTGTCTAGTGATGTAAATGCTTGTGTTTTTTATGATTCTAACTTTTGGAGCATGATTTTCCCAATTCGTAAGAATTTACAAATTGGATTAGGTTTGGTTAACACTACATCAGAGCAAGAGTTTAAGGCAATTTTAGCACACGAATTTGGTCATTTTTCGCAACGAAGTATGAAAGTAGGGAGCTATGTATATAATGTAAATCAAGTCATTTTCAATTTGCTTTACGACAACGAATCGTTTGACAGTATGATTCAAAAGTGGGCAAATATTAGTGGCTATTTTTCAATTTTTGTTTCCATAGCTGTGAAAATAATTCAAGGTATTCAGTGGATTTTAAGAAAAATGTACGAATTCGTAAATATCAGCTATATGGCATTGTCAAGAGAAATGGAATTTCACGCAGACGAAATTGCTGCAAATGTTGCAGGCTATTTGCCTTTAAAAGAATCCTTGTTGAGAATGGATTTAGCCGACCATTCCTATAATTCTGTATTAAGCTATTATGATGAGAAAATACCAGACAACATAAAAAGTAAAAACATTTACAGAGAGCAAGGATTTGTAATGAATTTTTTAGCAAGTCAAAACAATCTTTCTTTCAAAAATAATTTACCAATAGTGACTGAACTTGACTTAAGTAAGTATAACAAATCAAAATTAGTCATTAAAAACCAGTGGGCATCTCATCCAAGTATTGAAGAGCGAATAAGGGCTTTAGAATTAACCAATATTCATAAGACAGGAAATGAAAAACCAGCTATTCTACTGTTTGAAAACGAAGAAAATATACAAGAAAAAATTACAGGAAAGTTGTTTTCAGCGGTTACATATGCTGAAACCGCCACATCATTAGATTTTGAGGAATTTAAGACTGATTATTCACAGAATTTCAATAAGAATAGCTTTCCAACAGGATATAATTGCTATTACGACAATAAAAACCCTATTGACTTTAATGTAAATAGTATTGTTGAGTTTTATGTTTCAGAAACAATGGATATGCTTTTTAGTAAAGAGAAAGTAGATATGGTATATGATTTTATTGCTTTTGAAAATGATAAAAATATATTAACGTCTATAGCAAATAAGGAATACGACATAAAATCCTTTGACTATGATGGGCAAAAATATAAATCAACAGAAGCTCAGAATTTAATCCCAAAAATAGAAATAGACCAAAATAGTATAAAAGAAAAAATAAAGGAAAACGACTTAAATATTTATAAGTTTTTTTATAACCAAGCACTAAAAAAGGGCAATGCAACCATTCTAAAAGAAAAGTATATTAACTTCTTTAAGCAGGATTCAGAATATGATAATAAAGTAGCATTGTACAACAAAATTAGTGATGCAACAAATTTTATTAGTGTAGTAACTCCATTTGAACAAATAAGAGAGAATCTGAAAACCCTCCAGCCTTTGGAAATTGAACTAAAATCGGAAATAAAAAAGTTGATAGAAGATGGAACTTTAAAAAACGAAATATCCCAACAGACAAAAGAAATTTTTGATAAATATCTTACTAAAGAATGGGAATATTTTAATGGATCTGAATACTACAACGACAATCTTCAAATTCTATTTAATGCTACAAACGAATATAACTACCTTTTGTCAAGGAAGTATTTTATAACAAAGTTGGACTTGTTAAACTATCAAATTGCTCAACTTTAAAATTAAAACTTCACACAACATTCATCCGAGTAGCCTCAGTCACTCTAACCAAAAGTCCCAGAAAAAGCATGCTTGACTAGGACTTTTGCATTACTCGGTGTTGGGCGACGCCTGCTGTTGAATCGTGAGCGCTCGGCGTGTGGAGTGTGTTCCTTAGGGGGATATTCCGGTATAAAAAAAAAAAAAAAAACACCTTCACCACCTATCACT
>JAIXUI010000035.1 GCA_027484125.1 Bacteroidota bacterium | reverse complement strand
TAACTACTATTCAATCCACCAATATATCCGTTGATGTGGGTGTCACCAGTTTTCCAAAATGAGCCGCTACTTAGAGTGGTAATACCACCGCCGTTGAAACGAGTATCGTCGGCAACATCCACATAACCACCGTTGGCGTAGAGTTTGTTTTGATGGAAATCTCGCTGAACAATATGGCGGCAGGCGTTTGAAAAGTTAGACTGTCCGTTGTTGCGGAAGTCTCTGGTGTTGATTAAAAGACCTCTGTTGACGACTGTTTGATTGTTGTTCATGTCTTCAGCAGTAGCAGTACCAGTGTTTTCAAAGAAACCGCCATTATTAACATTAAACTGATTTCCAACAGTTAACACATTGGCATTCAAGAAATAACCCATAACAATTAAGTTATTTCCAACATTAACACTTCCGTAATTCAAGATAGTATCTTGGTTACCGTTCATGGTTATCTGGTTAGAAGTCCATTGACCAGTTGAGGTAATGACAATGTTCATCTTCGCGCCACCATTGAGGTTAACGTTGTTCGGATTAAAGTTTCCGCAAACGCGCAATCTTCCACCACCGTTAAACGTAACGTTGCCCGAAAGAGTTACTCCTTGAGCCACGCAAACCGTTTGTCCGGCATTGATGGTGTAACCATTGGTGTTGGCATTTAGGGTAATGGTACAACCAGAGGTACAATTTGGACCGCTATTGGTTCTACCAGCTACCACGTTACCCACTTGCGCTTGGTTGAACGCCGCTGTAACTACCCCGCCATTTAGTTCGATAACTTTAGATTCATTCCGACCAAACGAACTTCTCATCACCACATAAACGGATTTAAGCGCAGCTGGCAGGTTCATTTTGGAACGATAGCGAAGGCTTCCATCTGCCATTCCACGATCAATCAATCGCCCACCCTCGTTAGGTGATTTATCGTAAATACTAAATAAGAATTTTTCCTGTGCACCAGCATCACCCAAAGCAACCGCAAGGTCAAACTGGGTCATGGTAGTGGTTGCGAATAAAAAGTTAGGATCCACTTTCAAATCGCTCATTTTCGATACCCTCGGTTGGGTGCTCAGGGCTTCATCCTTCTGACAACCTGTGAAAAGGATTGCCGTGAGCATGAGCGCGACAGCGAATAAATTGAATTTCTTCATGGTGATTTCTTCTGTTTCTATTTCGAAATTACCATGCACACCAAGTGTAAACATTAGAAACGGTAAGACCTCGTCGTATGGCGATGAATTCCGTAAAAGCTCGATAAACTTACCAAAATAGGTATGAAATTTCGTTGAATTATCTATATCTCCACAACTATTCTAAAATTAATAATCCTCGCAGTCAAGTAGTTAGGAATTGCATACTGAGAACCAGAGGCATCACGAACCCATAAGTAGGAAACAGTATTATTGACTTCCAGTAAGTTGAAAACTTCCAAGGCTAACCAACAGGCTTTTAAGTTTTTCAGCCAGCCGGATTTGGGCTGAAAACGTGCTCCTCGGCCCACCAGCAATTTCTGAAATCCAATGTCCACCCTTCTATAATCCGGCATCCTGAGGGTGTCTCTATATCGCTGAAAATCAGGGGGGCCGAAGGGAAGTCCGGTACTGTAAACCAGATTAAGATTAACCCTCACTGTTGGGTTGTCAGGGAGGTAATCTTGGAACATGATGGCGAGATTGAATCGTTGATCGGTAGGTCTGGGGATATAGCCCGGAGAGACTTTATTCCCTGCTTCATCGAAATAAAAATCGTCTTTTAGGTCTTCCATCGTTTGCATAAACGACATAGAAATCCACGATTCCATGCTGTTGACAAACTCTCCATTTAATCTTAAATCAATTCCGCGGGTGAAAGCTGTGGCATTATTGGTTGCATAATAGCGCACCCTAACATTATCGATTTCGTAAGGAATAACATCGGTAAGCTGCTTGTAATAAACTTCACCAACGAGTTTAAACGGGCGATTAAAGGCTTTGAAGTCGTAGTCCATTCCGGCGAGAAATTGCCAAGATTGTTGCGCTCTGATGGCGGGATTGACGATACCTTGAAGGTCACGTAACTCACGAAAGAAAGGCGATTGGGCATAATGACCTACCGAAACGCGAGCAATAACCGGCCTTGCGGGCCATGGACGTACAGAAAATAAAAATCGAGGACTGAAGAAAGTTTGCTGATTGTAGGTCCAATGTTGGAAACGAATTCCGGAAGTAAGCCGCATTTGATAGCGGGTGCTAAGCTCAAACTCATTTTGGAGAAAGCCACTGAAACGCTGAGATTGTATGCTATTGAGGGATCTTGCGTAACTGTCAATCGGAACAACAGAATCAGCACCAAATGGAACACTAAATCCCGCGGAATCTACTCTTCGCCATTCAAAAAACCGATCCTCGATTTGTTCATTTTGCACCTTCAATCCTGCTTGAAACAATCCAAAAAGCAGGGATTCTCTTGTAAGTTTTACCTCAGCATTGGCTACAGTTGCTAGAAGAGAATTTCGCATAAAGGAATGAAATCCTCCAATACCGCGATTGAATAACACCTGTCCAAAAGTGTTGGAACCAAGGTCTGTATCTAGCTGGTCTAGCCGATATTGCCCCTCCACATCGGTACGCTCCCGTTCGAGTGCCTGATAAACAGAAACAAGGGTTTTTAATGCAAAACGTGGACGTGGAGTCCAGGTATGACTAACACCCAAAGTTCCTGTTTGGTAATCAGTGATTTCTTTTCCGGCGAAAAAGACTCTGAATAGCACAGCATTTCTAACAGTACCAAAAACCGTTTCTCGGGTGGCCGGAACCACTTCAAAAGAGTTTTCTCCGTAAGAAGTAAGCAGTTGCCATTCATGCCTGGCATTTGGCCGGTAGGTAAGAAACGATTGAACATCCGCAAAGCTTGGTCTATATTCTCCTTGAGTGTCGAGAGTCCGCAGCAAATTGGTAAGAGTGCGGTATCGTGCCCCTAGCATCCAAGTAAACTTACCGTTGGCTGCGGTGCCTTCTGCTTGGGCCATGGCCCCGGTGAAGGAGGCATTTACCGTCGCTTTAAAGGCAGTAGGCTTTCGATAGCGCACATCAAGTACAGAAGACAGCTTATCGCCATACCTAGCTTCAAATCCACCGGCTGAAAACCGAACGCTCCCAACCATGTCAGAATGGATAAAACTCATTCCTTCCTGCTGGCCCGAGCGCGCTAGGATAGGTCGATAAATTTCGAAATCGTTGACATAAACGAGATTTTCATCAAAGTTTCCACCTCTAACACTGTATTGAGAACTCAACTCAGAGGTAGATCTAGCACCAAAAACCTGTAGGATGCTTTCAAAGTTTCCCGACGGACTCGGCATGGTAGCAGCCAGCTTGGGATCGATGCGAATGACCGGACTGTGGGTAGAAGCGCGGTCGAAAACGGTAATTTCCTGACTGGAGGTGTAGGCCTTTTTGGTGAGGAAAAACACCTTTTGTTTGAAAGGTGTGGTCACCTGAAAGGTTTCTGTTTCGAATCCTAATAAAGTTATGGTGAGTTTGAGCAACGATGGTTTTGCTGGAAAATCGAGTTGAAAAACTCCAGTGGAATCCGTTTGAGCAGACAAGTCAGTACCCACTGCAACAACCAGTGCCGCTTCAATGGGCGACCCTGCTGCATCTACAACCTGCCCGCGATATGACCATTGAGCCGAAACTGAATGAGCGGCTAAAGCAAAAATTAAAGTTAATACGAAAGAAAAAAACCTCACCTGACCCTGGTATGCTTGATGGCACGAATGGCAGCATCAGGATCTTGCGCTTTGAACACAAAGTTACCTGCTACTAAAACATCGGCACCAGCCTGAACGAGCGCAAGTGAATTTTCGTCTTTCACGCCCCCATCAACTTCAATCAAAAAGTTCAAACCACGTTCCTTACGCATTTGATTGAGGCGAGCCACTTTTTCAAGTGCTCTTGGAATAAACGATTGACCGCCAAATCCAGGATTTACAGACATCACCAAAACCAAGTCAACTTCATCGAGAATATCAACCAAAGTATCCACAGAAGTATGAGGGTTGAGCGCGACACCAGCTTTCATACCTGCTGCATGTATTTGCTGAATGGTTCGATGTAGATGGCGGCTAGCTTCAAGATGAACAGTGAGTATTTGGGTTTTTAACGCTGCAAATGCCTCGATATATCGTTCCGGCTCTACAATCATAAGGTGAACATCGAGCGGTTTAGTTGTAGAACGTGCCAAGAACTCCATCACCGGCATTCCAAAAGAAATATTGGGAACGAAAACCCCATCCATTACATCTACGTGGTACCAATCGGCATCGGAGCGTTCTATGAGGGCAACGGCCTCAGCCAGGTTTCCAAAGTCAGCAGCTAAAAGAGAGGGAGCAACCAATGATTTCATGGGGCGTAAAGATAAAAGTGTATTGAAAGAAATAGACCATCGTCAATGACCTAGCAGGTCATAAAAAAACTCCGACGCTGTTTGAAGCAAGTCGGAGTTTTTACTTTATCAGGTAGAAGATTTATCCGAGATAGACCTTAAGAGCCAAACAACGGCTGGTTTGACGAAGACGACGAATAGATTTTTCTTTGATCTGACGAACCCTTTCACGGGTAAGGTCGAATTTGTCTCCAATTTCTTCCAGACTTAATGCTTGAGTACCGCCAAGACCGAAGAAATGCCTAAGCACTTCAGCCTCCCTGAATGATAGCGTTGCAAGCGTCCTTTCGACTTCTTTTTGCAACGATTCGTGGATAAGCGATTGATCCGGGTTAGGTTCCAGATTGCTTTGTAAAACATCGAGCAGGGTATTTTCTTCTCCGTCAGAAAAAGGGGCATCTACAGAGATGTGTCTTCCCGAAACCCCCATGGTATCCGCCACATCGGTTTCGCTCATTTCGAGGAGTTCGGCCAACTCACTGGCAGTGGGTTCGCGCTCGAACTCTTGCTCGAGCTTAGAGAAGGCTTTGGTAATGCGATTGAGAGAACCAACACGGTTGAGAGGAAGGCGTACTATGCGTGCTTGCTCTGCTAATGATTGCAGAATTGACTGACGGATCCACCAAACTGCGTAAGAGATAAATTTAAATCCGCGGGTTTCATCAAAGCGTTGGGCGGCTTTTATCAAACCGAGGTTTCCTTCATTGATTAAGTCACCGAGGGTTAGCCCTTGGTTTTGGTATTGCTTAGCTACCGACACCACGAACCTCAAGTTTGCTTTAGTTAGCTTTTCAAGCGCTTTTTGGTCTCCGGCTTGGATTTTTTTAGCAAGGACTACTTCTTCTTCAGCAGTTATAAGGTCAACTCGTCCTATTTCCTGAAGGTATTTATCGAGTGACTGACTCTCACGGTTGGTAATCTGCTTCGAGATTTTAAGCTGCCGCATAGTTACTTTGTTTAGTGGAATTATGGACTAAAATATCACCTTATACAGCATTTGCAACTTTTCTGTCATTTTATTTTAAATAATTTTCGAATCATGTATGAATAAAACTTATCTGCCAACCTGCTTATTAAGAAGTAAAACAGCTTTTTCAGCGTAAAAATCACCTATCAAAAGCGCATCAGCGGCACCACTTTCATTGAAATTTATAAGAAAAATTCTACAGACCAGATTTTCCTAACGCCAAGGAATCTGAACTTTGACGTATAGATTCTTAGAACATCAAGCCTCTATTGAAGCACCGGGAAGTAAGCTACAGGTAAGGAGCTCAGCCTATTCATTTGAGCTAGCCTTACATCGGGTTACTTACCAAGCTCTGTTTAAAAGGAAAACTTAAAATCATGCAGCTGATTTGCAGGAATCCAACTGATATGTTGATTTCTACGCCAGTAAGTAAGCTGACGTTTGGCAAGTCTGCGGGTATTTTGCTTGATTTTTTCAATGACCTCTTCCTTGCTCGCTTGTCCTTCCAGGTAAGGTATCCATTCACGGTACCCTATGGTATTGAAGGCATCAAGATGAAAGGCATGGGCCCAATCTTTGACTTCTTGTTCCAACCCTTGTTCAATCATGAGGTCCACACGTTGGTTGATACGGTCATAAAGCAAGTCACGCGGCCAATCAGGGGCAATCCAAACAGGGGAAAATGGACGTTTAGCCGTTTTTTTCTCTCTTTGATCGGAGTAAGGACGTCCTGATAAAAGGCAAACCTCTAATGCACGCACTACTCTACGAGGGTTTTGTCGGTCAACCTGCTGATAAAAAACAGGATCGAGTGCTTGAAGTTGGTCCAGCAAAGTAGCCAAGCCTTCAGTTTCTAGCTTAAGTATGAGATTTTGCCTGATTTCAAGGTCAGCAGGTGGCAAATCATCCATTCCAACAACCAATGCATCAAGAAATAAACCTGAACCGCCGCAAACCACCACATTTTTACCTTGCTGGTGTTGTTCTTGAATGATGTTGAGGGCCAGATGTTCAAACTTTCCGGCAGTAATAGGCTCATAAACAGAGAAATGCCCCACGAAAAAATGGGGCACTCCGTTCATTTCTTGTTCTGAGATTCGAGCGGTTCCTATGGAAATCTCCTTATAAAACTGCCTGGAGTCAGCGGAAAGAACCACAGCATCATTGGCGGCAGCTATCTGAACAGCGAGCTGGGACTTACCTGAGGCAGTAGGCCCGGCAACAATTAAAACCTTGGGGCGGCTCAATAATCGTCGTCGTAATCGTTGTTTCTCCGACCACCACGGCTGCGGCCAGCGCCGTAGTCATCGTCCGAATCCTCGTCATCGAGTTCTTCCTCTTCCTCCTCATCGTCCTCGAACTCATCCTTCTCTTTTTCGTCGTCAAGCAAGTCGTCACCAAGATCCAAGTCAGATAAACCCTTGGTTCTCATCGACTTATCATTGGCCTCGAAACTTTCGAATACATCAATTGAAGGCTCTGCTTCCGGACTATCCGGAACATCCACTTCATCGTCTAAGTCGGGCAGAACCGCAACAGGCGCTGTATCATCCTTTTTAGGTTTGATGACCACCCTGGATTTGTACTGTTTAGGCGCTTCTCCCACAGAACGAACCATTTGCGGGAGTGCGTTTGCCGGCTTATCGCTGGTGATGATATCGATGAGTTCTACTTGAAAAGTAAAGGTTTCTTCCTCTGAAAAATAAACATAGAGGAACCGTTGGTGTGGGTCTTCTACA
Organism: Bacteroidota bacterium; assembly: GCA_027484125.1. GTDB lineage: Bacteria > Bacteroidota > Bacteroidia > UBA7662 > JAIXUI01 > JAIXUI01. The sequence goes on along the minus strand of JAIXUI010000035.1, from coordinate 25,457 downwards.
AACTCCGAAATACGCGCCTTATTCATAGCTTGGGCGTTACTTACGGGTTCATAAGCAGCTAAATTAAAAGCGATCTCTGACTCCATATGCCAGAGATCATCTGAATAAAAGAAAGAGGCTGGATGCTTGAAATCAAACCCATAAGCCTTGAGGATTGCGAAGTGCAAATCCTCGAAAGTCTGTGTTGATTTTATGTCAATCTCCCGGAGGACGCCCTCAAGGTCCTCAACCTCAATCCGAAACCTATAAATTGCCATCGTTCAGGGTAGTGTTATGCTTTGCAGTGCGGCCAAAATTAGCCATTAATCGTTTTTTGCAGCCCCATGGCCTGTGCTTTTTTCAACACAAATTCCATAGCAGCTGAATAGTTATTTTCTATCTCTCCCTCTAAAATTGCTTCTCGTATAGCATTTTTTAGTTCCCCTACCACTGGGCCGGCAGGAATATTAAAGAGGGTCATGAGTTCTTGTCCGTCGATTGGCGGTTGCCAAGATCTTAGGCGGTCTTTTTCCTCAACTTCCTTCACTTTCTCTGTGAGCAAATCGAAATTTTTGAGATACCTCCTCACTTTGTAATCGTTGGTAGAGGTGATATCAGCTCTACAGAGTTTCATCAAGGCTTCTAAGTCTTCCCCAGCTTCGAAAACCATCCGTCTTACTGCCGAATCTGTAATGTCACTTTTGGTTAGTGCAATGGGGCGAAGATGAAGTTTAACCATCTTTTGTACAAACTTCATTTTCTCATTGAGTGGCAACTTGAGGTTTCGAAAAATTTGCGGAACCATGCGTGCCCCTAACTCTTCGTGTCCATGAAAAGTCCAACCCTGACCTACATAGTATTTCTGGGTTGGAGGTTTAGCAATATCGTGAAGGATAGCCGCCCAACGTAGCCAAAGATCATCGGTTGTTTCACAAATGTTATCAAGCACCTTAAGTGTATGGTAGAAGTTGTCTTTGTGGGCATGGCCATTGACTGACTGTACCCCTTGAAGCTTGACCATTTCCGGAAAAAATTGGTGGAGCAAGCCAGTATCGAAAAGCAGTTTGAATCCAATAGACGGCTTATGAGCCAAAATCATCTTATTAAGCTCTTCAGAAATACGCTCTTTAGAGATTATGCTCAAACGGGTTACGTGGGTTCTGATGGCCTCCAATGTTTGCGCATGAATGTCGAAGTTGAGTTGAGTGGCAAAACGAACTGCACGCATCATCCGCAGTGGATCATCAGAAAAGGTGATTAATGGATCGGTTGGGGTGATTAAGATACGGTCTCGGATATGCTGTTGACCACCGAAAGGATCTACAATTTCTCCGAAGTTGGGGTAAATGCCAATGGCGATGCTGTTGATGGTAAAATCACGTCGGGTGAGGTCATCGAGCAAGGTCCCATCCTCAACCAGCGGCTTTCGGGATTCAGAACGATATGACTCTTTGCGAGCACCAACAAATTCCAACTCCAGATCGCCAACACGCAGCATGGCGGTACCATAATTCTGAAAAAACTGAACCTTGCGATTTCCCGGTAAAAAATCAGCGAATCGATGAGCAAAATCGATACCGCTACCCACTACCAAAATGTCGATGTCTTTGCAGGGCCGCCCCATCAGCAAATCGCGCACATATCCCCCAACCACATAGGTTTCCATGTCATTCGCTGCCGCGACTTGTTGGAGCGATTGAAAGATTTTGCCTTTTAGAGTAACCTGGTTCACGGGGCGCAAAAATGCAGGAATAAATGATTCAGTGCCCTAAATCTTAAAATACCTTCTTTATTTGCGGCCATATATGGCTAAAAATCTTGTCATCGTAGAGTCACCTGCCAAAGCGAAAACCATTGAAGGCTTCCTCGGAAGTGAGTTCATGGTGAAGTCAAGTTATGGGCATGTCCGTGACCTGGTGAAAAACAACCATGGGGTGGAAATTGAAAATGACTTTCGACCTTTGTATGAAGTTTCGGAAGATAAAGTTCAGGTAGTCAATGAGTTAAAGAAGCTAGCGCAGGCTTCAGACTGGGTATGGCTTGCGAGCGATGAAGACCGAGAAGGAGAAGCCATTTCCTGGCACTTAAAAGAAGTACTCGGACTTAGCGACTCAAAAATCAAGCGGATAGTCTTCAACGAAATCACCAAGCCGGCAATTCTAAGGGCCATCGAAAACCCACGAAGCATCAACATTGATTTGGTCAATGCACAGCAGGCTCGGCGCGTTTTAGACCGTTTGGTTGGTTTTGAAATTTCACCCGTACTCTGGCGGAAAGTAAAGCCCAGCTTATCGGCCGGGCGCGTACAAAGCGTAGCTGTTCGACTGATTGTAGAGCGAGAACGCGAAATCAGGCAGCATCAATCAGAAAGCTTCTTCAGAATTAATGCTCGCTTCGACTTAGAGAACGGAAAAACCATTCTTAAAGCCGAATTACCCAAAAGGTTTGCCACCGAATCGGAGGCTCAAGCGTTCCTTGAAAAGTGCATTAACGCCTCATTCAGCATTAAAAATCTGGAGACCAGACCTTTAAAAAAGAGTCCGGCACCACCGTTCACGACCTCCACCCTGCAACAGGAAGCAGGCCGCAAACTTCGTTTTTCTGTAAGTCGGACGATGCGCATTGCGCAATCGCTGTATGAATCAGGAAAAATCACCTACATGAGGACCGACAGTGTAAACTTATCTGAAACTGCTCTCCAAGCAGCGAAAGCTGAAATCACCAAGAGTTATGGTCCAGAATTTTCACAAACGAGGCAGTTCAAAACAAAGAGTGCAGGAGCACAAGAGGCGCACGAAGCCATCCGCCCTACTTACTTTGAGAATCACCGCATCAGCGGAGAACGAGATGAACAATTGCTTTATGAACTTATCTGGAAACGTGCGATAGCCAGCCAGATGGCGGAAGCAAAAATTGAGAAAACCGTCGCTACTATAGGCATTTCCACTACTTCTGAAACATTGACTGCCGAAGGCGAAATGATCCTGTTTGAAGGCTTTCTCAAAGTTTATTTGGAAGACAAAGACGAAGACGAATCCGGCTCTGACGAACAAAACAACAGCGGCATGTTGCCGCCATTAACCATTGGGCAGCCACTCGACCTGAAAGACATGACTGCGCGCCAGTCATTTACCAGACCGGCACCGCGATATACTGAATCATCCTTGGTTAAAAAGCTGGAGGAATTGGGCATTGGCCGTCCTTCTACCTATGCACCAACCATTTCTACCATACAAAACCGAGGCTACATTGCCAGAGAAGACCGAGAAGGAACAGCTCGCCCCTATCAGGAGCTGAAGTTGGAGAAAGGTCAAATTCATGGTAAAACACTGACCGAGAATACCGGTGCGGAAAAAGCCAAACTGTTCCCTACCGATATCGGGATGTTGGTCACCGACTTTTTGACCCGTCACTTCCAAACCATCATGGATTACGGCTTTACTGCACAGGTTGAGCGGGAGTTTGACGAAATAGCGCATGGCAAGCGCGCTTGGGCTGAAATGCTGGGCAGTTTCTATCGCCCCTTCCATCAAACAGTTGCAGAAACCATTGAAACTAGCGAGCGAGTAACCGGTGAAAGAATTTTAGGGGTGGATCCGGAAAGCGGGAAGCAAGTAAGCGTTCGTATGGGTCGTTTTGGAGCCATGGCTGTTTTAAGCCAGCCCGATGTTGAAGGCGACAAACCGCAGTATTCCAGCTTGCCGGTAGGTAAAAAACTTGAGGATATCGACTTAGAACTCGCATTAAGTCTTTTCAGACTACCCCGATCGTTGGGACTGTTTGAAGAAAAAGACATGCAAGTGAACAATGGACGATTCGGACCCTATGTGAAACATGATGGCAAGTACGTGAGTTTGCCAAAAGGTGTGGATCTTTTCGCGATAACCGCGGAAGAAGCCATAAAGTTGATAGAAGACAAAAGAACCGCAGAAGCCAACCGTACAATCCTTAAATTTGAGGGAAGCGACGTTCAAGTGCTCAACGGCAGATTTGGCCCTTACATCACCAATGGCAATGTAAATGCGAAAATCCCCAAAGGACAAGATCCCGCAAGCCTCACCTTGCCTGAATGCATGGAGCTTATTGCAGCAGCAGAGGCCGCAGGGCCCAAGAAAAAACCTACAAGGGGTAAAACGGCAGCCCCTGCCGCTACCAAGGCAGCTAAGAGCACCAAACGAAGCACCAGTACGAAAGCAAAACGCTCGTGATTCAAGATCTTAATGATGACACTCTGAAAGCCATGGTTACTTTGCTGGATGATTCCGATGAGGGCATCATTCAGCAAATCACCCATGACTTAATTCAACAAGGAACCGAATTGGTCCCTAGGCTAGAAGCTTATTGGGAAAACACTTCCAACAGCCTTATTCAGTCTCGATTAGAGGAGATTATTCATAAAGTTCAGTTCCATCAACTCAAGCAAGAATTAAAAGATTGGGTAGGTTCCAACGATCAATCATTGTTTGATGGTATTGTCCTCATCAACCGTCACCGTTATCCCAATCTCGATATTTCAAGCTTGCGGATGCAGATAGAATCGTTGCGAATTGAAACTTGGCTGGAATTGCGGTATGAGCTTACCGCTCTCGAAAAAGTTCGTATCCTGAGTCATATCATCTACAAAATTCATGGGTTTACCGGAGCCAATGAAAATCCTACGGAACCCGCTAATTCGTATCTCAATCAAGTTCTCGAGAAGAAAAAAGGGAATGCACTGTCGCTCTCTATTTTGTATTTGTTGATCTCTCAAAAGCTGGGATTTCCTATCTACGGCGTTGATTTACCTCAACACTTCATACTTTGCTACTTAGATGATCGCGTAGAAGCACTTCATCAGAGCATTGATCAACGAGAAGTCTTGTTCTACATCAACCCACTTAACAATGGTATGCCTTTTCATCGTAAGGAGATTTTAGAGTTCTTAAAGCTCATGAAAACAGAGCCTCAGGAAAGATTTTTCCGCCCTTGCAGCACGGTGGATGTGATTGTTCGTGCCATCAACAACCTCATCAGAGGCTATACTGATCGAAATAAGACGGAGATGGTCTATGATTTAATTGAACTTAGAACCATCATTCAACAAGGAAAAACAACCTCTTAACTTCTACGTCTAGTCTTATTTAGGCTTTTTTCCAGATTTCCATGATGTCCACATGGTCATTTTTTTCTAAGCCATTTTTATATACACAGTTTAACTTATACTTACTCAACAACTGACTGATAACCAAGCTATCATGATAGTTCATTTGCATTTTGTATTTACCATCTGAGGAAAATTGCTCAAAACTTTTGCGCGGCGATACGGCCATATAAGCCAACAATAAACAGCCTCCGGGGAGCAAAGCGTTCACCGCCATATTCAATAAATCGAGCATTTCATTTTCTGTAAGATAAGGGATTAAGTACCCCATCACGATTCCGGAAATAGAGGCATTCTGTGCTTGATATTGACGAATATCCATTCTTAAATAGGAAACACCAGGCACCATAGTTTCTGCTTTCTCTAACATTCCCTCTGACACCTCAATAAGTTTAAAAAGATGGGGAGTATTATACTTTTTCAACTCTTCAGACCAATGACCCGGTCCACAACCCCAATCTTCTAACCAGCCAGTAGGAAGAATTTGTTGCATGAATGCTTCAACAGCAACCGGCATTCGAGGATCTTGTATCTCACGCTGATAATAAGCCTCCGCGTAACCACTGAAGGCTTCATTGATATAATCTTGATGATTGGAAACACTTATGTCCATAGAACAAACTGCAATATCGCCACCTATTGAGGCCAATAACTCTTCAACTCTGGATGATAACGAAGTTCACTTATCATGCTGGCATTCACCGGTTTATTTTGGTAAGAAACCACATATCGGTATTGTTGAGCACGAATTCTGTCGGCAGTATCTACAGAAGAAGTTAAAACCACCACTTTAATGACAGACTTCCAAGACACCTTCTCCAGCTTTTCGAGGAATTGCCAGCCGTCCATAACCGGCATGTTTAGATCGAGAAATACTATGAAAACCTTCATCTCGGCATCGTTATCCAACAGATGCTGGTAGGCGGTTTCACCATTCATAAACAAATAAGGCGCTTCAGTGAGGCCCTGCTTAACCACAGCACCTTTGTGCATGGTGAGAATGATGCGGTCATCGTCCACGAGTAAAACCTCAGGAGCCACCGAGATAATCATGGTTTCTTCCTGGACCAAAGCTTCATCAACTGGTTCAAATTGTCCGGCTAGATAGGCTTTTTCAGAAACATCACGAATAACCGCGTCTAACTCTTCTGAAGAGGTACAAATCAACTGGATGATTTGGTCTTGACTCATTTCTGCATATTCACGCTCCTTGAGTAAATCCACTAAACCTAGTATTCTTGCTAGCGGAGCACGAACTAAATGAGACTGAGTCCAAGCAATATCCTTGAGGATTTTGTTCTGGGCTTCCATCGCCTCGAAGTATCGGTTACGGATGGTGATGTCGTGAACGATTTCATAGACCAACCAATCTTTACCATCAGGAATGAGGCTGCTGTAAACCTCCACATCTATTTTAACGCCTGATTTTTTCACCATTTGCCGCTCTTCCCGGACTGATTTTTCGTTCAACAACCTATTGAGGTTCTCGTCAGCTACTTGCTGTTCACCGATAAATCGCGAAGGTTTGAGTTTAAGAAACTCCTTTTTGGGGAAGCCAAACAAAGATTCGGTTGCCGGATTAACATCTACAAACTGATCGGTGTAAGGATTGTAGATATACATGGAAGAAGCATTATCGTCGAAGAGGCTACGGAATCGTGATTCACTTTCTGCCAAAGCCTTGCGAGCTTGTTCTTCACTGGTAATGTTGATGCTAAAGACGGCAGCACCTTCCACTTCTCCTTTTATGACAATGGGATAAATAGAAGTGCTTAAATAAACCAAACCGGATGAGGTAGGAATTTCTTCTATGACCCTCACCACTTCACCATAGAAAACCCTGTTGAAACGAGAGATGGCTTCTTGCTTTAATTCTTCCGGTAGATGTTGTAAAAATGGATTGCCCATCAACAAAGCAATGCCTGTCCAAACTTCAAAATCTCTTAGAAAGACGTTATTCGCAAAAGTAAGTTCAAGGTTTCTATTCACTGACCAGATGGCGATTTCTGCACCATCCAGTAGAGATTTTAGCTGAGCTTCACTTTTCAAAAGTGCTTTTTCTGTGTATTTAAGCTCTGAAATATCAGTACTCATACCACAAATTCCAGTTATACGACCTTCATTGTCTTTGAGCAGGAATTTGACAGTGAGGAAAATACTTTGCTCTCCTGTTTTTCTATTTATTATAATTTCTTCTACTGAGATAGCATCTTTAGATTCCAGAGCCAGTTGGTCACTGTTCATGCATTGCTTAGCAACCTGCTCGGGAAATAATTGATCATCTGTTTTACCTATAACCTCATGTTCAGGAAGGTCTAACAAGCTTTCCCAACGCCTATTCACCACGATATAACGTCCTTGAGTATCCTTCACATAAACAAGGGAGCCGCTATTTTGAATAATATCTTGTAGAAAGCTTTCTCTTTCCTTGAGCGACTTCTCCAATTCAACACGTTTGGTAATGTCAGTAAAAGAGGCAAAAACTTGAAAAGGCGAATTTTCGCCCGGGAGGTATTGAGGAATGGCACTCACCTGTATCCAGCGGTAAGCATTGTCACGAGGATTCATGACCCCCATGATGGTATCGTAAACCGGCTTTCCTGTTTTCAAGGCAATCATAGCAGGATGTTCATGCCCTAGGAAAGGCGTCCCATCTTCCTTGATGGCTTTCCATTCAGGATTATAGGAAGTTCGACCCATCATGTCCTCTGCAGTAACCCCAAGGATTAATTCAGCAGCTGGATTAACCGCATTTATTTTTCCATCTACTGATTGATAAACAACACCTTGAGACATATTCTCAAATAAATACTGAAACCTAAGCGTACTAATTTTCAATTCTGATTGGGCGCTTTTCCGCTCTGAAATGTCTCTGGAACTGAATAAAATACCATTAGGTTTAGCTTCGTCATCAACAAGCACACGACCCAAACTCTCCAGCCAAACGAAGCTACCATCGGCACATTTAATCCTGTATTCAGCTTTTAGAACGTAATGAGCATCCTGTTTTAGCTTATTTATCTCTTCTCTTAAAAAATCGACTTCGTCATCATGAACCAATTCGAGGCAGGAGTGCCCAATCAGGTCTTTAGGATCATAACCTAAACTATGGTGAGCTTTGGCAACATAGGTGATGCGCGCATCTAAATCCTTGAGCACCACCATATCAAACATATTGTCAGTAACCAGCTTAAGCAATCTTGACTGTTCGATTAGTGCTTCCTCAGCTAAAACACGCTCCGTTACATCTGTGTCATTGCCTTTATACCCGAGTAAATTACCTTTCTCATCGAGAAATGGGATTGCATTAGTGGCGACCCAAATTTTTTGGCCATCAGTTTTCTGTATCTGATTGAGAAAGTTTCGAAACTCTTTTTTATTACCAAAAAACTCCTCAGCTTCTTTCTGAAATCGTTCCCGGTTTTCGATAGGAAAAAGGTCATAAAAATGCATTTTCCCAACCATTTCCTCCGGCTTATATCCAATCACAATTTCAGATACAGGACTTACGTAAGTGTAATTGCCTTCGGCATCTACTTCCCAAGTGACTGTTCTACTGTGCTCCGCCAGCATCTGATAGGTTTCTTCAATGTCCATGGTTCCAGATGATTCATCTTGGAGACCGTAGAGCAGTATGAGAAAAACCCCTTCTTCGAAAGAACCTTCCAGTCTGAGACGTTTAGAAAAATTAGGGAGTTCTGGTAACAAGGCTGACCATGCAGCAATTTGACCGGATAAAAAAGAGCTTCCTCTTGGCAAACGCATAATAAGCTCCTCCCATTCTGAAAATTCGAGAGGTTGGCTAATACTCAGTTGACTAGCGAACTCCAACATTCTGTTATTCAGCAGAATGTTGCCGTCAACCTCCCAAGACATTGCTGGAATTCGATGAGAATTTACTATTCTCCGGAGTAGATTTTTTGACATTTTTATCGACAATCAATGAAAAGCAGCGCGCACCCACATCAAGTGATGGAAGCTTTCTGCATTAAACACAGTAAATACTCCAACAAAATAGTAGATTTAAGTGAAATGGTTACACTCAAATACTTACACGAATGTCCAAATTGACAAAGTTTTACTTGGGTTTACTTGTAGTTTTTCTACTTCATTCAACTGGCAAAAGCCAAGGCTACAGCACTTTTCATCAAGGAGTTAACTATCAATCTGCTCAGCCTCACAACCTTAATGTTTACTATTTCAAAGCTTCAGACTTACCTCTGGATACCAGCTACTTAAGACGTCATTCTCAAATGCTTATTTGGCTGAGACAGTACTACAGTCAACAAATGCAATTAAACGGTTATGGGAATAAAACCTTTGGTTTGTGGACGGCCTCTGATAGCGTAAGAATAGTAGTAATTCATGGAAAGAAACCGTTGAATTTTTACCGTAATAATCTAAATCCATCCGGAAACGACTCACTCATTCAAGAATATCGAGATTTTAAAACCCTCAACCCCTCGTACGCACTCAGTGAACACCACTTAGTGATTGTGGCCACTCCTGGGGTGAATCAAATGAACGGGCTTCCCTACTACGGCATCGGAAAGACCTGCTTTGCAACCGATTACCCTCAATTAGACCTGCAATACCTGGGACAAAGCGGGACCTTGGGCCAGCAATTTGTAACTTACTTCGGGGGTATCGCCCATGAATTAGGCCATGCCCTTAACTTACCTCATAGCCATCAAACCCTCACCGAACAGCAAAGTCCGGCACATGGCACCAACTTAATGGCTGACGGGAATTACACCTTAACCGCAAGTCCGACGTTTATCAACAGAGCCGGAGCGGCAATATTAAACAGATGTCAACTTTTCAATACTCAGCCTGCTACAAGCTTTTACACCGGCCATGTGGCTGGATTAGTGAGCCTCTACAGCCAGTGGTCTAACGGCAGTTGGACTGTTTCCGGGAGATGGAGGTCGAATGTTCCGGTCACTGATATCAATGTTTACCAAGATCCATTCGCTAGTCCGAGCGCAGGATACAGAAGAATAGCCTTTTCGGCTTCACCATTAGGCCTACAAAACGACAGCTTCCGGATTGTTATGCCAGTTTCAGAGGTGATGCTCGGTGCCAGCCAATACCCTCCTACTGGCCCTTGGAACTTAGCCATAGAGCTAGTCTTGGAAAACGGTGAAACGGAAGAGGTTTGGTATCCATTCCGTTATCAGAATCAGCAACCCATCGCCACCTTTCAATTCGACGATTTGAATTGTTCGGGAAACTTTGCCCCAGGATTCAGCCTCACTCAAATAGGTAGTTCATTCGCTCCAGGCCAAGCCTGTTTTAATGCCACAGATAGCAGTTTGGTGATGAGAACTTGGGCGACAGGTCCGGGTGCCACGCAAGACAAACTGCCCTTTTTATGGCGACCAATGGCCCATGGCGACTCGATTAGTATGCGTATTTTACAAGTAAGCGACACTTGGAATGACCAAATTGGCCTGATGGTGCGCGCTAGTTTAGATTCCAACAGTGCCTATTGCGCCATTTCTGGTTTGGATAACAGAGGGGTTTTCTGGTCGTGGAGAGGTCAAACAGGGCAGCCTTCCGGCTACAACCTTGTTTCTACCCTTCCTCTTCCGTTTTGGATCAAAGTAGTCCGCTCAGGAAATTGGATCGATGGCTTCCACTCACCCGACGGAATTAACTGGACGCCTTACTACCGAAGAAATTTGAATTTACCTACTCAAGCCTTGGCCGGAATATTTATTGGTAAAAATGGAGCCAGAGGGAAGGTAGATCAAATCAAATTCAATGGCCTAACAGTTTCTACCCAAGAAGCTGAACGCACCAGACCTATTACCCTGATTCCCAATCCTTTCAGCGAAAACTTTGAAATCATCACTTCCTCTGAAAAGCAGGCCATCGCTTTCGTTAAAGTAATCGATACGCAAGGAAAAATATGCTATCAACAGCTTCCAACGTCAACCAAAAACCACCTTATGATACCTGGCTTTGGCCTCAACAAAGGGCTGTACTTCGTTGAAGTAATGTTTAACGATGGAAGTAGGGTAATCGAGAAAGTACTTAAGCAACAGTAAAGTGACATTTTTTTAAACCTGAACAATAAAAATTCTAACTATACAAACACCTGAGCTTATTCCCTTCCTAATTTAAGAGCATGAAAGGAAGTCATTATCTGGTAGAAGTAGCTTGGGAAGTTTGCAATCAAATCGGGGGCATTTACACGGTCATTCGATCAAAAGCTCCTGAGATTGTGCAAGAATGGGGCAGCGACTATTGTTTGCTCGGGCCTTATCTGCATAAACGCATGCCGGCAGAGTTTGAACCTGCCGATGAAAATCAAGATGTTTTCGGACGCGCTGCCCAAGCTTTACGTCAAGCCGGATTAGAAGTTTATTACGGCACTTGGCTCGTGTCCGGTAAACCCAAAGTAGTGCTCATCAATCCCGACTCTGTTAAGGCGAAACTCAATGACATCAAGTTCTTTTTATGGAAAGACCATGGAATCCCTACTGACCAGCAAGATCAACTGCTTGATCAAGTATTGGCTTTTGGGTTTTGCAGCCGGCTCTTCTTCGAACAACTTGCCAGACCTGAAATTTGCGACCGACCTGTGGTCGCTCACTTTCACGAGTGGATGACCGGATATCCTATTTTGTATTTTCCCAAAGGACACCCACAAATTAAAACGGTTTTCACCACCCATGCCACTTTGTTAGGCCGCTATTTGGCCATGAACAAAGACCTATTCTACGAAAACCTGCACCAATTCAACTGGCTGCAAGAAGCAAGTAACTTTCATGCCATCACCCAAGTCAGCCTAGAAAGAGGAGCTGCCCAACATTCCGATGTATTTAGCACCGTGAGCCAAGTCACTGCCATGGAATGCGAGGTCTTTTTAGGTAGAAAACCCGATCAGATTCTACCTAATGGCCTGAACATTCACCGGTTTACTGCCATGCATGAATTTCAAATTCTGCATCACCAATACAAGCAGCAAATCAACCGGTTTGTGATTGCCCATTTCTTCCCTAGCAAACCTTTCGAGCTCGATAAAACCATCTACTTTTTCACTTCAGGCAGATTTGAATTCAAGAATAAAGGCTTTGATTTAACCATAGAAAGCCTAGCCAGACTCAACCAAAAGTTGATTCAAAGCGGCACTGATGTTACCGTAGTGATGTTCTTCATCACTCGCCAACCCACCTTGAGCATTCACCCCAATGTCCTTAACTCAAGGGCTGTACTCGACGAAATTCAGCATACCACCCGCTCCATAGAACAGCAAGTTGGTGAAAAGCTCTTCGATGCCGTAGCTATGGGACATGATAACCCCTTTCCCGACCTCAGTAAGTTTGTAGAAGACTATTGGAAACTGCGGTTAAAAAGAACCGTTCAAGCTTGGCGAAACGACCAAAATCCGGGGGTAGTCACTCACCTGCTCACCAACGAAGGGCAAGATCAGATCATGAACGCCCTTGCCAAAGCAGGATTAGACAATCGGGTGGAAAACAGGGTGAAAGTGGTGTATCATCCCGACTTCATCACGCCAAACAACCCACTATTCGGGATGGAATATGGCCAATTTATTAGAGGCTGTCACCTAGGCATCTTCCCCTCCTATTACGAACCTTGGGGATACACCCCATTAGAAAGCATCGCATCAGGAGTTCCTGCCGTTACCTCTGACCTGAGCGGCTTTGGCGATTACATCCTCAACCACATGCCCGACCATGAACGCAAAGGCATCTTTGTCGTTTATCGCCGTGACAAAAGCGCGGTACACGCCGCCAACCAGCTCAGCGAGATCATGTTCCGCTTTTGCAAACAAAACCGCCGAGACCGTATTGCCCAACGAAATGCAGTAGAAAACGCCTCAGATCGCTTCGCCTGGAGCCATTTGGCCAATCACTACCACGCTGCTTATCGGCAAATCACCGGATAATCAGTCAAACACTTCGATTTCTCCCTTTCTTAAATGCCTTATCTTCGGATTCTCAAATCTGAAGATGAGACGTTTGTTATTGATTTTCGCAACAGGTTTGATGCTGGCCAGTTCAGCATCCGCCGCTAGGCCATCGCTTCCGCTTGAAGCAGGCGCCATCACCCAAGCTCAAGTGGTTCAAGGAGTGCTCAAGTTGGAGACCCGCGGAACCTGGTGGGAAATAACCCCTTGGTCTGCGAATATGATTCGAGTAAGAGCCGACAGACAGCCGCTAACTGCCGACTTTTCCTACGCAATCGTAGGAAGTGCCCGCACAAGCACCGCTAAAATTGAAGAAAAAGCCAATCATTGGCTGGTTCAGACCGACTCCGTTCGGCTGGAAATCAACAAAAGTCCCCTGCGTTTGCGGTTCTATAATGCAGAAGGCAAACTGCTGAATGAAGACGAGCCCGGACTAGGAACCCAATGGAATGGCGAAGAAGGAAGCGTTTATAAGACCTTGCAGGAAGGCGAAAAATTCATCGGACTTGGAGAAAAAACAGGTCACTTAGACCGACGTGGAGACGGATTCACCAACTGGAACACCGACTTCTTCGGCTACGACAGCCGAAACGACCCTTTATATGCCAGCTTTCCCTTCTATATGGGCCTGCATCATGGCGTGATTTACGGCATCTACCTCGATAATAGCAGTAAAACCCATTTCAACTTTGGCGCTTCTACTGATCGATTCTCCAGTTTTACCGTAGAAGAAGGCACGGTTGATTATTTCCTAATATCTAGCAGCCATATCCCCGGAATATTACGGGAATACACGGCCCTCACCGGACGGATGACCCTCCCTCCTCTTTGGAGTTTAGGCTATCAGCAATGCCGATACTCCTACTTCCCCGATAAAGAAGTGCTTAACGTAGCCCGCACTTTTAGAGAGAAGAACATCCCAGCCGATGTCATCTACCTCGACATCCATTATATGGATGCCTACAAAGTGTTCACCTGGCATCCGGAACGCTTTTCTAACCCCAAAGGGATGGTAAAAAGCCTGAAAGACATGGGGTTTAAAACCACTGTTATCATTGATCCGGGCATTAAAGTGGAGAAAAACTACGCTGCCTACGAGGAAGGACTTCAAAAAGATTTATTCCTGAAATACACCGATGGTAAACCTTACACCGGTCAAGTTTGGCCCGGCTGGTGCCACTTTCCGGACTTCACCAAAGCCCAAGCACGCAATTGGTGGGGACAGCAATTCAAAGGACTTGTGGACGATGGCGTAGAAGGCTTCTGGAACGACATGAATGAACCCGCCACCTGGGGACAGCGTTTTCCTGAAAACGTGGTCTTTGACTTCGATGGGCAAAAAGGCACCACCCGTTCGGGGCGCAACATCTACGGTTTCCAAATGACCCGCGGTACCTATGAAGGTACCCGACAACTTTTAGGAAAACGACCGTTTTTGCTAACCCGCGCAGCCTTCAGCGGTTCGCAACGCTATACTTCCATTTGGACCGGTGACAATCTGGCTACCGACGACATCATGCTCACAGGAGTGCGCATGGTCAACAGCCTTGGATTGGCTGGAATGCCCTTCGCAGGCTACGACATTGGCGGATTTACCGCTTCCGGAACGCCGGAACTGTTTGGAAGATGGATTACCATTGGTGCATTTGCCCCATTTTGCCGCAGCCACACCGGCTACAACAACCGCGATGCAGAACCTTGGGCACATGGAGAACGAGTGGAAGACATCAGCCGTCGTTACCTGGGATTGCGTTACAAACTGCTTCCTTATATGTATAGTTTGTTTTATGAAGCATCCCAAACCGGAATGCCTATCTCTCGCAGCCTACCCCTTGCAACCCCTCAAGACGAGAAAACCTTCTACCGCATCTATCAAAACCAGTTTCTGTTGGGCCAAAGCTGGATGGTGTGTCCGGTAGAGTCGAATAAAGAAATTACGAAAGCCTACCTGCCACAAGGTCGCTGGTACAACCTTCACTCCGGCGAACAACTAGAAGGCAAGCAAGAAATCATGGTGGAAAGTCCTTTGGAAAAACTCCCCATCTTCCTCAAAGGACCCGGAATCATCCCGATGCAGAATGTAGTGAATCATACCGGAGAGAAAGCCTCAGACACCTTGGATGTGCATGTTTTCTTCGGAAACGAAAACCTAGAGTACGTCTATTACGAAGACGACGGACAGAGTTTTGATCATGAGAAAGGCACCTTCCTCAAACGAAACATTCGCTATCAAAATCAGCAAAGAAAACTCGACATTGAAGAAGTTGAAGGACCTTACCGCAGCAAATTCACGCATATTCGCTTGATTCTTCATGGATTTGAAAGCCAAAAGCTGAAAGGCGCCTCCTTCGCGTCAGGACAATTTGATTTCTTTAGCTCAAACAATCAGCTTATGGATTCCAAAATCAAAGACGCAGGCCCACACCGCGTGCAATACACCGTATTTACTTGGAAAGGTAAAAAAACCATTAGTTGGTGATTTCGCAGTTAATAGCCCATGAGTATTTAACTTATGGGCTTTTAACAATTATAAATTTTTAAAAGCAGATAAGAGTAGCAATGAAAATTCTATTGATTAAATTTGGAACATTAGGGCTTCTTACTTCATGTAGCAACCAATCAGAAAAAATAGCTTTCAATCATCTTAATTAACATACGGAAGTAATCAACCAGTCCGAAATCATCATTCAACGCCATTAACAATTTACTGAACAAACACAGCTTTCTTTGACCTTCATAAAAAAGGCCAAAACTATTATGAAGGTGTGATTAAAATGAACGACACCTACTCTTTCAGCGCGTTAAACATCGATTTAGACTGCTCCAAACAACAAACGAGGTGGAATCCTAGTTTCGCCAATAAACATCCATCAATTCCCCAAAACCAAACAACCCAAAACCAAACTCATGAAAAGACTCCTACTTTGCCTTATCTTCTTTTTTGCTCTTTTTGAATTAAAAGCGCAATCAACTCCTAATTATAACAGCATAAAATTAGAGAAGAAAGAAGACTTTAACGATCAAGCCAACAGTGCTGCGCTGCAAGCCTCAACCTATATTTTATCAACACCGCTTGACTTTGAAAATGCAGGCAGGCGGGAATCACTCGTTTACCTGATCAAGTGGATGAGTGGCACACCGGATTACAGTTTTGAGCTTGACGACACCGCTATGAAACTTTGCGACAGTGACAAAGAGCTCATTGGTATTTACATGGCAGCCATGGCCAAATTTGTGCTAGAAAACAAATCAGAAGCAAAAAACAACAGCGCCATCAAACTTCAAGCGGTTCGACTTTTCGTTAACTACGCTAATGATTCAAACAACAAGGTGAAGTTGACCAAAGAAATAAAAAAAGCCATTAAGGCAGAAAAAAATAGGAGCCTTGAAGAATATTTAAAAAATTAAAGAACGTCCACCCTTCTTCTCCAACCAAACAAAAGCCCCCGGATTATTGCGTTCCGGAGGCTTTTGTTAGGTTGTTTATTCGAAAATTGAAATTGGGTAGCAAGCAGATCTGCGCTTGTGACTTTATCGAATAATGTAAAAGGGCATTTAATGTTTCACCACCAACTTCACCGTTTTTTGTCCCCAATCGCTGGCTAATTGGCAGAAGTAAATACCCGGTTTCCATGCGGATGTGTTAAGTTCTAGCTGCTGAAGCCCAGCCGGGAAAAATGAGGAGGGCAATTCCTGAATCAAACGACCTTGCACATCTAACACCGAAGCAACCAGCTTGGCTCCATAAGGAAGGGTAAATCGGAGCACAGCTTGACCATCTGCCGGATTAGGACTCAATGATAATTCATAAGTGCTTTCTAACTCCTTAACTCTGGTGGTTATGGGATTGAAATACATGGCTACCTCATCGAAGTTAGCATTGAAATCGAACAATGAGGAAGTACCTCTTGTAACACTAAATCGCACCCGAACCGATCTACCCACAAAAGGTTGAAGATCCACTATAACTTCTGCGAAGGCAGAGGTATCCACATGGTTATTGGTATTGATGCGGTAAACCTCTGTTGCAGCAATACTATCTAGCACATACACCACAATCTCATCACCAGGATCCACCACATGTTTCACTCCGATATTGCCGATATAATCTACAATACGGTATTTGAAACTCAACTTTGAATTAGGAGCAACAACACCCATAACAGGAGATGTGATCGAGTCTCTGCGTGAATTGGCATTGTAATTTCGGTCGAGGCCTTTAGAAGCATTTACCCCGCGCCCTGGGTAAACCCCCATTCCAGGTACGGTGTTGGTCCAATCATTAGGTGCTGAAAACGAGGAGTAGTTCTCGAAATTCTGGTTATAAATGAAAGTCTGCTGCGCATTCGCCCCCAAAGCGGAAATACTCATTAACAAAGCGTAAAAAAATTTCATGATCATCTATTTCTGTCCTCACAAGGTACCAATCCCCACTTTTTTCATCAATTATTTAACATCTATCTATTAATTTTTCTTTCTAATTCCAGCATTATCTTTCTCGTAGTTGCTTAAACACCTCAAAAAAAACCAATAAAAAAGGGCAGTATTGAGTATTAGCACTCCTATACTGCCCTTTAAAAAGTTGAATCGTCCTTTTACTAGCGAGCGACCATTATTTTCTTAAAAGAAGAGCCAAATTTTCCACTCATTCTCAAAAGATATAAATCGCTGTAAAGAATAGAAGTATCGAAATACACCAAGGTCATCCCAGGAAACAAAATAGACTTTTGCACAACTCTTCCCTGGGAGTCAAGAAGCTCTAACTGAATTTCCTCCTTGTTCAATCCCTTAAATTGTACTGCAAAGAACTCTGCTGAGGGATTAGGATAAACAGAAACCTCCGGCATTGCTAACCCGGTTACTGATGTAGTTATTGGAACATAAGTAGTGGTAGTTTCAGTAATACTTGTTACGGTGGAGGCTACCCTAGTTCCGTAAAACGTAGGACCTACCACATACGGATAAGCAGAATTCCAATTGCTATCAACTGTGGCGAAATAGGCATAGGTTCCATTAGGATACTCCGGGGTCACACAAAAGCGCCCATTATGGTCGTCCAGATAATCGGGAGTAGCCGCTGAAGTGGGTACATACACATAGTCTTCCTTAAAATAACCCAACGGATAAGTGCTATTCACCGGAGGACCCGCAGTAACCACAGCACCAGCCGGATTGGTAGTGCGTGTTGTGATGTTTCTTTTGAAGTAGCTGGATTTAATCCTCACAACCCCGCCTGTACCATTGGTATTTCTGTATCCGTATGCACCATAAATTGGAAATCCATCGTAGGCAAAACCAATCAGTGGCGAATGTTGGGTGCTGTCTATCGCGTACAAACCATCCGCATTATAGAGGTTGCAAATGGTTGAAAGCACCTGTAAATCCAATTTAAACGCACTTGGATTCTGGTGATGATGATAATTTCCCATAGCTGGATGTCCTTTGGAGCAATCAAATCCTGCTCGCTCTGCCACAATGGCATCTCGGTTCCACACATTGTCTCCTTGTCCACCTAATGGACCACCCGCAAGCGAGTTGGTAGATGATCTCCAAGATACCCCGTCACGCGAATCAAACAAGGCAACACCATTGACAAACACCCCTATGTTTCCCATACTGGTAGCTGTTGGCGTTCCCGTATTAGCAACAGGGTTTAGTGGAAACTTAAAAATTGCATTTCTATTGGTCGCTCTGGATGGATTACCATCAAGAAATGGCCCGGTGACGTAGGCGGGAATGCCAGTGGCACCAATATAAACCCAGTTGGTAGAATATCTTACCGATTGTACATTGGCCTGAACAACATCCTGAATAGGCGTTGAATTGCCCTGTACGTAATAGCGACCAGTAACTCCTGTGGTATTCTGTAACCATGAGGTGATGGCAGGATTACTAACCTGACAATATCCACTGAGGGCCATTAAAAGCCCTAAAGTGAGCAATGAGATGGAACGGTTTTTCATGGTGAAAAAAATTATTTAAAAACAGTTTATCAAAAACGAGGCGGAGCAAAACGAGGGTTGAGCACGAATGCTGTATCGGAAAGGGTTCGCAAGAAGGCCAATAAATCCGTCTGATTTCGGTCTTCTTTCAAGGGATGCGAGGACTGAGTTTGCGGTAAAATTTGGCTGTAATGATTCAAAACCTGCCTAAGGGTCTTCATTCTTCCATCATGCATGTAGGGATAACTCCAAACCAAATTTCGAAGACTAGGAACCCTGAACTTGAATGAGTCTGAGGCTAAATAAGTAATTCCGGCCCGGCCTACATCCCCAAGTTTTGGATCAGGTTGAAGTCCATTGGTTTCAAACTTTCCTGAAGTAAATAAGGGCGAAGGGTGACATGAACTACAATGGCTTTCAAACAAAGCCCAACCGCGCTTTTCTTGTTCATCGAAAGTGGCTTTTCCTGCCATCATCCGGTCGTATTTGCTATCCTTGGAAACCAACTGAAGGACAAAATGCTGAAGTGCCTGAAGCAACTCCTCTGTTTGAATTTTTTCCGCATTAAATGCTTCTTTAAATGCTCTGCGGTAGAATGGAGTTGCATTGAGCTTACTCAGGATATTGGGTAGTGAATCGCCCATTTCATCAGGATGTAAAAGTGGAGCTAGTGGCTGACGGTCTAAACGGGTAATAGCCCCATCCCACATAAATTGATCATACCAAGCCAGATTGAACAAGGGCTGTGCATTGCGTTTGCCAACCCGGTCTTTGATTCCATGACTAAGTGCATGATCCACATGGGTGAAGGCTGTGTAAGAAAGATGACAACTGCCACAGGAAACTGAAGTATCCGCAGAAAGTAAAGGGTCATAAAACAACCTTCTTCCTAGCTCAAACCTTAAAGTATCTTTTGGCGAAGGTTTTAATTGCTGAATAGGTGCTGGCCAATTTGGCTCAGTCGGCAGTCTCCAAGCTGCTAACACCAACACACCCAGGATAAACCCCACTGCTACAGACTTATTCATGGTTTGACCGTAAAGTAGTGTGCCCAAATTCTAGAATATAAAACAGACTGTTGCCCAGGCTGCATCCAATGGTCTGGGAACGGTTGAGAGGAATCTATCCAATGGCTCAACTCAGTTTCTAAAAGAATCTCCTTTTTTGAACTTCTCGAAATGGGAAGACCTATGGAATATTTGCAAGGGCTATGACGATAACCACCCAAATGGAGGCTAATCGTTCTAACTTGCTGATCTTCTGTTCGTTTCAACGCTTCCATTTTCAAATGGATATAACCATTCTGCCAGGTCCAATACATGCCTAAAGTTGGATCCGTATCACCTGACAACTTCACCTCCAGGTGAGTAAGGCTATCCATTCCTAAGAAAAACGAAAGCGAATCCGGCATTTGCTTGAATGATGGCAATACTAAAAACGAGCGCTTTGGAAAGCCTGCTTCCCAAAGTCGAACAGTTGCAGTATCCACCCATAACTGTTGTCCTTTCTTCCAGAAGGTTAGGCCACTCATGTACCACTTGAATTGTTTAAGCTGAAATTCATCGAGGACACCACGTTCTTCTGTCACTGCAATTGGCTTCCCATGCCATGTTGGTTGCCAGCGCAAGTATTGCTGGGCCATAGTCACATTCGACCAAAAAAGAATCAGTAGCAGAAACCGCTTCATAATCGGAAGTTGATGAATCTTCTTTTAACTGCTACCAACAATCTACCATTCAAGGTATTATCAAGACCAAACTTGAAATTGTATCGGCCTAGATTTTCTCAACTCCTTCCATCTTTGATTTAAAAAAGCACTTTAAAAAGTCAAGTTTCATCGTTAAAAGACATCAATTTTAAGTGGGCTAAGAAAGTAGCATGATACCACCACTCCATCTCCTAGATATACCAAAGTGCGTTTATCTGAAAGGTGAATTCCAATCAATGAGGCCATGGATGTAGTCCTTCAGTAGCATTAAAAAAGAGGATAGAACCTTTAAGCTAAGTAGGCAAACAAAGGGATATCATTAATTAATGATACTTTTTTTAAAATGAAACATGACGATTAAAAACCCAATTGAACTTCATTTTT
Organism: Bacteroidota bacterium; assembly: GCA_027484125.1. Lineage (GTDB taxonomy): Bacteria > Bacteroidota > Bacteroidia > UBA7662 > JAIXUI01 > JAIXUI01. The sequence goes on along the minus strand of JAIXUI010000035.1, from coordinate 4,362 downwards.
TAAGCATCCATATGAATTATAAGTAAATTTTAAATAAGCGAAACGATTATGGCCATTCAAAGGAAAATTCCTTCAAAAGGAGCTTTTTAGTAAGTGTGCGAATCCTTTCGTAACATTTATATTAGGTCGAATAAATCCATTACATGTCAAAAGTTATCATTTTAGGAGGAGGTGTAGCGGGAATGTCTGCTGCCCATGAGTTGATAGAAAGGGGATTTGAAGTTGAAGTATATGACCGCAACGTTCGGTACGTAGGAGGTAAAGCTCGAAGCATTTGGTACGAAGGGCCGGAAGATCAACCTCCTTATGCGAATCCATTACCCGGAGAGCATGGATTTCGTTTTTTTCCTGGCTTCTACCGACATGTAACAGATACCATGAAGCGGATTCCCTTCCAAAATGGCAAATCCGTTTACACTAATCTAGTACCTACCAGCCGAATCATGATTGCGAGGTATGGGTTAAAACCCATAGTGACCACAGCATCCTTTCCAAGAGATTTATCTGACTTAGAGTTGATGCTGCATGATTTATTTCAAGGCGCAGATTCAGGCCTTACCCACGAAGAAGAAAAATTCTTTGCTAAACGAGTTTGGCAATTAATGACCAGCTCTAATGCACGAAGGCAAAACGACTATGAACGTTTGGGTTGGTGGGAATACTTAGAAGCAGACCGCTTTAGCGCTACTTATCGCTCGCTTTTAGTAGAAGGATTGACCCGCACTTTGGTTGCTGCGAAAGCTGAAACCGCCAGCACCAAAACAGGTGGCGATATTTTCCTCCAGTTGTTGTACTGCATGCTCGACCCAACCGTTAACACCGACAGGGTTCTGAATGGCCCCACCAATGACCGTTGGTTGACGCCTTGGCTGGATTATCTTAAAAGCAAAGGTGTTAAGTACTTTCTGGGCCATGAAGTGACCTCCATCTCCATGGATGCCAGCGGTAAGCAAATTCAAAGTGCTACCATCGTGGATCATTTATCCGGAAATGGCCAGACCATAGAGGTAAGCGGCGATTATTTTATCCTAGCTACTCCAGTGGAACGCGCTGCTCCTTTGCTAAGTCCGGAAATGATAAAAGCTGACAGAACCCTCGCCTTTATTCAGCAATTAGCTCCAAGTGTAAGCTGGATGAATGGCATACAGTATTATCTCAACGTAGAAGTTCCGGTCAATCATGGACATGTCATTTGCTGTAACACCGCATGGGCAGTTACTTGCATCTCCCAAATTCAATTTTGGAGTGGCTATGACCTCAAGGACAAAGGCAATGGTGAAGTTCGTGGTTTATTGAGTGTAGATATTTCCGATTGGTTCACTCCAGGTCAATTCACCACCACCAAAGCCGCTAAAGATTGCAGCCGGGAAGAAGTAGCCGAAGAAGTATGGGCACAGCTCAAAGCAAGCCTCAATGTGGAAGGCGTTGAAATTCTTCGCGATGATATGCGCATCGACTTTTACCTGGATAGAGACATCAGGCCGGAACAACTTGCCGATGCACCAGTTGGAGCTCCACTTCAACAAGCCATAGCAGATAGCAGATTCAAACGAGCTTTTGATCAACGGTTGTTGTCTATCCAAAACACCAATGGATTATGCAACGTTGAGCCCTTGTTGGTGAACAATGTCAACACATGGGATTTGAGGCCTTCAGCTGATTGCCAAATTCCTAACCTATTCTTTGCTGCCGACTACGTTAAAACCAATACCGATTTGGCGACTATGGAAGGGGCTAACGAAGCGGCTCGCAGGGCTGTAAATGCCTTGATTCAGAAAAGCGGGGCCAACCAACCATTATGCAAGGTTTGGAATCTTAAAGAACCTTTGCTTTATCGCCCCTTGAAATGGTACGACCATTACCGATGGTCTAAAGGGTTAGCTTGGTCGGCAGAAATTCCAGCTTGGTTAAAGCTAGGCATGCTGTTTTGGCTGATCTTCTGTTTGGTCGTTTTTGTTTTTGAATGGCTGTTTTCAAGATTAAAAAAATGAACACTTCAACTGCTACACGCTCCTCAGATCCACTAGCAAAATCCAGAACATGGTTCATTTTAGGAAGCATGGCTTTGGCCGTAGGAGTCCTTGTTCTGGACGCTTGGAAATTCCAAGGCTGGAAAAGCGCTGCTGTTTGGGGATATGGATTTAGTTTACTTTACGCTGCTTGGGCCTTTTTGAAAAAAGACAACCTGATGTTCAGGTTCATGCTTTTTGCACTAACTGCCGGATTGGTAGAGCTCATGGCAGATTATTGGCTGGTAGTGCATACTAAAACGCTCTTTTACCCGCCAGACGAACCCATGTTGGCCGCCTCCCCAGCTTATATGCCTTTTAGTTGGATGGTAGTTCTTATTCAAATTGGCTACATCGGATTCCTAATCAATAAGAAGAAATCTCTCCTGATTACGTCCATCATCGTGGGAGTCTTGGGTTGTTGCATCATTCCACTATATGAATTCCTCGCCATACATGCCGGTTGGTGGCATTATGAAAATACAAAAATGCTAGGTCCAGTTCCGGTTTATATTTTTGTTGCTGAAGGGCTATTGATGCTAACCATACCGGATTTATTTGACCGAACCGAGAAAGCCTCCTACGGACAAATTACCCTATTTGGAATTATTCAAGGGCTGGTCATGTGGCTGGCCTGTGTGGTTGCATGGAATTTAACAGGAAAATGAGTCAACAGGGAAAAATATTCAATTTCGCAGCCTCTTTCGTGCCTGAACGTTACCAAATACACGAAGAGGAATTTCGCAAAGCACGGCTTCTGGTATTCACAAGCTTTATCACCAGCTTTTTTTCTCTATTCTATGCTTTTAGTTCCTATTTAATGGACATGCCCCATTTATTGGGCGCCATGGTTTTCAACTTTCTGGGCTTTCTCATTCTACCCTTCTTTTTCAAGTATCGAATTTTTAGCCTCGTAGGCGCTGTAAATACTTACATCCTCGTAGGCACTATTGGAGTCGGCATTTGTGTCGTTTACTCAGGTGGGCTGAAATCCTCCGTACTTCCTTGGTTCGCCGTGCTGCCTATCGCCTCATTGATGATGTCGAATAAAGGTTGGGGGTGGTTCTGGACCATCACTTCTTATTTAGCCATTACTTTGGTAGGCTTGTTAACACTGGTTGATTTTCCTTTTATTAGTGAATTACCTGAATCAGGTAAAGGCCGCGATTTATTCAACACCACCAACCTAAACGGGTTGGTATTGCTGATTTACCTCATTGCCCTCGTGTTTGAAAACACCAAAAACACCGCCCTCAAAAATCTGGATGAAAAGAATAAACAACTCGATCGCGAAAGAAAACGCAGCGACGAACTGCTTCTCAACATTCTCCCCTATGATGTAATGACCGAATTGAAACAAACCGGTAAAACACGGGCGCGTCATTATGAAAGTGTGTCGGTTATATTCACCGATTTTAAGGATTTTACTAAAGTAAGTGAACAGCTTTCCCCTCAAGATTTGGTCAATACCATCGACTTGTATTACGAGGCATTCGACAATTTGCTGAATAAGTATGATGCTGAAAAAATCAAAACCGTTGGCGATGCTTACATCTGTGCTTTGGGAATTCCTCAAGAAACCAGAGACAATGCCATTAAAGCGGTGGAGCTCTCGATTTCTATTTTGAAGGAAGTTGAAAAAATCAGACGTCAACAGCAAGCCAAAGGATTGCCAGCCTTTGACATTCGAATTGGTGTTCATACCGGCCCTTTAGTTGCTGGTGTGGTTGGAATAAAGAAATTTGCTTACGACATATGGGGCGATACGGTAAATACTGCGGCCCGTATGCAAGAAAGTGGTGAACCCAATAGAATCAATGTGTCACATGCCACTTGGGAATACGTGAGAGATACGTTTAAATGTACCTACCGTGGAAGAATTGCCGCGAAAAATAAAGGAGATATTGAAATGTATTTCGTTGAATCTGACTCCCCTTACCTACCCTGAATGCGCTCAAAAGCCCTGTAGTTGAATGACATGAATTGGTTCAATGATTGAGCCTGTTCATGTCATTGATTTACTCAAATAAAATGTCAGGCATTGCTTTCAGCATTTTCAATTGGAGTGTATGGCATTGAACTTTGATTAATTATCCATTATCAGCGCTCTAAACAAGAATCGCCGAGGGTTTCCCCTCGGCGATCGCTTTTCATATCATGAATATTGCGCTTATCGCACGTTCACAAACTTGGTGACTGTAGTACTTCCGTTGCCGGTTGCGCGGAGCAGGTACACCGCTTGCGCGAAATCACTTAGGTCAATCTCAGCCGCAGTCGCGTTCTCCATCACTACCGTGCGTAGCACCTTGCCACTCAAATCAACCACCTCCAGCTTACGACTCGCTGCTGCTCC
>JAIXUI010000030.1 GCA_027484125.1 Bacteroidota bacterium | reverse complement strand
GTCAATTTGCCGGAATGAGCGAATCGAAATCAATCCAACCATGGGGTCAATTTGCCGGAATGGCTTGTCCCGTATTGGGGGTCAATTTGCCGGAATGAGCGAATCGAAATCAATCCAACCATGGGGTCAATTTGCCGGAATGGCTTGTCCCATATTGGGGGTCAATTTGCCGGATTAGGGGGTCAATTCAAAACGGAGCACACAAAGAACCACTGATGCCAAAGATGCTACCATTCAGGCAGACTGGGATGTTGTGCCGAGCAGTAGAGAAAGTGCTGAAAAGTTCCCTTATAAACTCAGAATGATAGATGTTTATGACAAAGAGACGGACCAGTACCTAGAGCTCTTAACTAATAACTTAACTTGGACAGCATCTAACATCACAGCATTGTATAAAGCACGCTGGTCTAGAGAGTCCTTCTTCAAAGACCTCAAAAGCAACCTGAAAATCAAGACTTTTGTTGGAACGAGCTTGAATGCGGTGATGATACAGATTTTGGACAGCACTTACCACGATGCTGCTTTTTAAATGGCTCAAAAGCAAAGCAGAACACCCATGGAACCTTTCAAGTCTGATAGCCTTTGTACGATTGAATCTATTCGTAAAAATCGACCTTCAATTATGGCTGAATAAACCATTTTTAAACGATAATGAAATCAAATTACAAAGCACTCAACTTTCCCTATTTGAAACATAGGGGGGATTGTTTTCGCTAGCAAAAAACAAACTGCGATTCAACGCCGCAGAACGGGTTTCTTATGCCCAAATCAGGCCGTTTTCAAACGTCTTGGACGGATGTAATCTTGATTACTCTTTAATTAAATTCTTCCTAAGGATTGGTATTGGTCGTATGAGAAACTTTAGTTAAAAACATGCGGCACCATATCACAAAAAAACGGAAACATCTTCAAATACATAAATAAATGAACTATGATGCTTCAGAATCGGCACTACTCGACAAAGTGGCATTTTCTTCTTTTTTGATTCTAAGTTTTTTCCATAAAGCGGTAGCTCCTCCCAAGATTACGACAGCAATTACTTTCCAAAATTTCAATAGCAATGCAAAGAAACCAGCTTTCGCTAAGACTTTACCTGCTACTAAGCCACCAATTGTCCAAGCGGCAATTTCATCTGTTCCTGAATCAAAGTCTTCGTATCGATTTCCTTGACTAAAGCTAATCGAGGCCATTACTTGCTCCAAGTCTTTCTTAACAATCGGAAGCTCGCTCATTGAAGCAATTGCATTAAGAACAATTACCCCTTTTCTTCCTAATATCCGAACGTTGTAATTGAGGGTGTTCCGCTCTTGGCCTTCAAAATTCAATTCTTTAGCCCAATGTAATATCTTTCTTTTGTTGTCATAATAGGGGGAAGAGGCCCATCCTACCAAAGTTATTGGACTATATCCTTCTTTTTTTCGTTGTTCGTTTTCCTGTATACTTTCATCTTGTAACTGCTTCAAAAGGTCTCCGTAGTTGATATCAGCGGCATCATCATCTTCAACGTACCCTATAGCGTCATATTCAATATTGAATACAAAGCTATTAGAATCCATAAGGCCCATATTTTCGGGTATCAACATACCATACGTTGAGGAGGTGGGTGGATTTCCCCAGAGTTCCACCAATACCATCTCTGATTGAGAAGGGCTTAAATACTTGAACCCTTTGGGAACTGTCAAGGTGCCAATATTATTTTTAAGTTGAATGGTGCCGTGCTGGTATTGGAAGGAATGCTCAATAGAATCAATCCGTTTTAAGTAATCAGCATCAGATTCCTGTGAAAAGACAAGGTGGCTCTGGACACATAAAAAGAAGATGAGAAGTAGATGCCTCATTCTGAGTATTTTGTTTAGGTATGTTCTTCAAAATAAAGAAATAATTGTCTTATAAAAAAATAATTCCAATTCTCGCCCCTACTTTCGTGATGTTTATAACCGATATCCTTTCTGTTTCAGCTAAGATTAAATACGCTCGCGGCGGTTTCGATGAATTAGTATTATAAGATTTTCAAACTTCCTTCACTAATGCTCCACCAATACCCACTACTTCTACCTTCATCCCCAAAAAATATTTTTACTGTGCCTTTTGCTTGGCAATGCTTTAAGCCTTTTATGCAAAGAATAAGCAATCCTATTTGCAAAGCTAAATTGATTACATTCAAAACAATTTTAAAAGCGCTAGCTAATGGGCGTTGACTGGCGAATTGGAAAGATTTAATAGAAATAGGCAATAAATACTCAATATCTGATGCCAAAACCTATGTTTAATACTTAACTATTTGACATAGATTTACTATGAAACAGAAAACTCGCCACGCTTCTTTAAAATCATAGAAGCATGGCGAGTTTTCGATTTTATGTACAGCCTGATTGCACCATCCCCCCCTCTACCACATGAAGTCGTAGCAGCGGGTGCGGGAGGAGGGGAGGTTGCCGCCGTTGAAGAGGCGGGAGAAGAAGCCGCCGATGCCTCCTCCGCGGCGGTTGCTGCGGGCGCCGCCGTAGAGTTGCTTCTGGCCTTGGTAGAAGACGTTGTCCCACCAGGGGTTTACCGGGGCTTCGTAGGTGACGGCGGTCTCTACGCTGCCAAAGGTCTGGTCGGAGCCTAGGGCGGATACGGTGGCATCGTAGCTGAGGCCTACTTTCAGCTGGTCTTGCATCAGCCGGCTGCGCGATTTGTTCTTGTCGTGCCGCGCTCTAAAGGTGTCGAAGCCGAAGCTGATGATGATGGCGTCGTTGTCGGCAAAGCCGCGACTCTGGCGGTAAAAGAGGCCGGTGTTCCAGAAGTTCTTCTTCAATACAAACCCGATGTTCATGGTGGAAAAGCTGCTCTGGTTGGCTATCATGAAGGTGGGTTGGAATAATACCGGATCGTTCGGGGTGCGGTAGGGATTGTCGAGGCGCTGGTTCCAGGCGGCGTGGAAGGTCCATCGGCGGGGCACTAAGCTGCCGGCTCCTGTAAATGATTCGTCGGGCTCTACCATGTGCTGCACGCCCATGCCGAGCATCAGGTTGCCTACCTGAAAGGCGGTTCCGGCTTGAAAGTCGGGATAGAGGCGGTTGTTGTTGACTACTAGCCCATAAGCGGTGCTCACGCCCGGTAGGTTCTGCCGCCATTGGTCAAACTGATCTCCGAATTTCAGCTTGGTTACATCAAGGCTGCGACTGGTGACGCCGGCGCCAAAGGCGGCAAACCAGGAAATGTCGGTGCCGCCGCGTGAAATGGGCACGATGAAGTTGTAGATGCCGAAGACGCTGTTGCGGGTGAGGTAGCCTTGCCCTTCGCTGGAACGGTTGAACATGAGGCCTAGGCCGCCGTTCACAAAGTCAACGCGAGAGTCGATGGAGGCGTTGACGTATTCAAACGCGCCCGGTACGCCCGGCCACTGGTTGCGATAGGCCAGATTCATCCGGAATGCACCGCGGGTTACGCCCGTCAATGCGGGGTTAAGGTATAGCGGTGCCGCCAGAAACTGCGAAAAAGTGTGGTCCTGGGCGTGAGCCTGCATCAAAGTGAGCAGGCTAATCAGCATGATAAATAACTTTTTCATTATCGGATAAGGGTTACAGTCCCAGACTTTTTCAAAATTCCAAATTCTTCTTCCTGACCGGGCCAAACATCGCCATTCACAAAAGTGGCTTCAACCCGCCATACGTACACATCTTGCTTGCATTCCTCGCCCGTTGGCTGGTTGATGCCGTTCCAGAACTCGATAGGCTTGCCGTCGTCCAACTTATCCGACTCAAAGACCACCTCGCCCCATTTGTTGAACACCGTAATGCGGAACGATTGCAGGTTCTTGCCCACCGCACGGAAGTATTGCACCTCGTCGCGCAGTTGTTTCTGGTCAGGCATGAAGGCCGTCGGAATCCAGAGGTAGCATTCCGCAGTATCAATACGAACGTGGCGAATCATGGTGTCTAAACAGCCTTGCACATTGCCAACAATCAGGCTGACCGCGTATCGACCAGTATCTGGATAAGTGTGCGTGGGGTTTTCTTCGGAAGAAGCACTGCTGCCATCGCCAAAATCCCAGCGATAAGTCAGAGGCGGGAATACACTTCGGTTGATGAACTTAAACGTGCGGTCAGGCTGAACTTTTATGCTGTCGAAGGCTTCAACGTGGAAGTCTGCAACAGGCGGCTGGTAAACCACAATGCTATTGGGGCGCTCCAGCGTATCGTTACAGCCGTAAAGCCCGTAAGCAATTAACCGAACCGTATAGGGCGAGTTCACAAAGTCGTAAGTGTGTGAAGGGTTGCGGTCGGTGGTGGTGATGCCGTCGCCAAAGCTCCAAAGGAAAGATTGCGCATTGAGCGAAAGGTTGCTGAAGTTGACAGTAATCTGCTCACAACCTTGGCTGATGTCGGTGCGGAAGAGCGCCCGTGCCCGGTTGGTAATGGAAACTGAGGCGAAAGCCGTATCGCTACAGCCATTGGAGGAGAAGACGATGAGCGTGACCACGTAAACACCGGGTTGCGCAAACAAATGGGTGGGCGAAAGCTGGGTAGAAGGCTGGGAGCCGTCACCAAACAACCAGAGGTAGCGGTTGGCGTGCAAGCTTCGGTTGGTAAAGCGAACTTCCAACGTGCCGTTACAGCCGATGGAGTCGCTCATGGTGAAGGCGGCTTTCGGTTTGGCACGGAGGTTTACCGTCTTGGTTATGGTTTTCACGCAGCCATTGTTGGTGGTTTGAGTGAGCGTCACCACGAAGCTGGTATCTCGCTGAGGCAAAGTGGTGAAGAGGTGAGCCGGCTGAGGCAAGGCGGAGAACTGGCCATTGCCGAAGTCCCAAACAAAGGTTCCGCCCCCCCAGGAATTGTTGGTGAAGAAGACGCTGTCGCCTTCACAAGGCACTTGCGGCGTCCAAGTGAAATCAGGTTCGGGATCGGGGAAGACACGCACTTGGTAAGCGGCGGTATCGCGGCAGCCGAATGGAGAGGTTGCGATGATGGTCACCGGATAAAGGGTGTCTCTTCTTGGAGCATTCGCCGCGTAGAGGTGGGTGAAAGAAGTCCAGTTGCCCTGAATCAGCGTATCTCTACCATCGCCGAAGCGGATGAACGAAGTGGCATTTTGCCAGCCGTTTTGGGTGAACTGAACGGACAATGGCGCACATCCTTGATTAGGTTGAAGGAATAAAGAAGCTATTGGGTCTGGATGCACCTTCACCGCACGTTGGGTGGTATCGAAGCAGCCGAAGCTATTTTTTACTATAAGCTGAACCTGGTAAATAGAATCTCGCTGAATGGCGGCCAAGTAGGTAGCCGATGGCGAAGCCTGGGTGGAGGTAGCGCCATTGCCCAAAGTCCAGCGGTATTCTATGGCTTGCTGACTTTGCTGCTGAAACTGCACATTCAGAGGGGCACAACCGCTGTCAGGCTGTGCAGCAAACGCCGCTGTAGGACGTGGCAGCGTAATGATAGTAGCTTCTGCGGTATCGGCTTTACAACCAAAGGCACTGAGGGCCACTAACTGTAAGCGGAAAGTGTCGTTCGGCGTGCTGATCATGTAGGAAGGAATAGCCACCGTGTCGATGAGCTGTCCGTCGAGGAACCAGCGGTAGGGACCTGCGGCAATGGAAGTATTTTGGATGCTGAGCGTAAGCGGAGCACAACCTACAGCTTGTGCCAAGCTGAAGATTGCCTTTGCATCGGGGAAGACGCGGATGAGTTGCGTGGCAGTATCGGAACAGCCGAAGCCATTGCTGGCAATGAGTTGCACCCGATAGACCTGCGGGTTGGCTTGACCTGCCGGAGGCGCAAACTGCCAGCTAAAGTTGAGGCTGTTGGCTTGCTGAACGCCGTCAACCATCCAGCGGTAGGTTAAAAATCCGCCGCCCAGGTGGGTAGATTGGTTGGTAAAGCGAACCAGGAATGGTCCACAACTGTCGGTATTGGAGCTGAGGAAGGCGGCCTTCGGACTCGGTGTAACCTGCACCGGAGCGGAAGCCGAATCGATACAGCCGAAGGAGCTGTAGGCTTTCACCTTCACGATAAACGTTCCCGGCTGGGTGTAAAGGTAGCGTACACTCAAACCGCTGGCGGTATCCTGAGCAGTGCTTACCGTATCGCCAAAATTCCAGTTAGCAAACCAGACATTCGCACCGCTCACCTGAGCTGCCAATGGATATGGCTGGCAGTTGACCGGGCTTAGGTTGAGGTTGATAACCGGTTGAGGCAGCGGACGAATAACTACCGGCTGGAAGAAGGTATCGGTACAGGTAACACCGGGCGGAGAGGTCTGCGACACGATCAGTCGGATGGTGTAATTGCCCGGCTGCGCATAAACCTTGGTCGGATTCGGGAGCAAGCTGGTGGAGCCATCACCGAAAGACCATTGGAACAAGCTGGCGCCACTCGACTGGTTTTGCATCCGCAGCGTATCGCCTACGCAAAGGGTGTTGGTAGAAGTGAGGAAGCGAGCAGTTGGCTTGGGGTAAACTACAATGGTTTCGAAGGTAGAAGTGTCGGAACAGCCGTTGCTGGCTTCCATTTCCACGGTATAAGTCCCGGCTTGAAGGAACGTGTGTACGAGGGTGTCCGGGAATCGGTTGGTCACCAGAGTGCTGCTACCGTCGTTGAAGCGCCAACGGAAGATATTGGCGCCAATGGAAGCATTATAAAAACGAACCGTATGCGGAGCACAACCAAACTTCTCGGTACCGTCCACAATCAACTGAGGGAAAACGGTATTCGGGAAGACGACGATGTTGAACTGCATGGAATCGGCGCCGCATTCATTCACTGCTACCATTTTCAAGGGGAAAGTATCGACCCTGGAAGTGTAGTAGATGTATCGGAAAGTGGATAGAGAATAGGTGGTATCCTTGTCGCCATTGCCGAAATCCCAGTAGTAGGTATTCGGGCCACCAAGAGAATAGTTGAAGATGTCGAGGCGGAAGGGCGAACAGCCGATGGTGGTGTCTGGAGCAAAAATGGCGGTAGGCTTAGGACGAACCAACACCGAATCAACCCAGGTCACGGTATCGCAAACGTTTATGGCCGTTAGCGTTACCAAATACACGGTGTCGGTACGGTTGGGATTCGGTAAGAAGGTAATGGGGCCAGGCTGTGCCAAAGTGGAAGTTTGTCCGTTGCCGAAGTTCCAGACATAAGTCGTGAGGATGTTGGGGGTGGTATTCACCGGCACCAGCGTGAGCGGACCACAACCCACAGAATCGAGCTGGAAGGAAGGCTTCGGCTTCTCGAGTACTGCAATTCGAACAGAGTCAAACGATTCGCTACAGGCATTTACTGCCTTCAACCTAATCCAATAAAAACCATCGCGTAAATACTCATGCTGAACGGTATCGGAACTGGTGAGAATGCGCACCGGACTTCCATCCCCAAAATCCCAGTAGAACGTATCTACTAGACCAAAAGATAAATTTGAAAGCACAAAGCGGGCGGGCGAAGCGGGCGTGGTACAAAGCAAGGTATCGGATATAGCCAGCACCGCAGTTGGGCCGGGTTTCACGCGCACCGAGGACGATAGTGAGTCTAAACATCCGCGAGCCGAGGATACTTGCATGGTAACCGTGTAAATAGAATCTTGGTACCTGCTAGCGGCGAAGCTGTGATTCGGATTTTGCAGCGAGGAATTATTACCGTCGCCGAAATTCCATTGGTATTGCATCGGCAACTGACCAATGCTGCTGTCGGTAAAGCTGACTTGCAGAGGACCGCAGCCGCTGTCGGGTTGGGCAATAAAGCGAGGAATAGGCAGCGGGAAGATGCGCAAGTTGCGACTGGTACTATCAACGCAACCTTCGTTGCTGGTTATACGAACTCGAACGGAGTACACGCTATCCACCACGCCTCTGTGGGAGGGCGCTTGAACTTGCGTGGACCATTGAGTAGGCTGCGCAAATTGCAGTGGCGAAGACCCTGACCAGTTGGCGGTTTGTCCGTGCAGCGATTGTTGTTGGAGGGTTATAGTAGCCGGGCCACAACTGGAATCGGGCAGGGCGGTAAACTGAGCTACCGGACGGGTGGGCACCAAGAGGTTGGCACTTACACTGTCGATACAGCCGAAGTCGGAGCTGGCTTGTAACCAAACGCGGTAGGTTCTAGTGGCTCCGCTCTGGTTGTCGGGGAAATCTAAGGCGGTTTGGGAAGAAGAGGTGTCGTTGCTGAAGGTTAAACCGGCAGCTGGTTGGACCCACCAGCGGAAAGCTTGGGTTTGAACGGGCGGGAATGCGCCGGTGCGGTTGGTCAGTTCCGCATCAAACGGATAGCAAACAGAGCTGTCAAGGAAGCTAAAGCGCGGACGTGGCAGTGGTTTTACTACCACATTACGATCTACGGAGTCGCGGCAACCGGTCCCTGCAATGGCAATTAGGCGAATCCAAACAGTTCGGTCCACACTATCCGTATTCGTAAAGGTTGGCTGAGTGTTGACGGCTTGAACCGATGGCCTTCCATCTCCAAACTTCCACACAAAATTCATCTGAGCAGCGTTCGGTGTTTGGTTGAGGGTAGTCACCTGGAAAGGCGTACAGTTCACCGTATCTACCAATTGGAACATAGGCTCCGGATTAGGAATGGTGCGGAACCAAGCAGTGATGCTGTCAGATTTACAGCCATTGGGGCTGGTTACTTTCAGGAAGATTAGGGCGCTATCGGCGGGCTGCTGAATGGCATATCCAGGGAAGGTGATACCGGTTCCCAGAAGTTGACCGTTCACCCGCCATTCGTAACCGGCATTGGCTTGCGGGTAAGGAGTGGCTTGTAGTTGAGCCGAGGTGATGTGGAAGGGCGCACATTCCAGAGAGGAGTTGATGACGAGCTGGGCTTTCGCATCAGGGAATACGCGAACGGGTTTCGAGATGGTGTCCACGCAGCCATGCTGGCTTTCTATCCGCAATGCTATGCGGTAAACACTGTCCACCACGCCGGTGTTGGTTAGCACGATGGCTGGAACTGCTACTGTATCGCTTCCGTTCAACCAAGTCCATCCATAACGAAGACTGCTAGCAGGTTCATTATTCTGCGCATTCGAGGTGTTTTGGATTTGTAGGTTGAAGGGGGAGCAGCCTTGGGAGTTGGTTAGTTGGAAGTTCTCCATCGGCTCCGGATAGATGGTTTTCTGCGCAGTCAAGGTGTCTTCACAACCGAGGTTGTCGGTGACTTCCAGGCGAAGGGTGTAATCAATTTGCAGCGGGCCTGCGTTCACCGGCACACTCCACGAAGTGTTGGCAGAGGTAGGAG
>JAIXUI010000034.1 GCA_027484125.1 Bacteroidota bacterium | reverse complement strand
TAAGTCAATTATTTGCAGTAAGAATTGAAATTGAAAATATTATGAGCTTATTGGTTTTGATGAACAACGTAACCAACTACAAAGCTTAATGTTAAAAATAAAGTAAAAAATGCTGAACATATCTTGATTTTTAATTGTAGTGCTTTTCTTTCATTGTTTGTTTCCTTTATTAAGCCTAAATAAAATGGAAAGTAAACCTTAAAGCTAACATTCTTCAGAAAAAGAAAATCTAGTAACAGTTTGCGGATTGTAACTCTATTAGAAATAATTAAATTGTACAAAATATAATGGTAGTACATTTTTAAAAAATAAAAACATATTGCAATTTTCACAAACAAAATTTCCATAATTATAATTACTTATCTCAATTTATATCGTGTTAGGTTACAAGTTCTTTTAAACAATCTTGAATCAATCGCTTTTTGCAATCCATATACCGCGGCGGTTCCAGAGCATAAAGAATCGGTATTCAGAATGGCATTGCCTATTGGCGTTAAGCTGCCATTTTGTATACTGGCTACTCGGATGCTTAGCGTAAGCTGCTGATTTTTTACGCCTAAACGGGAGCTGCCGTACAAATAGGTTTCGTGTAGGGTGTATTGCAGCTCGAGGGGTAGTAAATGCCCCACTTTAGCCAGCAGTTGGTTGGCGCGGGTTTGCCCCAATCTGTTTCTTATAAAAGTAATCAGCTCCGGCAAGGCAGTGTTGGTGGTATTGGCAGTGGCCAGTGCCATTGCTTGGGTGAAGAAACTGCTGCCGGTGGCTTGCGTCATCTCTTGAGGGCTTGCGTGCTTTAAAACTAATAAATTTAGGAAGGTGATGACAAGGTTTGGTGGATATTTTGCAGACGAAGGGTTGGGTCGCTAGTATTGTTTGTAAATTCTGACCTAGTAAGCAATTTGAATTCTTTCATGAGGAACAAAACCTCCATGCAGTAGACCCACCGAACGCCTGAATGGCGGTCGGTATTCCATCTCCAATTCGTAATTACCACTAAAGCGCCATTACCAGCCCCACAAACAAACACAGCCCTACAATCAGGACGGGGGGGAGCTTCAGCAGGTAAAGGCCAAGAAAGGCCAGTATTCCGGCGAGTAAGTTATCGGTAGTTGGCGGAAGTGTTCGTGCCAACAAAATGGCGGCAGCAGCTATAAAGCCACAGGCGGCGGCATTCACGCCTTTCAACGCATTCTGAATCAACGACCAGTCTTTCAACTTTTCCCAAGTGGGATAAATGAAGAAAATTAGCAGGGCTCCTGGAAGAAAAATGCCGCTCATGCCGAGAAAAGCACCTAATACCATTCCACCTGAACCGTACTCTTTCATGGCCAGCGCATGGGTAAACGAAGTAAAGGTGAACACCGGTCCGGGAACTGCTTGTGCAGCGCCCCAACCTGTTAGAAATTCCGATGCGGTCAGGTAGCCTTTATTCAACACAAATTGCTCGAATAACAAAGGCACCAGCACTTGTCCGCCTCCGAAAACCATGCTTCCATAACGGAAAGTGTTCTCGAATATCAGCACTGGTTTCAATTGGAAAAAGTTGCCCACCAAAGCGGATGCTGCGAAAAGTCCTAACAACAAGTACAAATTGCCCCAGCGCGGCCGAAGTTCAGGCCACGTAGGAGCAGGGCCTGAGGTGTTGGTCCTTCGTGTGCTTAGCCAGCCGGCCAACAATAACACAATGGGATAAACCAACGAAGAACGAATGAGCAACACGCTCACTAATGCAATGCACAGGTAGCCTGCCTGGGTGAAATTGGTAACCAAACTCCGGCTGAGTCGCACCGCTGAATAGGCGATGAATCCCACGGCCATCGGTTGTAGATAGCGAGAGAAATCAGTGGGGAGGTGTTGTTGCTCAAAATAAACATACGCCAACGCCAAGGTGGTCATGATAACAGTAGCCGGAAATACCCACACCAGCAACGTCAGGAAAGCCAACTTGGGGCCTCCTAGCTTATGCCCAATGGCAATTAAGGTTTGGGTAGAAGTAGGGCCGGGAAGAAATTGGCAAAGCGCGTTGATTTGCAACAATTCATCTTCTTCCAAATACTGCTTCTTATACACCAGGTGTTGCAGAAACACCGTGATGTGCGCCTGCGGTCCGCCGAATGCCGACAACGACAGCAGGAGCACATCGCGTAAGAACTCAGGCAGCGGAATTCGCCGCCTCATCTCCGCTTTAAACCGGCTTTTAGATTTGTTCAAGCGCCTGTTCAAGGTCTGCAATAAGGTCTTCTACCTCTTCAACCCCAACACTTAGACGCAATAATCCATCTACAACGCCAAACCTCAATCGTTCTTCTTTCGGAATAGAAGCATGGGTCATGCTGGCCGGGTGGCCAATCAACGACTCTACTCCACCAAGCGATTCTGCCAGAGAAAATAAATGGGTAGAAGTGGCCACTTTCATCGCTTTATCATAATCATCGCCCTGGAGGGTGAAAGAAATCATTCCGCCGAAGTCGCGCATTTGTGACTTGGCAATGGCATGACCAGCATGGTCTTCGAAGCCGGGCCAATACACTTTCCCCACTTTAGGATGCGCTTTCAGGAACTCCGCAATCAGCCTTCCATTGTAACAATGTGCTTTCATGCGTAAATGCAGCGTTTTAATGCCGCGTAAAACCAGAAAACTATCCATTGGGCCAGGGGTAGCGCCGCAGGAATTGTGGATGAAGGCGAGTCGTTGATACAGGGCTTCATCATTTAAGCATAAAGCTCCCATCACCACATCGCTGTGGCCGCCGAGGTATTTGGTAGCGCTGTGCATCACAATGTCAGCACCTAAATCCAGCGGATTTTGGAGGTAAGGGGAAGAAAAGGTGTTGTCCACCGCCAACATCAGGTGATGGGCTTTGGCCAAAGCCGCCATTTGGCGGATATCGATAACCTTTAACAATGGATTGGTAGGCGTTTCAACCCAGAGCAATTTGGTTTTCTCGTTGATGGTGCTTTTTAGTAAAGCCTCATCGTGCAAATCAATAAAGTGAAAGCGAATGCCGAAGCTGGCAAATACCTTTTCGAACATGCGGTAAGTGCCGCCATACACATCGTCGGAGGTGATGACCTCATCGCCGGGAGCCAGTAGCTTAATCACCGCGTCGATGGCGCCCATGCCACTGGAGAAGCAAAGCCCGAACTGGGCATTTTCGAGTGCAGCCAAATTGCGCTCTAAAGCAGCGCGGGTGGGATTCTTTCCTCGGGCATAAGCGTAACCCTTATGCTGGCCGGGAGCTTCTTGAACAAAGGTAGAAGTCTGATAAATGGGAGGCATGATCGCCCCGGTTACCGGATCTGGCTCCTGACCGGCATGAATGGCTTTGGTTCCGAATTGCATGGCGCAAAATTGCAATTTGAAAATGGATATACCCAACGGGATTGTGAAGTGGAATCTTCCGCGGCTCTGACCACTTAAAATCAAGCTCGACCATTCAACACCGGCATCGGCAACTTATCCTGCAATATCCTTGCGAAAGTTGTTGGTTTTCCCTTTCCAAAGTGGCAGTATTTACACGGTGAATAAAGTGTTAAAATGCCGTTATCGCGCTGTTAACGCGGTTTTTTAGGCTGAAATCTCAACTGTTAACGACCTGTTACCGTCCCTGAATAGCGCCACTCACCACGGTTTGAGAGCCGCTCGTGGATATTGATGAATAGCCCGAAATGGAACTCCCGCACCTTTGATTCAGAAATTAAACAACGAAACAATGACCACCAACCTTTTCAAAAACATCACCATGCTTGCCATTGGAATCATGAGTTTTACAGCTTGTGAGAAAGCAGAAATGATAGTACCACAGCAGAACGCCAGCGCAACTGAAACCTTGGGTAAGAAGAAATCCATCGGCGACGGCGACGCCATCGCAGTGGATCCCGAAGTGGCTTCACAACCAGAAAATCCGGTAATCACCCGAAATAAAACGCTTCCTATCCATGCCGGAAATGAAGCCATTCAAGAGCTACAACATGCGTCAGATCCGGAAACTTCAGGCACCAACAACGGCACCAACCCGGAAGTTGGGAAAAGACGTAACCGCCCCTCTGATGAAGTAAGAGAAGGTCGATATATTCCTGTGACTGCTACCCCGGCCACCTATAACCCAACCGGACCTGGTAGAAGTAATACAGAGCCTAAGTAAACCTCTGCTACGCTCGGTTTGCTGCCTTCGACTTCGCTTACTTACTGCATGAGCGAAGTCGAAGGCAGCGGTTTTAATCTTTTTGGAGGAACTTTGGTTATTTCATTCAATGCCTTTACCGCCTCGCTCCAAATTATTAGAACTACTGGATGGTGATGATATCCCGTCGCTGGATCTTCACCTCAACATGCGTGAGCTCAATACCATTAACACGCTTTTGGGTGGTCATGCCATCACTTGTCAAGGGTTTTTAGCCATAACCCAAGCGGCTAGAAGTTCTGGAAAGAGGGATTTTACGGTGTTAGAAATTGGATGTGGGGGTGGCGATAATCTCTTGGCGCTTCACCGGATGGGCACCAAGCTTGGGCTTCAACTCACTTTTATCGGCATCGATTTATTGGAAGCGTGCCTCGAGGTAGCTCGTTCCCGTGAGGCTATCCAGGATTGTTCCACTTGGATTCATTCGGATTATCGTGTTGCATTGCTGCCGTCAAAACCTGATGTAGTTTTCTCTAGCTTGTTTTGTCACCATTTTTCTTCTGCGCAAATTCCGGAGCAGTTGAAGTGGATGGCGCGCAACAGCAATCTCGGTTTTTTTATCAATGATTTGGAGCGGAATCGTTTTGCGAGGGCTGCAATTGCCGCGCTTACTGCCGTTTTTTCTCGGTCTTATTTAGTCAAACACGATGCGCCCTTGAGTGTCATGCGGGGTTTTACTAAGCAAGAATGGGAAGGCTTGCTGAATGAGGCGGGTCTTTCGTCGGCTCACGTTCGTTGGATGTGGGCTTTTCGTCATTTAATCACTTTTAAGCATTCCTCATAATGAAGGAGCCTGATTACGATTTGCTGGTGGTGGGCGGCGGTCTGGCCGGTTTGGCGGTTGCTCAGTTGGTTGCGCGTTCTGGTTGGCGTGTTTTGGTGTTGGAGAAGGGGCATTACCCGCATCATAAGGTTTGTGGGGAGTATTTGAGTGAAGAGGTGCGACCGTTTCTCTTGCAACTAGGTGTTCCGCTCTCTCAGTGGCAATTGCCGGTGATCCGCCGGTTGGAGGTGAGTAATCATGCCGGAAGGGTTTATTCGTTTCCGCTTGCGTTGGGTGGTTTTGGGTTGAGTCGGTTTTTGTTGGATGATGCCTTGGCTCAGCAGGCGCGTTTGGCTGGGGCTGTGGTTAAGGAGGGGGAGATGGTGCTGGAGGTGGTTCAGGAGGATGGTGCTATGGTGGCGGTTACGCGTTCCGGGAAGTTTACTGCCCGTTTAGCGGTGGGCAGTTGGGGGAAGCGTGGCCAGCCGGATGTGGCTGGGCAGCGTCGATTTATTGCCCAACGTCCGAATGTGCTCAATCAGTTTATTGCGGTGAAGCACCACTTTGAGTTGGCTGAGGTTCCTGATGATTTAATTCGACTGGATAATTTTCAGGATGGCTATGCGGGTCTTTCGAGGGTTGAAAATGGGGTGGTGTGTTGTTGTTATCTCAGCCGTGCCTCTAACTTGCGGAAGGCTGGTGGCAACATTGGCAGGATGGAGCGGGAGATTTTGCAGCAAAACCCCAGGTTGAAGGAGGTTTTTACCTCAGCCAGGCCGTTGTATGAGCGTCCGTTGAGTATTTCGCAGGTGAGTTTTAGTGAGAAGGAGCAAAGCTTGAATGGGATGTTGCTGCTGGGCGACACTGCCGGTCTTATTGCGCCGCTTTGTGGCAATGGCATGAGCATGGCGTTGCGGGCGGCTTGGTTGGCGGCTCCGTTGCTGCTGGATAGGCTGGAGGAGAGGATGTCTCAGGTTCAGATGCTGGCGGAGTATCAGAAAAGGTGGAAAGACAATTTCAGTGTTAGGTTAAAAACGGGCAGGGTTATCCAAGCGATGTTTGGGAGCGAGTGGCCCACGGCAGGCCTGCTGGGGATTTTAGGTAGTAGTCCGCGCCTGGCGCAGTGGGTAATCAAACAAACCCATGGGCAACCCTTCGGGGGGTAGAGGGCGCGGTAGAATTTCACGCAGAGGGCGCGGTAGAATTTCACGCGGAGGGCGCGGTAGAATTTCACGCGGAGGGCGCGGCGGTTTCGCAGGGTTCGCTGAGTTTTTTGTTAAAAGAAATCACTGCGCTCTTTGCGAGTACTTGGCGCTCTTTGCGTGAAACCTTCAGTCTTTGATAACCAGTCCTTGCATGCAGGCGTGGTCTTTTCGGTGGCAGGGTTTGTTGCCGAAGACAGAGCAGGGCCTGCATGACATCTCTTTTTGGATAACTGCTTCGGGTTGCTGATAGGGACCGAAGCCTAAGGCGGGGTGGGTGGGGCCCCAAATGGAAATTAGCTTGGTGCCGGATAAGGCCGCGAGGTGCATATTCCCGCTGTCCATCGCCACCATACAATCAAGCCTAGGTAGCAACGCCAACTCCAAGGCCAGGGGAAACCTTCCTGCAAGATTCGTCATGCCTGCTTCCATCCAACCGTCTAACTTACGCTTCTCTGCTTGTCCGCCGCCAAACCACAGCACATGGTTTCCTGCTTTCACTTGTTCGCGGGCATACCGCCTGATGTCCGCCTCCGAAAGGCACTTCAGGCCATATTGTGCAAATGGCGCGATGCCCACCACCGATTGATGCTGGGGTAAACTCCCGATGAAGCGCTCCGCGAGAAGCTTGTCCTCCGGACTAATCCTGAACAAAGGTGCTTGGGGTAAAACTGGAACTGCCCCTTGAAGCAAGGGGACAAAGGCCTGTAAATAGCGCTCCGTGGTGTGCGGAAGCGTGAAGCCGGGCTTTAAGTTTCCCAAAAGTGCTTTCTTTTCCTTTCTTCCTTTGGCATACGTATAAATACGTTTGCCTTTGGTGCGGAAATAAAGCTTGAGTAGGGCGGTGCGCAGGTTGTCGTGAAGATCTACCAGCGCATCAACCTTGCCGAATTGCTTTTCTACGGCGCGAGCCAACTGAAACATGGCCTGTGGGCCACGGTAAGTGATGTCAACGTCAGCTTCCATCACGGAAAGACGTTCCTGGTTTTGAAACAGCGGTGCGAAGCGCGGCCTGGTGATGAAGGTGATGCGCCAATCGGGCCGTGCATCCAAGACCGCACGTAAAGTGGGAAGGCAGAGGGCAACATCGCCTAGCGATGAAAAACGAACCGCCAGGATGTGCATCAAGCTTTATTTTGGTAAAGAGCAGGGTTGAGCGACTGATCGTTATACATCTTCATCTGTCGATAGACCTTGAAATAACGACGACCTTCCCGGGCCTCTTCCATCAGTTCATCGAAGCATCGAGCCATATCCGCCTCCTGTTCAAGGAGCACTTCCAACTTAGCCTTGCAACGGTTGAGGTGGACTTCATCGGCATCGGTGCGTTCGGTTTGTTCGCGCATGTGCCAGATTTTGAGGCAAAGAATGGAGAGGCGGTCGAGCAACCAAGCGGGACTTTCTGAGTTCATGCGGGCCTGGGGGAGGAGCGTGATGCCGGCGATAGAATCAGCGAGGGCATCGTCAATCAGTTCTACCACATCAGTACGCTCTTGGTTAGACGCATCGATTCGGCGTTTGATGGAGACGAGGTCGGCATCACTTAAATCAGGCCTGCGGATGATATCTTCCAAATGCCATTGCACCGTATCAATCCAACACTTACGAGCCAGCAGCCCGGGTAAAGCGTTAGAGGGATGAGGAGAGGAAAAAACCGCGTCCACATGGTCCGTTTCGTGATAACGAGCAATGGTTGCATGGTAAATAGACACGATTTCTGCTGCCTTCATGCTGCGAATTTAGGGGTAAAATCTTTTTTTAAAGACAGGCTTTTCCCGATGTAGCGAACCACTATATTTGCACTCCGTTTGCGGGATGTAGCTCAGCCCGGTTAGAGTACACGTCTGGGGGGCGTGTGGCCGCTGGTTCGAATCCAGTCATCCCGACCATCTACAGGGGTCGATTCATTAGAATCGGCCCTTTTTTATTTAAACTTATTAACATGTTTTTTCGACCTATTGGGTAATAGCTTCTATGAAAAAGTAACTTCAACCTTTGATTATTTTCGATAATGCCTGATGGAGTATAAGTAAAATGTAATAGCGTATTTGGAAATGCGCCGTTGTTTGTTATAAAATATTGAAATACAGTCTTTTAAGTATTTGTTTTTTAGATAATAATGCCTAAATAGCCAAACAGTCAAGTAGGGGTTTAATAATTGAATTAATTAATTCTCTATTAATAATTCCTTAATGTCCTTAGTCGATTTCGTAGCCAGTCTGCCTCGATATTTGCGGCACTAATTGCCGCATGATGTCACAACTTTTTACCTTTCGTAGCGCTACCTCTTATTCACCCGGAAAGTATGCCGTAGGATGGTTGATGCTTTTAATGGCCCTATTGAGCTACTCAGGCATGGCGCAGTCTGTGATCTGGACGAATCCGATTACAGGTTCGAGTCCAAGTTCAACGAATCCCTATCTTACCGGACAAAGTGTAGCTCCCGGAATTACGGTTTCAGGTATTGGTAGGACAGGCGTTAATCCCAATACAGCAAATGATCGATACAATACCACTAACTGGCCAACGGGTTCTATTGATTTGGGTAAATACTTTTCATTTACCATTACTCCACAACCGGGAACTCGATTTACATTAAGTAGTATTATTTACTCGACGCAAGTTTCCACTGGTACTCCAAGTTTGGCGATAAGAACAAGTGTTGACAACTATGGCGCCAACATCGGAACGCCAACCTTAGGAACCAATCGTACTGTTTCTTTTAGTGGAGCAGGTTTTGAGAATCAAACAGGCCCGATTACCGTTCGTTTTTATGTTTTCAATATTTCAGCTGCTGGTACCACCTTTAGCATCAACGATTTCTCTTTTAGTGGTACAGTCCTAGGTGCAGTCTCTACCATGATTACTTCCACCAGCGGAAGTGGTAGCACGGTTACGCAAACCTTTACGCCAACCCCTACCCGTTCTACCAATCTCTTTAGTACCTCTGACAGCATCGC
>JAIXUI010000033.1 GCA_027484125.1 Bacteroidota bacterium | reverse complement strand
TCGAAGCTAAAGTGCTGAAGACCCTGAATCATGCGGCCGGTACCGTTAACCACTGGACTAGAAAACGCATTCCAAGCATTGAGCTGGGTGCTTCCTCTTTGTACCAAAGTCCAACTTCCGGAAGTAGTACCGCCACCATTAGGAGTGCCTGAACCCGCCATTACATTAGAGCCGGGAGCTAAGCGGAAAGCATTGATATTCTGGAGATTAGCGCCAGCTGGGATTTCTATGTCGGCACGGAATTCATTGCTGGAAGAAAGTGCGGTTACTATCGCTGCCGCATTAACAAAGCGAAGCGTTCCACCTCCGGTCATTAACCCTCCGCGGAGGTTGAGGTTGTTGTTAATCGTTAATACATTATTCAAACTATGCGTAAGCAATCCACCCCGAAGTACAAGGTTGCGACAAGCAGAACCGTTAGGAACGGCAGGAGAAGAGCCCGCTAACACCATCAGGTCTAAACTTCCCTGCGTTGCGCCAGGAGTTCCATATTTCCATTGAGAGCCGTCCCAAACAATCGCATCAGCCTGAACATTGAAAGTGCGGCTTTGGCTTGCAACGCAACCTTGGGCATTAGTAACTGAATAGGTAATGGTTATTGTGCCAGTATCTACCGTCCAAGGGCGGAAGTGACTTCCACTTATGCCAGGTCCGGAAAGGGTTCCACCTGCTGGAGTGAAGGCCAGCAACACCGAATCCGACGAAATAGCCATGTCACTGATGGGGCCAAGTGTTACTGAGGGAAGTGGGTTTACAACCATTTTCAATTGGTTGGAATTAGCAGTTCCCGCACTCTGACATGTGTTGGTTGGCGTTAGCACTACCCAAATTGAATCTTGGTTAGTAAGGGCACTGTTGCTATAAGTATTGCTGGTGTTGCTTTGTACGGAGGTGTTGTTGAGGTAAAACTCATACAGTGCTGCCGAGCCCGGATTGGTGGCGGTAGCGGTAAAGGTAACGGCTGTTCCGGCACAAATGGTGTCGTCGGAGGCGGCCAAAGTTACCGTTGGAATAAGAATAGGGTTTACCGTCATCACTTTATCAGCACTTGTAGCTGTTGTAGCAGTCTGGCAGGTATTGTTCGCGGTTAATGTTACGGTTATCGTGTCGCTATTAGCGAGGGTAGCACTGGTGTAGGTCGAAGAAGTTCCGCTCTGTACGCTTACGCCATTCAACCTAAAATCATACACCGGTGAAGTTCCGCCGTTGTTAGCGGTAGCAGAGAAGGTTACCGAAGCGCCTGCGCAAATGGTATCAGCGGTAGAAGCGAGGATTACTGCCGGGGAAAGAATCGGGTTGATGGTTAAAGAGAGTGTAACTACACTGTCGCAACCGAACTGGTTGGTGAAGGTGGCGTTGTAAACACCGCTGTTGGTGTAAGTTAAGTTATTCCAGAAGAAACTGCCACAGGCGGTGTCAGAAACATTAACCGCATTGGGTTGAAGAATAGTTAACTGAAGGCTTACAATCGAATCACAGCCAACGGAGCTTATAAGAGTATCTTGGTAGAATCCGGTTTGGGTATAAGTGTCGCCCAACCAAGTGAAACTGACGCAAGCATTCTGAATGAGGGTGTCACCATGAGTTGGATAAACACTGAGTGTCAAAGTGGCACTGCTATCACAACCCGCCGCATTGGTGAGCCCGGTTTTGGTTTGAGTGCCGGCTGTGTTAAAAGTAAGGCCATTCCAAACATAAGGCAGCTGGAAGGCACAAATGCTCAATGAAGTAGAAGAGGAGGTAGAAGGCGTTACGTTTAAAACAAGGGTAGCGCTGCTGTCGCAACCGGCTGAATTGGTGAGGCCAGTTTTGGTTTGAGTGCCGGCTGTATTAAAAGTAAGGCCATTCCATCCATAAGGCAATTCGCCTTCGCAAATGGTGAGGTTAGTGGTAGAGTTGGTGCTATTTTTCAGTGTAAGATTCAAGGTTGCAGTGCTGTCGCAACCTGTAGTATTCACCAGACCCGTTTTGGTTTGAGTGCCGGAACCGCTGAAGGTGAGGCCATTCCATATGTAAGGCAAATCGTTGTCGCAGATGGCCAAGTTGGTTGTGGAGGAAGTCGGATTATTCACCGTGAGCACCAAAGTGGCCGCGCTATCGCAGCCAGTTGAACCGGAGAGTCCGGTTTTGGTTTGTGTTCCGGCAGCGTTAAAAGTTAACCCATTCCAAGAGTATGGGAGTTGAGCCGAGCAAATGCTCAGGTTGGTAACGGAAGTGTCGGTGGTGCGAACACTCAAGACTAGTGTTGCGGAGCTGTCACATCCGGCGGCATTGGTGAGGCCGGTTTTGGTTTGGGAGCCCGCAGCACTGAAGGTGAGTCCGTTCCAAGAATAAGGAAGTTGAGCCGGACAGATGGCCAAGTTGGAAGAAGAAGTAGTGGCTGCCTTGACCGAAAGGTTCAGCGTAGCAGAACTATCACAGCCGGCAGCATTGGTGAGGCCGGTTTTGGTTTGAGTACCAGCGCCATTGAAAGTGAGACCATTCCAAGTGTAAGGAAGTTGGCTTGTACATATAGCCAAATTAGAAGTGGAGGTAGTAGTGACTTTTACCGAAAGATTTAGCGTTGCAGCACTATCGCAGCCGGCAGCATTGGTGAGACCGGTTTTGGTTTGGCTTCCGGCTGCGCTAAAAGTCAAACCATTCCAACTGTAAGGCAGTTGGTCAGAGCAAATAGACAGATTGGTGGTAGAGCTGGTAGTCGCTTTAACCGTTAAACTGATGGTGTTAGATGTATCTCTATTAGGATTAATACCAGAAACGGAGGAAACCAGTATCACACGAACTGCATCTCCGTTGGCTGGATTACTCAACGTATAGGTAGAATCACTTCCTGATTTTACCTGAACATTGTTTTTAAAGAAGGTGAAGGTTGGATTGGTTCCTGCATTTTGGGCAGTAGCTGTAAAGACCACTGGGACATCTGGACAAATAGAGGTATTGTTAGAACTGAGGCTTACAACTGGCGCTAGTGAAGGCGCAGGAGTGGTATCAATTAATAGCAATTGATTGGAGTTATATTTAAACCTCATTCCTTTACCATTGAAATTGATGGAAGAGCCATCAGCACGGTTTGCAAAACGACCTGTTAACGTTCCACCTGTTTTCACAAGAATTAAAGTGTCTCTATCCGCCGGCAAATAACTTCCGGTAAGCTCTATATTCAATCCGGTAATATCAAAATCACCAGTAGAAGTAAAACGGTCATGTGTAACATCGGGCGTGTTGCCATTGACAGCAAATCTCATTTTCGCTCCATTTGCAAAACGAAGAGCTTTGCTTGTTGTGGTAACGTCAATAGAGTCTGCGTTTGGAAAAATGGTAGCAGTACTTCCACCTAATTCTAAATCGATATCATTATTTCCTATATCTCCTTTAAGAAAGATACTTCCTGAATGTGTAGGCCCAACCACCACCAGTTTAGCATTAGCAGCTCCGGAAATTTTGGTAAGCTCATTTTGAGTTAAATGAAGATATCCATTGATGGCACTTGCGGTATCGCCCAAAACAAATCCAAGTGTATCAGAAGGGGTGATAATGCTCAAAGTCTTGCCGCTACCTACTTGAATAAAACTCGAAGCGGTCCCTGTGTTTCTTATTGACGGCACTTTCAGATCAATATCAGCAGGTACACTGGAAGTAGAAATGCTTCCATTCAAGGAGCAAAAAAGTCCATAACCACCATTTCCTCCAGAGCCGGGAATTCCTTCTAATGTTAGCTTTCCTCCTTTTGATTCAATCAAAGCATTCGATCCTATAACAGAAATTCCATGAAAGTTGGTTCCATTAGGACCATTTGCACCAATTCCCTTAATTGTAAGATTTCCTCCATTGGCTGTAACATAGCCCGCCTGATTAGAGTTATTAAAGCCTATCGAAACTCCAGCATTAGCAGTATTTGCACTCGGAGTACCTGCTTCTCCAATGATGGTCACATTTCCATATCCTAGAGTTCCAACAATACCCTGATTACTCACACTTGATCCTATAACTACCACACCATGATTGGAGACACCTACGGATGGACTTTTTCCGTAAATGGAAAGATTGGCTGCACTATCCAGTAAAATTGACCCTAAAGTACTAATACCAACTCCACCACCATTTACAGTTCCAATTCCTGAAATAAAAACATCAGCGCCTTTTGAAGTAATTGTTGAGCGAGACGAATTAGAATTAATTAAAAAACCAACTCCATTGATTGCTAAAGGGTTGTTTAGCGAAGAGGTATATCCTTCAAACTTTACAATTCCTGAAGTTCCACCAGTAATTGTTGCACCAGAAGTTATCATAATTCCAGTGTTTGACGCGGGTGAAAGCATAGGTCCCATACCAGGACCCATAGATATCGAATTACTTGTTGAGTTTGAGCGAGCAATAACTATAATGTCACCAGAACCAGTAACAGTTATTCTTCCGCCAGCCATATAGAAACCATAACCACCTCCATTGTTGGTAGTCTCAACCGCTTGCATATTGGCTGATACATCAAAGTCACCATCCTGAAAGGTCAAGTTGGTTGTATTATCTAATATGAATACACTTTTATGAGTCGTGATTTTTAATCCATTGTTCCCAACAAAAGCCAAACTTCCTGCTAATTGAACACCTTTATCGTCTTGTAAATCGATAACAAAGTGGTTTGTGAAGGAAGATATGCTGGTATTGAACTTTATGGAATTACCTGTAATCCCGCTTTGAGTTTGAATCCTAATTTCTGGAAATGCCGCCATGGCAGCAGGTGTTATAGTCGCATTGATTAGACTTGTTGTAACACCACTCACTGTTCCTGTAAACAAAGCAGAGCTCTTAAGTTGATAGCCTGTGGTGTTTGAGACAATAGTAAGCGACTCATCCTGCGTGTTTAGTGTAATTACTAAGCGGACTCCTGCTACACTAGATATTGTCGCGGCTTTGGCTTGCGGAAATTGAAAAATTAGAGCCACGATAAGGAAAAGTAAAGCGCTCCAACTTTTCTGCTTTAGGAAGTATGTCAATTTGTAATACATAGTTTCAAGGTTAATGGGTTCAAATCTATATGCTTAGCGTTTCAATCCTGATACAAAACCTGAATTTTTGGTTACAATTCCTGAATTTCTCAACGAAACGATGATTTCTGTTACTTTTTTCACAAAAAAGGCACCCGCGTCCGGATGCCTTCCCTTTAGCGGGCAATTCCGTGCGGGCGAACCAATGTGTTCGCCCGTATCAGCGTAGAGGCGAACCAGCGTGTTCGCCCATACAATCAATACCGCACCAATACCCGTTCGGTTTGTACCGTGCCGGCGGTGGTGATGACCGTCAGCAGATAGACGCCGTTGGCGGCGGTGGTGGGTAGCTCGATGCGGCTTTCGCCTTGCGGCTGTTGCCAGTTTTCAATTACTCTTCCGCTAAGGTCGGTCAATC
>JAIXUI010000143.1 GCA_027484125.1 Bacteroidota bacterium | reverse complement strand
TACGCAAAGGACACAGAAGAAATTTTCACGCGGTGGGCGTGGAGGGAGTTTCACGCAAAGCGCGCCAATGTTGCGCAAAGGACGCAGATGAAATTTTCACGCGCAGGGCGTGGCGGAGTTTCACGCAAAGCGCGCCAATGTTGCGCAAAGGACACAGAAGAAATTTTCACGCGGAGGGCGTGGCGGAATATTGACAAAAAGTATGTGGAAGTTTGGTAGTAAGTGTAATGAAAGCATGCTGATATCAGCTTGTGCTGTTACCGCTATTATTATCAGTTACTCACTTTTTTAGTCTCTTATACTTAAGATAATATTGTGAAAGTCGGATCTAAATTTTTCGATTTTGCTCGCTTCTGACCAGCAAATTACTTTATAATAGGATTTGGGCGTTTCTACAATGCCTGCATAAAAAGTAATTGGTACCCCTGCTTCTTTGTCTTTGTAGGTAACTTCACACTCTTTAAATTGAAGATTCCCATTCTTGCCGCTTTTTACTTGGCTTATGGTTCTTCCCTCTTCGTCTTTTAAAAATTCCTGAATAAATGTCTCATAGAATTCTTCAACGCCAGAGAACTTCATTTCTATCAAGGATAATTCTTCTTTAGTGTCGAAGATTACGTAACCATAAACATCTTTAACTGTGTTTTTGAATTGAATAGCTGCTGAATTATTAAGTCCTCCTGTTTTGTTTAGATATTCTGGAAGTTGAATTTCAAAGGAATGACCTGCTTTGTGTTTGGTCATTGTACTTTGTGCTTGTGATTCGAATAGGAAACTGCCCCATAAAGCCAGGGCAATCGTCCCATTGGCTATGAATTTAAGTGCATTGTTCATGGCATCAAATTAGTCAAAAATTAATTTGTTTGAATACTTACTAATTTTCTCGGATACTTGCAGCTAACTCCTGGGGTGCCTGATGAAGGCTGAGATTATACCCATAGAACCTGATCCCGGTCATGCGGGCGTAGGAATGAGTAGCTTGGACCAATGTCCGGCATTTCAGGAGGTTTTGTTTAAAACCTTCTACATGAAAACTAAAATTTTACTTGCTCTGGTTGGCTTAGCTTTAAGTCAACAGGTTTTATCTCAAACTAAAACGGGGAAAGATCGCTCGGATACCGCGAAAGTGGTTCGTTTTTCAGAATCAGCCTTGGTTATTACTAGTTCGAGGGTGAACGACCGAATGCCCATTGCGGTTTCTAACCTGAATAAAAAGGAAATAGATCGGCTGAATTATGGTCAGGATATTCCTTTTTTATTGCAACAAATGCCGTCGGTAGTGGTGTTTTCTGATGCTGGCGCTGGTGTAGGCTATACGGGATTACGTGTTCGTGGAAGTGATGCAAGCCGGATCAATGTAACGTTGAATGGTTTGCCTGTAAATGATGCTGAATCGCAGGCTGTTTTCTTTGTTAATATGCCGGATTTGGCTTCGTCTCTGGGGAATATTCAACTGCAACGTGGGGTAGGTACTTCCAGTAATGGAGCGGGTGCTTTTGGGGCCTCTTTGAATTTGGAATTAGCGGCTCCTTCGGATACGGCGTTTGCAGATTATACCTTGGGAATGGGCTCGTTCAATACTTGGCGTAATGCTTTGCGTTTTGGAAGTGGAAAGCTGAAAAACGGCTGGAATCTGGAAGGACGTTTGTCTAAAATTAGTTCTGATGGGTTTATCGACCGGGCTTTTTCCAATTTGCAGTCTGCTTATTTGTCGGCTAGTCGTGTTACAAGCCGCTCTAGTTTTCGCATCAATGCGATGTTTGGGAATGAGCGGACCTACCAAGCCTGGAATGGGGTGCCTCAGGATAGTTTAGCGACTAATCCGCGATACAATACTTTTACTTACGATAATCAGACGGATAATTACTGGCAGAATTTTTACCAGGCGTTTTATTCTTACAAAATCAATTCTCAATTTGAATTGCGACTTGCTGGTTTTTATACCAGAGGACGTGGATTTTATGAAGAATACCGAACTGGTGAGTCTTTCAAGCTGTATAAAATGCCCGAAATAGTGCTGGGCAACGACACCATCCGGGAAACTGATTTGGTAAGAAGAAGGTGGTTGGATAATGATAATTATGGTGGAACCGCAACTTTGGCTTACCAAAAAAATCAAACTGAAATTTTAGGCGGGTTGATGTATTCAGTTTATGAGGGCCGGCATTTTGGAGAAGTAATTTGGGCGCGAATGGCTGGAGCTACAGAAATACGCCATCCTTTTTACCAAGGCTATTCGAATAAGCGGGATGTTACTGCATTTGTGAAATTGACGCAGACCATAGCACGTAATTGGGATTTGTTTGCTGATTTGCAATACAGAGGAATTCAGTATAAGCTTTTTGGAGAAGATCCCTTAAATGGGGCTTTGTTTCAATATGGTCATGACTTGAATTGGCAGTTTTTTAATCCTAAGGTGGGGATGAAGTTTCGTCCGGCAATGGGCCACGAAATCCATGGATATGCGGGTATTGCCAATCGAGAGCCTGTTCGCAATGACATCATCAATGCAACAACCAATAGCATTCCCAAAGCGGAAACGCTTTACAATTTTGAATTGGGTTACCAATTGAAGAAGTATCGCTACAACGTTTCGGTTAATTTTTACTGGATGGAGTATGTAGATCAATTGGTTAATGACGGTTCTATCAATGATGTTGGGGCTTACAACCGGATCAATGTGGGTTCAAGCTACCGTGCGGGAGTAGAATTTCAGGCTGATTACCGTTTCAGCAAGCGATTAACAGCTTTCACAAATGCTACTTTCAGCGAAAATAAGATTCGCCACTTTGATGAGTTTGCCGATAAGTTTGATGCAGACTGGAACTATTTAGGAAATCAATTGGTGAAGAAGCACCATGGGGTTGATTTGGCATTTTCTCCTGCGATTACGGCTATGTTAGGTGTTCGATGGATGCCATTTGATGGATTTGCTGCTGAATTGGTTGGCCGTCATGTATCGTCTCAATACCTTGATAATACGGCTTCGGCAGACCGAATGTTGGATGCATTTACGGTGCTGGATATTAGAATGAGCTGGGAGGCTCCTGCTTTTTTAGGGCTAAGAGGATTGAGATTTGGGGTTCAAGTGAACAACCTTACCAACCAAATTTTTGCGCCGAATGGCTATACCTATGGTTGGTTTGAAGGCAGCCGCAGAGCCAATTATAACTTTGTTTTCCCACAGGCAGGCACGAATGTGCTGGGTAGTGTGATGGTGAGGTTGTAGGGAGGTTTCTCTAGTGTTTATTGTAATTCAACCTATAGGTGGATTATAATAAACTCGATTTAGCTTTTTCATCCCGTAGAACAGTTGTTGGGTATCGTTATGATTGTAAATCAATTCCCTAACGTGCCCATAGTTTAACTGTCTGCGGGATTTTATTTGAGTTATCAAAAGAGTTATTGTCAGATATTTATTAACCCTTTCTATCATTACACGTCTTGTCCCGTACCACCCTTTATCATCACCATTACCCTGCTTGGCTGATGCGGAATCCTTCGCTAATCCGATTGGTTTATGGCGCGCATTGGTTGGTTCATTTGCATAAGTGGCAGGTTTATCCTGCTGTGGTTCAGCAAATGGAAAGGCTGAAACAAGGTGCTATTGTGACAGATGTTGGCTTCGGAGAAGGTCAGTATTCCATGGGCTTGGCAGCTCGCTTTCCTCATTTGCATTTCTGCTTAGTCGATCGGCATCAGGATCATATTGATTTTGCGAAGGCGTATCTTCGGCATTATCCATTTTCACATTCTTTAATCCATCAGCAAGCCGATTGCTACGAACTCGAACAGCAGGCAGATCTCTTGTTGTGTATCGGGGTTTTGCAGTATTGTGACGATGATCAAGCAGTGCTGCGAAATTTCGCTCAGCAGGTTTTACCGGGTGGCAGGTTGTTGCTTTATGTGCCGGTTCATGGTCGTGAAATAGGGGCTTTCTACCAACGATTGCGCAAGCGTTGGCCGGATTATGAGGCTATACAGAGGCGTCAACGCATTTACCAGCCTGATGAAATTGTAGATAAGTTGCAGCAAGCCGGATGGAGGATTCTTTCCCGAAAATTTACGTATGGTACAGCCGGTATTCTTTCCAATGAATGGTTGAATAGTTGGCTGTTGGTGTTGGTGCACGGAAATCTTTGGATGAAGGCTGTCGGAATGCTGATTTTATGCTTGTCTTGGCCTATTCTTTTCCTATTGATGATGATTGACTTCGCGCAAAACCTATCAACAGGCAATTGTTTGTTAATTGAAGCTGAGCGTGAATCTACGGAGTCTGCTTCTTCTCTCTAATTCTTTTATACAGCTTGATTGCTAACATCAAAATGGCACCAAAGGCGACCAAGCCGGCCAGCGCATTTAACATGGACATGCCATCTTTCAGCACTACCAAAAACACAATGGCCACGAGGAAAATTGTAGCGAGTTCATTCCAAATTCGGTAGCCCATAGAACTGAAACCACGCGCACCGGCTGCCTGTTTGCGAAACAAAACATGGCAATAGCCATGGTAGATGAGCAGTCCGCCTACAAAGCCTAACTTGAGCCATAGCCAGGTTGGGATTGGGGTGAAGTACTGCAATAAGCTGAGGCCCATGGTAGTGGCCAATACGGCAGATGGCCAGGTGATGCCGTACCATAAGCGTTTCTGCATCAAGAGCAATTGGGCTTTCCACTCGTCTGATTGGTTCTTTTCCAGCGCTTCTGCGTAGTAAACAAATAGCCTTACAATGTAGAACAATCCGGCAAACCAGGTGACTATGAAGATGATGTGCAACGCTTTCAACGTACCGTACATGCTGTAAAATTACGTTGGTGTTTTTTGTGATTGGCCTATTTCTTAGCTTGCTTCAACTTATCCGCTATGTTAGAAACTCATAAAGGGCTCCCATGTTTGGCATTTGAAAGTCCTGACGATTTACGGTTTTGGTTAACCAACCATCACGCTTCTCATGGTAGCTTTTGGATGGTTTTTTATAAAAAAGGGAGTGGTATTCCTTCTATAACTTATCAGGAGGCGTTAGATGAATTGCTCTGTTTTGGTTGGATTGACAGTGTTCCCAATAAGCGAGATGAGCTTAGTCATCAGGTGTTGGTGTCGCCTCGAAACCCCAAGAGTAATTGGAGTAAGGTCAACAAGGACAAGGTGGCTTTGCTGATGGCAAGTGGACGTATGCAGGAGCCTGGTCTAAACATGGTGGCTCTTGCTCAGGCTACCGGCACTTGGACCGCGTTGGAATCAGTGGATAATTTGGAGATTCCATCCGATTTAATGGCGGCATTGAATGATTATCCGCCGGCACTTGCGCATTTTGAAGCGTTTTCCAATTCGGCAAGGCGCGGTATATTGGAATGGATTTTTACGGCAAAAACGTCAGAAACTCGTGGGAAACGTATTCTTACCACCGCCCTAATGGCGCAGCTGAAGTTGAAGGCCAATCATTTACCAAGTACAAAAATTTATCAAGAGCATTTAGCCAAACAATCTGCGAATCCTTCAACTTAGCGATTACTTCTTTGTTTAATTGCTATGATCCAGCCCACCATCCACACCTTGGGAGCCTTGAAAGCTTCCGGTTATCGGTCAAGGTCCGTAAAAGAGGAACTTCGTGACAACCTCATCGCCCGGCTACAGTCGGGAAGGCCTTCTTTCGAGGGCATCTATGGCTATGACGATACGGTGATTCCTGATTTGGAAAGAGCGATTCTGGCACGTCATCAGGTGCTGTTGCTGGGTTTGCGTGGTCAGGCCAAAACGCGTCTAGCGCGATTGATGTTGCAATTGCTGGATGAGTGGATGCCTGCGCTTGAAGGATGTGAACTGATGGAGGATCCACTTCTGCCGTTAAGTCGGGAGGCGAAGGATATCCTGGCTCGCGACGGAGATGAGGCTCGCATCCGCTGGATTCATCGCAACGACCGACTGATTGAAAAGCTGGCTACGCCGGATGTAACGGTGGCTGACCTTATTGGGGATGCAGATCCTATTAAGGCGGCTAATCTTCGTCTGCCTTACTCTGATGAGCGTGTGATTCACTTTGGGCTTATCCCGCGTGCTCACCGTGGGTTGTTTGTGTTGAATGAACTTCCTGATTTACAAGCACGGATTCAGGTGGCCTTATTCAATATTCTTCAGGAGGGTGATATTCAAATCCGAGGTTTTCAACTTCGTTTCCCGCTCGATATTCAATTTGTCTTTACTGCGAATCCGGAGGATTATACCCAGCGTGGTTCTATTGTAACGCCGCTGAAGGATCGGATTGAAAGTCAGATTCTGACGCATTATCCCCTGGACATCCAAACTGCGGCGAAGATTACGTTACAGGAGGCTCAGCTACATCCTCAGCAAAAGCAGCGCGTTTCGGTGCCTGCTTTGTTGAGTGAATTGCTGGAGCAGGTGGCTTTTGAGGCTCGTCATCATGAGCAAGTGGATGGAAGAAGTGGGGTTTCGGCCCGACTCAGCATTTCGGCTTATGAATGTTTGGTGAGTACGGCAGAACGAAGGATGTTGCGTGCCGGTGGGACGAAAACTTCAGCTCGCATTTCAGATCTTAGTGGAACGCTGCAAGCGCTAACCGGTAAGATGGAGTTGGTTTTTGAAGGGGAGAAGGAGGGCGCGATTAATGTAGCCCGGAATCTTCAGCGGCTTGCGATTCGCACTGTTTTCGCGCGATATTTTCCGAGTCCTGAAAAGTTGAAAAAGAAGCAGGATGTGAGTCCATATGCGGCCATTATCGAGTGGTTTAATGACCATGATTTGATTTTGCTGAGCCATGATCAAGATGATACGTTCCGCAAGCACTTGCAACAGGTTGGTGGACTTTGGGCGGTTTTGAAGCAGTACCGTCCGGAGACGGCCCAGGCTGAGGAGGCTGTTTGGGCGGAGTTTATCCTTCACGCTTTGGCGGATTATTCGTTGATCAGTCGCAAGCGAGAGGGGTTGCAAACCACGTTCGGGGATTTGGTAGGGGCGCTGTTCGGCGGGCGAGACTGAGGATTTTTCACGCGGAGGGCGCAGTGGTTTCGCAAAGGCCACGGAGGTTTTTTGTGGGTTTTTTGTATTGAGCATTGAGGTGGGACGGGCTCGTTATCACAAAGGCCACAAGGGTTTCACAGGGGGCACAAGGTTTTTAATAAATGACTTTGCGGCTTGGCGACTTTGCGAGAGATACCACGGATTTTTCACGCATAGGTGGCTAAAGGTTTCGCGGAGGGCGCAATGTTTTTTTGTCGGTTTTCTCGTATAGGGTTTTCACGCATTGGTCGCTAAAGTAGCGTAGTGAATCCTCTGCAAATGGTTGGCAAGTGTATCATGAGCAACTTGACATGCCATGAATCAAATTCAAACTAGTCTAACATTCGCTTTTTAAACAAGTGAAAGTAAAATAACATTACTCTTATTTTACTTTATTGGATGTAAGGTAAAATAGTACTTTCGTTAAATTACTTTCGGATAATAAAAATCGACATGATTAAAGTAACTGCTGCAATCAAGCTAGGAGCATTAAATACAAAACAAGTTGCTCAAAGAAATGACAGGGCAAAGTAAAAACCGTTTGTTTCTTTTTGATGAATACCTCAAGCTGTTTTGATTGGTATTTTGAATCAATCATTTATTTAACCCTAGTTGTAACCTCGACTCTTGGATAATACTGGAGCAAAGGGTGCTTGCTTTTCCTTGGTGGTGTTCTTAGTACATCCGTAATTTTCGAGACTTCCCTTTAACTTTGACTTTATCAATTTAAAATGAAGTACTTGAAAGAATTGACCTTGGCCATTAGCTTGTTTTTTGGAAGTGCACTTGGCGTAGTAGCTCAAGAAAATGCTGCTCCTTCTGACAGTCTTCGGGTAATCATTTGGAAAGTAAAGGGCATTACCTGTTCCAGCGACCTTAAGCGTATTTCTACTAACGTAACTGCTGTACAGGGAGTGGCTTCCTGTAAAGTGTTAAAGCAAGGCCCCAAGTCCACGTTTGAGGTGCGTTATCATCCATCCCAGACCAATGAAGCCGCTGTTGCCGCGGCCATTCAAGCTACACCGGATTGTGAAAATCCAGATAAGCGCCCTTATCAGGTGGTTAAATAGGAAGCATGCGCCACCGCTACTCCTTTTTTATTGCACTATTTCTAATCGTATTTCTTACTAATGGCGCTTCTGCTCAATGGCTATCCGGAAAGGTTTTAGATAGCCAGCAAAAGCCGGTGGCAGGTGCTTTTGTTCGTTGGCTGGGTACTTCTCAAGTTGTTTATACAGATTCTCTCGGAGTATTTCAGTTTTTAAAACCCCTAGAGTCGAAACAGGCCCTTGTGGTTAGCGCGACCGGCTTTTCTTCCGACACGATTCAGCCACCATTTCAGGATCCGCTTACTATACGACTTCGCTCTACCCGTCAAATCAGGGAATTGCAAGTGGTAGCTCAACAGGAAGGTGTCCGCATTTCCGATCTCAATCCCATCAAAACCGAACAAATTTCCCGCATTGAACTGGGGAAGGCCGCTTGTTGTGATTTGGCCGGTTGTTTTGAAACCCAGTCAACGGTTCAGCCACAAGTAACTAATGTTATCACCAATGCGAAAGAGTTGAGGATTTTAGGATTATCAGGAGTATATAATCAGGTGTTGATCGATGGTTTTCCGCTAATCCAAGGCTTGTCTTATACCTATGGAATAAGCAGTGTTCCGGGTTCTTTGGTTGAAAACATCTTCATTGCCAAAGGAGCCAACAGCGTGTTGCAAGGGTTTGAAAGCATCAGTGGACAAATCAATGTAGAAACTAAATCGCCAGACAAAACCGACAAGCTTTTCGCCAACCTTTATGTCAACAACTTTCAGGAAAAGCATGTCAATTTCAATTACGCATTCAAGAAAGAAGGCTGGAGTAACCTCAGTGCTTTGCATGTAGTACTTCCCGCTGCCCGATTCGATCGGGATGATGATCGATTTTTAGATCTCCCACTACTTACGAGATATTTGTTTACCAACCGTTGGAAGTATGGACAAGAAAAAAACTGGGGCTGGAACAGTCAGGTTAATTTTCGAATGTTGCACGAACAGCGCGTCGGCGGTCAAACGCGTTTCGATCCGAATCGAGACCGAGGCAGTTCTACTTCTTACGGACAATGGGTGAAACTTAGTCAGCCGGAATTCTGGAGCAAAACTTCCTTTCGTTTTAACGATGTCCAACAAATCACCGCGTTTGCTTCTGGTTTTGTACAGCAACAGAACGCTTGGTTTGGAACCGTTAACTACCAAGCCGCACAGGTCAATGGTTACCTCAATTTGCAGCATGAATTCAACCATTCTAATGGTAGCCTAAAGTCAGGATTGAGCTTACGTTATCTGAAGCTGAATGAAACCATCGCCTTCTCCAATAACGACCTCGCTCGCACCTTCTCTGGAGACTATCGCCGTGAAGAAATAATCCCCGGCGTATTTGCTGAGCATACCTGGCGGCTCTTGAACAACAGACTAAGCTGGATTACCGGCCTCCGCGCCGACTTCCACAACCAGTTTGGCACTTTTATAACGCCACGTACCCTGCTTAAATACGACTTAACTCCTACAACGATTGTTCGTGCCAACATTGGAACAGGCTGGCGTACAGTAAACCTGTTCAGTGAGAACATCGGATTGTTAGTGAGCTCCCGCAACCTCCTCTTCGCCGAAGCACTTGAGCCTGAGCAAGCCGTTAATGCGGGCATTAACCTGACCCAGAAGTACAGTTTCTTCGATAAACTTTTAGGAGGGTACCTGAGCATCGATTATTACCGAACGGAGTTCAGCAATCAGGTATTTCCTGATTATGACAGTGATCCTACTAAAGCCATCATCACTAATTTCCGTGGGCAAAGTATAAGCGAAAGTTTTCAGGTAGAAGGGGTTGTGCGCTGGCAAGACTTGGTTGAATGGAAAGTAGGTTATAGTTGGGTGGAAGTTTATAGGATGGTGAGTGAAAATCGGCAGGAGCTTCCATTCAATCCCCGTCACAAAGTGATGAGCGCTATCAGCATTCAGCCTAAATCCAAGAGATTCCAGTTCGATATCAACGCGCATTGGTATGGCTCACAACGATTACCCGACACTCGTTTAAATCCGGAAGTTTACCAACGCCCTTCAACCTCGCCCACCTACAGCATAATAAACACGCAAATCACCTACCGTTTCCAGCAGTGGGAAGTCTATACCGGATGCGAGAACCTCTTCGACTTCCGGCAGTTACAGCCCATCTTAGGCTGGCAAGACCCCTTCGGACGCTACTTCGACACCTCCTTCGTCTGGGGTCCAACCCGCGGCCGGGAGTTCTATTTAGGCATTAGATACCGGGTGAAGTAGCGGGAATCAACTTCTTTTTCATTCCCTCCATGCCTCTCACCTTGAACAACATAAAATGGGACAGAGTCGATAAGCATTGAAGTGGGACGATCAAACATTGAACTGGGACTGTCAAGCATTGAGGTGGGACGGTCAATCATCGAGGTGGGGCGGTTAAACATCGAGGTGGGACGGTCGAGCATTGAGGTGGGACGGTCAATCATGGAGGTGGGACAGTCGAACATGGAGGTGGGACCGTCGAGCATTGAGGTGGGACAGTCGAACATTGAGGTGGGACGCTCAAGCATTGAACTGGGACAGTTAAGCATCGAGGTGGGACGGTCGAACATCGAGGTGGGACGGTCGAACATTGAAGTGGGACGGTCAATCATTGAGGTGGGACGGTCAAACATCGAGGTGGGACGGTCGAGCATTGAGTTTAGGCAGTCGCATATCTGCCTCTATAACGGATTTTTATGT
>JAIXUI010000031.1 GCA_027484125.1 Bacteroidota bacterium | reverse complement strand
TAGATGTGGACATGAAGCTGAAATTTGCCCAGATTAGTCCACAGTTCTTCCGACGACTCAGTCAGTTTGCTCCTTTCGGGCCAGGGAATATGACGCCGGTTTTTGCAACTGAAGGCGTGTTTTGCGAGCCTGGGATGGCCAGAATTGTAGGAGAAAATCACCTCCTGCTACAACTTCGTCAGGAACAAGGGCCTTCTTTCCAGGCCATTGCCTTCGGAATGAAAAACATGCACATGGCAATTACCAAAGGCATTCCCTTCGATATCGCCTACACCATCGAAGAAAATACCTGGCGCGGACAAACAACTTTAAAACTCAATATCAAAGACATCAGTCTTTAAGCTGATTCAATCCGTATTTTTGCGGTATGTCGCACTTACGGTTGTTCGTTTATAATACCCTTAGCAGAGAAAAAGAGGCTTTCGAGCCGTTACATGCACCTTTTGTAGGCATGTACCTCTGTGGACCAACGGTTTACGGGCATCCACATTTAGGACATGCCCGCTCAGCACTCACCTTTGATGTAGTATATCGGACCTTGAAGTACCTTGGTTATAAGGTTCGCTATGTCCGTAATATTACCGATGTCGGTCACTTAGAACAGGATGCCGATTCCGGTGAGGATAAAATTGGCAAATTGGCGCGTTTACAGCAGTTGGAGCCGATGGAAGTGGCCCAGTTTTATACCAACAGCTATCACGCGGCCATGCACCGCCTCAACAACCTGCCTCCCAGCATAGAACCACGCGCTACCGGCCATATTCCAGAACAGCTTGAATTGGTTCAAGAGATTCTGAAAAAAGGATACGCCTATGTTTCCAATGGTTCAGTTTATTTCGATGTTCAGAAATACGCTGAAAATCATCGGTATGGCCAACTTTCAGGACGAAAAATCGAAGACCTTATTGAAGGCGCATCTACAAGGGCTTTAGATGGTCAGGAAGAAAAGCGTTCACGCCTTGATTTTGCCTTGTGGAAAAAAGCAGAGCCTGAACACATCATGCGTTGGAATTCGCCTTGGGGTTCCGGATTCCCCGGCTGGCATTTAGAATGTACAGCGATGAGTTCCAAGTACCTCGGCAAGCAATTCGATATTCATGGGGGTGGCATGGATCTTCAGTTTCCTCACCATGAATGTGAAATTGCACAAGCGGAAATTGGCCTCGGTCATGCACCAGCCAAATATTGGATGCACAATAACATGATAACCATCGACGGTCAGAAGATGAGTAAATCGCTGGGTAACTTCATTACACTGGAGCAGTTCTTTAACGGCGACCATCCGCTGCTTAGCCAGGCGTATAGCCCAATGGCCATCCGTTTCTTTATCCTTCAGGCCCATTATCGTTCTACTCTCGATTTTTCGGATGAAGCCTTGCAGGCTGCGGAGAAAGGCTATAAGCGTTTGATGGGGGTTTTCAATACCTTGGATACACTCACAGCTTCTGGTCAAACTTCCGGATTTAGCGTGGCTGACTGGAAGCAAAGTGGCTTGAATGTCCTTCTTGACGACTTTAATACCCCACTTTTGCTGGCCAACCTGTTTGAGGGGGTCACTTTTGTGAATAAAGTGAAAGCCGGATTGGAAACTATTTCCTCTACTGACCTTGAAGAGCTGAAGTCACACTTTAGTGATATGTGTCAGCATGTATTAGGCTTAGAAGAAGAAGCTACCGCTCAAGATAGAAAAGCCTTGATTGATGGACTTGTG
Source organism: Bacteroidota bacterium (assembly GCA_027484125.1). Lineage (GTDB taxonomy): Bacteria > Bacteroidota > Bacteroidia > UBA7662 > JAIXUI01 > JAIXUI01. Next base: position 12,722 of record JAIXUI010000031.1, on the reverse strand, counting down.
GCGATGTTGGTACAGCAACGCGCTGAGGCCAAAGCACGTAAAGACTTCGCAACCTCAGATGCTCTTAGAGACGAGCTTAAAGCCTTAGGCGTTCAACTGAAAGACGGTAAAGAAGGTACCACCTGGGAACTAGAAAGCTGAGGCTTTTCATTAACGGCTCATATCGTTTATTTTAGGCCCCTGAGGTGTTACTAGGGACTTTAAAATCGTTGCTAAAATCTGGTTTTCGCCAGGTTACAGGTTTTGTATTACCCATCATAGGCTGCTTGATATTAGCAGTGCTCGCTGGTGGCGTTGCTGCCAAAGGCGGGCCGCTGATGCCGTTTTTGTACATCGGTTTGCCCTTTATTGCTTGGTATCTGTACAAGTTGTTTTTTAATCTTAGCATTGGAATCTATACGATTCTGATACTGGGATTTATCATTCCATTTTTTGGTCGTTATGCACCCGCCATACCCTTCGGATTGGTGGTTGACATTCTCCTCATTTTGATGTGGCTGATGTATTTCTTCCGAGAATGGCAGAAAATGGACCTTAAACCTGCCAAGAATGGGCTTACCAATGCCTGGGCCTTGTGGATGGTCTGGGTGTTTCTGATGATAGCCAACCCGCTTTCACGCTCGGTGGAAGCTTGGTTTTATGCCATGAGGGGAATAGCCTTGTATTCTTTCCTGATTACTCCGCTCATCTTCATCAACATGCGAGATAAGCGCCATTTGCATCAAGTGATGATGATCACCCTTGCATTTGAGGTGTTTGGTTCATTTTGGGGGATCAAGCAGTTGTTTATTGGAGTAAGCAAAACAGAGCAAGCATGGTTGGATGCCGGTGCCTACACCACACACATATTATTCGGCAAGCTAAGGGTGTTCAGTTATTTCACCGATGCCGCTCAGTTTGGCGCTTCACAAGCCCATTTAGGGTTTGTATATCTGGTCTTTGCATTGGCGGAAAAGGAGTCAACCTCCAGAAAAATAATCTACACCCTTGGCGGAGTTTTATGCTTGTATGGGATGATTATATCGGGTTCTCGTGGGCCGTTGGTCATCCCAGCTTTAGCCGGACTGGTCATGCTGTTTATGAGTAAGAAGTTCAAACTACTCATTACAGGCATCAGTATAGGGGCTGTTTTGTTTGTGTTTTTGAAATACACCACCATCATGAACAGCAACTACCAGGTGAATAGAATGCGAACAGCGCTAAATCCTAGCGATGACCCTTCTTTCTTGGTAAGAAAAAATAGAGAAGTAGCATTGAAGGCATTTCTCGCTGATAAGCCTATCGGTGGTGGCATTGGAAGTGCCGGATTTTGGGGAAAGCGTTTTTATCCGGGAACCTTCCTCGCAGAAATCGGTACTGATGGGCATTATACCCGGATTTATATGGAAACCGGGTTTATAGGATTATGGATTTACTTGGCTGTATTCATCTACATAGGGGTAGCCATCAGCATACGAGCATGGCGGATTAAAGATGAATCTCTGCGATTACAAATTGCAGCCTTGGTAGGGGGGTATTGGGGGATGGCAGTGGCAAGCTACACCAATGGCTTAATTGTGCAGCTCCCAACCGGGCCAATTATTTATGTTAGTTTGTGTTTTGCGTTTATGGCGCATCAATGGGATACCAATTCTGAGCCTGTTTTAAAGGCTCCTGTGCTGAAATAATATATTTTACATTTTTAGATAACATTTTCCTGCCATACTATTTGCGATATATTCGCATATGCCATTCCGGGACCCATTCTATTTAAAGTTTCTTGATGAAGCCAATCTCATTACTGCTACCGATGAATCTGGCTACATTGTGGATGCTAATGAAGGGTTTCTTCGAGTAAGTGGATACTCCAAAAACGAATTAATCGGTAAAAAGCACACTATCATGAGTGCCGGAATTCAAGATGAGCATTTTTATCGAACGTTATGGAATACTATAAAAACCGGACAACCTTGGACAGGCGATATCTGCGATTTAAGTAAGGATGGGCGTAAACTTTGGTTTCGAACCAGCATCAGGCCGAAAATCAATGAACAGGGCGAGGTAGTTCGCTTTTATGCCATGCATACTTTGATTAATGACATCAAAGAAGCGGAAGAATTAAGGCTTAAGTTGCTGGAGAAGACGAGTATGTTGGCTCAATTGCTCGATCATGTTTCAGATGCAGTTATAGCAACTGATCTTAATTTCAACATAGCGTATTGGAACAAAGGCTGCGAAAATTTATATGGTTTTAAGGCAGAAGAGGCTATGGGACGCCCTATCAGCGAAATGGTGCCTACAGAGTTTGGCGAAGGCTCATCCGAAGAGGAGAGTGCCGAAACGCTCATGAAATCAGGCTTCTGGAGTGGGGAAGTCAAGCAAAGAGACCGCTACGGCAAACTTCATCATATTTCAGCCGTAGTAAGTATCATCAAGGACGATAACGGACAGTCTAATGGTGTTTTAGCAGTGAATCGTGATATTTCAGAGCGCGTTCAGGCTATACAAGCTTTGAAGGAGTCAGAGGAGCGGTTAAAATCCTTTATGCGTCACTGCCCGGCGCCAGCATGGATTCTGGACGAAAGGGGAGCAGTTAGGGCTTGTAGCCCTAGTTGCATACTATTCTGTGGCGATGTCCCTAACCCTTTTCAAGATGAACGTCCTATTTGGGAGTTTCTTCCTGACCATAAGGCGCAACATTGGCGAAAACAGTTTGAGAAACTCCTAAAGTCTGGAGGTTCAGACCAGGAATTGATGATTTTTAGAAATGGAACAGAGCTTGAATCTGCCTGGCTGATGCATCAATTTGTGTTGAATGAAACTTCTAGTCCACGCTTGATTGGCGGCGTTGCCATCGACATCAGCGCCAGAATACGTGAAGAAGAGCACTTGAAAAACAGAGAGGAATACTTAAAAAATCTGATCGAAAAACATCAGGATTTAACCTTGGTGCTCAACGAGGAAGGATTGATTTCGCTTTGTACCCCTGCTTCCCGTGAAGTTTTAGGAGCAGAACCGGATCACTTGGTTGGCATTTACTTTGGGTTAGGATTGCCTCCGGAGTATTTATCTGAATGGCAAACTCGGTTTGAAAAGCTTAAACTAAAGCCCGGCAATATTGACCAATTTGAAATACGGTATCTTCATAGAAACGGAAACTGGGTTTACCTTGATGTGTCTGCGTCCAATTGTAAAGATATTCCTACCCTTGGTGGAATTGTGCTGTATCTGAGAAATGTAAGCAGTCAGAAAGCTGTAGAGCAACAGCTTACTCGACAAAATAACCAGCTATTAGAAATTGCCTGGCTTCAATCTGATCCAATCAGAAAACCGATTACAGCCATCTTATCGCTAACAGAATCAGTTTCCGACCGACTGCCCGAGGGCAGCAAGGAAAGAGACTCATTGCGAGTGGTGAGAGATGAAGCCCTTCAACTAGAAAAATTGGTTACGGAGATAACCAGAAAGGCCAACATGCTGATAGGCTGAGGTTAATTTAACCATAACTTTGCAGCCGCATGAACCAACAGCCCTGCTGAACGGTTCTATATTTCAGATTTATCGCCGCATGGCTTCACAACCTACCCAACTTGACGAGGTAACCATCCGGTTTGCCGGCGATTCCGGCGACGGAATGCAGCTTACCGGAATGCAGTTTACCCAAACCACTGCCCTTTTTGGCAACGATTTAAGCACATTCCCTGATTATCCGGCGGAAATTCGTGCCCCTCAAGGCACTATTGCCGGAGTTTCAGGCTACCAAATTCATTTTGGCAGCAAGCCCATCCATAATCCTGGCGACGTTTGCGACGTCCTTGTGGTGATGAATGCGGCGGCTTTAAGGGCCAACCTCAAGCATTTAAAGCCTGGTGGAACCCTCATCGCCAACAAGGATGGTTTTGACAATAAAAACCTCCGCCTCGCTGGTTTGGATGACGCACGAAATCCTTTAACAGATGGAACCGTTGAGTCTTACCAGGTTTTCGAAATAGACATTACCAAGATGACCCGGGAAGCGCTTAAGGAAAGCGGCTTGGGCACCAAGGAAATCGATCGAAGTAAGAATATGTTCGTATTAGGATTGTTGTATTGGTTGTACAACCGTCCCATGGAAAATACTATCCAGGAGCTCAAATCCAAGTTTGTCAAGAAACCGGATATCGCTGAAGCCAATATTAAGGTGCTCAATGCAGGTTGGGCGTATGGAGAAACGGCCGAATTGTTTCCAAACCGTTACCAGATTGCTCCCGCCAAGTTGAAACCGGGCCGCTACCGCGGGATTATGGGTAATCAAGCTACGGCCATTGGTTTAGTGGCGGCTTCACAAAAAGCCCGTTTACCATTATTTCTTGGTAGTTATCCTATCACGCCTGCTTCGGATATTCTCCACGAACTTTCTAAGTACAAAAACTTTGATGTCCGCACTTTTCAAGCGGAAGATGAAATCGCGGGAATCACCTCGGCTATCGGTGCTGCTTATGGCGGCCATTTGGGAGTTACCACTTCGTCCGGCCCTGGTGTAGCGCTCAAAACAGAGGCGCTAGGACTTGCTTTTATGCTGGAATTGCCGCTGGTAGTCTGTAATATTCAGCGTGGCGGCCCTTCTACTGGTTTGCCAACCAAAACCGAACAAGCCGATTTGCTTCAAGCGCTTTATGGAAGAAATGGTGAAACGCCTATTCCGGTGGTGGCGCCTTGCACGCCTTCAGATTGCTTTACCATGGTGTTTGAAGCGGCTAGAATTGCTTTGGAACACATGACGCCGGTCTTCTTCCTTAGCGATGCCTATCTCGCCAATGGTTCTGAGCCGTGGCGTTTCCCTGCTCCGGATGATTTGCCGGAAATTAAGGTGCAATTTGCTAAGCTTGAAGCTGATGGTGGCCGTCATAAGCCTTATCAGCGAAATAATGACCTGGTACGTCAGTGGGCAATTCCCGGAACGCCAGGCTTAGAACACCGAATTGGTGGCATTGAAAAAGAGGATGTCACCGGAAACATCAGCTACGACCCGCTAAACCATGAGCGTATGGTGAAAACCCGTGCAGAAAAGGTGAAACGTATTGCGCTAAATATTCCCTTGCAAACAGTCGATCAAGGGCCAGAGTCCGGAAAGCTGTTGTTGCTAAGCTGGGGTGGAACTTATGGCATCATCAAAGCGGCTGTTGCCGATTTGCTGGAAGAAGGTCACCAAGTGGCTCATGTGCATTTGCGCTACCTCAATCCGTTCCCTCGTAATCTGGGTGAAATTCTTGGTAAATACGAGAAAGTTTTGGTGCCGGAATTGAACAATGGTCAGCTCATTAAAGTAATTCGCGACCAGTTTTTGGTGCCAGCACAAGGACTGAATAAAATTCAGGGCCAACCCTTTACCACTACCGAAATCAAAGACAAGGTGAGGGAAGTGTTGAAAGAGTTGAATTCGGTAAATGCCTAAGAATTCTAAAAGTACCTTTTAGGTTATACTTCCATTATGGGCATTTATTCCGTTAAAATTCAAAACTTTAAAAGCATTCGGGAGACTAATGAAATCCTGATAAAGCCGATAAATGTCTTAATTGGAGCTAATGGTGCGGGGAAAAGTAATTTCATAAGCTTTTTTAAGCTGTTGAATAAACTTTACGAGCAACAATTGCAGCTACATATCAATAGAAATGGGCGTGCTGAAAGCTTCCTTTATTTTGGAATAAAAAGGTCTGAATTTCTAGCGGGAAAAATAGTATTCGATGACGAATCGAGGAATGAATACTCTTTTAAAATGGTTCCTGATCAATCAGGAAGCTTGATTTTCTCGGAAGAATACAACGCTTACCAATCTCCTGAAGGTGAATTAAGCCGTACTTTAATTAGTGCAGGTGGTAATCTTGAAAGTAATTTAACGAACAACGCTAGCCAAATAAGTGAACAACTTAGTGCTCAGTTCAATGCATTCAGGGTTTTTCATTTTCATGATACAGGTTTTAATTCGAAAATTAAACAACCTTGTGAAACCACCGATTATGCCTGTCTGCATGAAGATGGTTCAAATTTAGCTTCATTCCTTTACAGGTTGCAGCAGGCTAATCCTCAGCATTTTAAAATAATCACCAAGGTTATCCAATCTGTAGCGCCATTTTTTCAAGAATTCTATCTGGTTCCTGATGAGATAAATCCACAGCAAATTTTCTTGAGATGGAAGGAAAAAGGCTCTGATAAACTCTTTTCCGCCCACAACCTTTCTGATGGTACTTTGCGAATGATTGGTTTATCAACACTCTTATTGCAACCTCAACTGCCCAGTACCATTATCATTGATGAGCCTGAATTAGGATTGCACCCTTTTGCAATTCAGAAATTGGCAGCCATGATTAAAAGTGCTGCAAGTAAATCACAGCTTATCATTTCTACTCAATCCATCAACCTTGTTGACCAGTTCACCGCTGATGATATCATTGTTGTTGAAAGAGGCGATAACCAAACCTTGTTCAACAGGCTGAACGAAGCCTCTCTTGCAAATTGGAGAGAAGAATATGCCTTAGGAGAATTGTGGAGCAAGAATGTTTTAGGAGGTACTTCATGAGTAGGGTTTTAAATATCTTGGTGGAAGGAGCTACCGAAAGAGAGTTTGTTTCTAATGTTATCTATCCCTATTTGTTAGATCGCGGCATCAGTAACGTTAGAACTATTACCATAGAAACCAGCCCTGGCTATAAAGGGGGCGATGTTCGTTATTTGGCAAGATTTAAACCTTATATCCAAAAATTATTAAGTGGAAAGGAAGACTTAATCGTTACTTCATTTATAGATTTCTACCGATTGAGAAACGATTTTCCGAATTATGAAAAAATAAAAACGCTCCGAACAGCGGAAGAGAAAGTCAGTTTAATTGAGCAGGGTTGCTTGGAAGATATTCAAGACGATCGATTTATTCCGTATATCCAACTACATGAATTTGAGGGATTGTTGTTTTCCTCACCAAATGGATTCAATGAGTTGTTTCCTGATTTACCTCCATCAAATCGGAAGGAACTGTTAGCAACCATCGAACAGTTTCCTAATCCCGAAATGATTAACGACCGTCCGGAATTTGCTCCTTCCAAGCGCTTGGAGAAGCTAATTCCCCATTACCAAAAGCCATTGTATGGAAGTATGATTGCTTTAGAAAATGGCATTTCATCTATTATTGAAAAGTGTCCACGGTTTAATAACTGGATTCAAACTTTAATAATGAGAATGAAAGCATGAAAACCAATAATTACCTCTGTTTAAATAGGACGTTTGTCCAACAATCATAAAAGCCCATGACCACCAAAATTCAAGAGTTACTCACCGATAAGCCTGAGGGTTTACAAGTGTTCACTGCCAAGGATTTCTCTTCCGATCAAGAAGTGCGTTGGTGTCCCGGCTGCGGTGACTATTCCATTTTAAAGCAAGTGCAAACGGTGATGCCGCAATTGGGTCATCGGAAAGAAGATATCGTATTCATTTCTGGTATTGGCTGCTCTTCGCGTTTCCCATACTACATGGATACTTATGGGATGCATTCCATTCACGGACGTGCCACTGCGGTGGCCACCGGCTTAAAGTTGGCTCGTCCTGAACTGAGTGTTTGGGTGATCACCGGTGATGGTGATGGACTCTCTATTGGTGCTGCTCATACCTTGCACATGCTGAGACGCAACCCGGACTTGAATGTGTTGCTTTTCAACAATCAGATTTATGGACTTACCAAAGGGCAATATTCGCCTACTTCTGAGCTGGGCAAGGTGACCAAGAGTACGCCTTATGGTTCTACTGATCAGCCATTTAACCCATTGGCGCTTGCCTTGGGTGCTAATGCTACGTTTGTTGCCCGTTCCCTAGACCGTGACCCTAAGCATATGCAGGAAATGCTGCTTCGTGCGGATCGGCATCGTGGAACGTCGTTTCTGGAGATTTACCAAAATTGCAATGTGTTCAACGACGGGGCTTTCTTCGCGTTCACTGAAAAGGAAACCAAACCCGATACGGTGCTTTTCTTGAAGCATGGCGAGCCGATGATTTTTGGAAAGAACCAAGACAAGGGCATTCGTTTGGATGGGTTGAAGCCGGAGGTGGTGCAGTTGGGTGAAGTTTGGTCGGCTGCGGATTTGTTGGTCCACGACGAGCACGACTACCTGAAAGCTACCTTGCTGAGCCGCTTTTTCGATATGCCGGAGATCTCACATACCGAAAATGGGGTGGAAGTTTCCGGATTTCCTCGTCCGGTAGGGGTGTTGTTCGAACAAACTCGCCCGACCTATGAGGTGCTGGTGAATCAGCAAATTGAGGAAGAGCGCACCCGCAAGGGTAATGGTGACTTAGCCGCGCTCATTGCAGGTAAGGATGTCTGGGAAGTGGTGTAGGGCTTCTTTTTATGGGAGTAAAACTATTGTTGGCGTATCCCATTCATTTGTTACTGACTGTCAGAAATGAGGCCTTTTAGCAGTCTTAAAAGCATTAATAGGGCAAAACACTGCCTGAATTATTCAAAGACGGGCAATTTTATGAAATTACCCGTCTTTAGAATGTAGTTGCTGGCAAAAGGACGGCTGTTCTTTTAATCTGTGCAAAGTAAAATTGGATTTATAATAGACTCTAACTTAGTACGTAAAAAACACTATGGCATTACCTATAAATGTAGAGGAATTACTTCACGGCAATACGGTTGAATGGGATCGGATTGAGTTAAAAAAAGGATGGAATCCTGAGGATATCATTCATTATGTGCTTATGCCAATGATATTAATAATTGGGACGGAGGTTATGTGGTCATTGGGGTTGAAGAAGAAAATGGAAAAGCTAAATTGCCTCCCATTGGCCTAGATGTGCAAGAGTTGGATGCTATTCAGAAAAAATAGATTGAATTAGCTTATAAGTTGAGCCCAGTTTATGTTCCTGTTTTTCAGCCTTATTTTATTAATGAAAAGCATATTCTCATTGTTTTTGCCCCTGCAGGAGATAATAGGCCATATAAAGCTCCAGTAAGTTTAAGTGAGAAAAAAACAGAGCGGGCAATGTATATAAAAAGAGGTTCAACTACAGTAAAAGTTAAGGAGAGCTCTGATGACGAAAGGCGCCTTATTGAGCTCACGGCTCGAATTCCTTTTGATGACAGGATTAACCAAGTCGCAAAACTAGATGATTTGAATTTGCGCTTGATGCAAAACTATTTGAAAGAGGTGATGAGCGCTTTGTATGAGGAAAGTACGAGAATGCCATTCTCCGAATTATGCAGGCATTTAATGATTGCCAAAGGCTCTGACGAACTATTGAGACCGACTAACGCTGGCTTACTTTTGTTTAATGAGCATCCCGAAAAATATTTCCCGGGTGCAAGAATTGAGCTGATAATTCATGCTAATAAAGTTGGAAAAGACTACACTGAAAAAATATTTACAGGTTCTATTATCCAGCAAATTAGAGACGTTATTCAGTATTTTCAAGCTAATGTTATTGAGGAATTGGTCGTTAAATCTCCAAATCAAGCTGAATCTATAAGGTTTTTCAATTATCCTTTTCAGGCTATAGAAGAAGCAGTTGTCAATGCTGTTTATCATAAAAGTTATGAACGTGAAAATCCTGTTGAGATTCAAATTCATCCAAATAGAATTGAAATACTCAGTTTTCCTGGTCCTATGCCACCTGTTAATCAAGCTATGCTGAAAAAACAACGAGTAGTAGCTCGAGATTACCGAAATAGAAAGATTGGAAGTTTTTTGAAAGAATTGAAACTAACCGAGGGAAGAGGAACTGGGCTGCCGCTGATTCATAGGAGTATGGAAGAAAATGGCTCTCCACCACCTGTTTTTGAGACGGATGAAAACAATGCCTATTTTTTATGTACGTTAACTATACATCCACTTGCAAATGCCTTCTTAGGCTCTCAAGTTGAAGCAAGAAGAGACGAAGATAAAGTGCTTAAAATCAATTATATGACTGATGTTAACCCATATCTTAGGCTCTTAAGCTCTGAGTTGACAGTTCAAGTTAGGGACGCCATTAAACAAAACGTTAAAGGAACGATTCATGAGATTTTGAGCTATTGTTTAGAGCCAAAATCAAGTGACAGCATATTTGATAAGATTGGACTTTACAAAAACACTAAGAACTACAACCGTCATATTAAAGTGCTCTTGGAATTTGGATGGCTACAACAAACGACTCCCGACAAGTTGAGAAGCAAAAATCAAAAATACTATACAACAGAATTGGGAAAGAAGCTCATTGAAATAATTTCTGAGGACTACAGTGGAGAAACATTTAGAGTTCCTGTGTCCTCTTCGAGTATTGCTTCTATTGGATATGATAAGGTTTTACATGTTTTAGAAATAGAATTTCATCATGGAGCGATTGCTAAATTTAAGGATGTTCCATTAAAGGTATTTGAAGAGTTTATGAGTACTGCAGCGAAAACGAGTTATTTTTTGAATGAAATAAAAGGCAAATTTGATATCGTAAGTTGATGAATTTTAAAAAATGTATCTATCAATTTATTTCAATTATATTTTCGGCCCAATTTTATTTGAATATAAAGATTGTTTTTCTTGTTTCAGATGTTGATATTTAAATGAAATGCTTTTCCTGACCTTATTTAGTTACCCCAAGAGTAGTGTTCGTATTCCGCACTGCGCTGTGGGTACGCCTTGCCTGAGGGATGGGAGGGGCGCCGAAGGCGGTGCGGTTTTCAGGCCGTGGCGTTTTTGTTCGGAGTTTTTATGGGGTGTTCGGCCTGAAACCGTACGGAACCCCCACACAGCCCGACCCTGCGGCAGCCGTCAGGCTGGCGCAGGGGCAGGCCCAAAGAAAAAAAAGATATAACATGAGATACCATTTTGACTTCGTAGTGGTTGGTTCCGGCATCGCCGGGCTTAGTCTGGGGTTGAAGCTGGCCGAACGGGGTTCGGTTTGCATCATTACCAAAGCGAATGAGGATGAATCGAATACGAAGTATGCCCAAGGGGGCGTGGCGGTGGTGTCGCGCATGGAGGCGGACTCGTTTGCGCAACATATTGCGGATACGGAGGAGGCTGGTGATGGCGCCTGTATGCCGGAAGCGGTGAAGGTGGTGGTGACAGAAGGCCCTGATGCGGTTCGAGAAATCATTGATTGGGGCGCTCGTTTCGATAAAACGCCTGATGGTGAGTGGGACCTTGCGCGCGAAGGCGGCCACTCGGCTCACCGCGTGCTGCACCATAAGGATATGACGGGTTTCGAGATTGAGCGTGCGCTGTTGAGCCAGGTGTATCAATCGCCGAATATCACGTTGTGGTCGCATAAGTTCGCGATTGATCTGATTACTCAACATCATTTGGGGGTTGAGGTGAATAAGCGCAGCCAGGAGGTGGATTGTTATGGCGTGTATGTGCTGGATACGGCCTCTGGTGCGGTGGATACGATTTTAGGGAGAATTACTATTTTGGCCACTGGTGGTGCTGGTCAGGTGTATGCTTCTACTACTAACCCGCTGATTGCGACTGGCGATGGTGTGGCGATGGCGTACCGGGCAAAGGCGAGGGTGGAGAATATGGAGTTTATCCAGTTTCATCCAACGGCGTTGTATAACCCTGGTGAGTTTCCCAGTTTCCTGATTTCGGAGGCGGTAAGGGGGTATGGCGGGGTGTTGAAGAATCGACGTGGTGAGGAGTTTATGCACCGGTATGATAAGCGTAAGTCGCTGGCGCCGAGGGATATTGTGGCTCGTGCGATTGATAGTGAGATGAAGCGTCTTGGTGATGAGCATGTGTGGCTGGATTGCAGGTCGATTGATGTGGACTTTATGCGTTCGCATTTCCCGAATATTTATCAGAAGTGTCTGAGTATTGGCATCGATATGCAGCATGCGATGGTGCCGGTGGTGCCGGCTCAGCATTATATGGTGGGTGGAATTAAGGTGGATTTGTGGGGGCGTAGTTCAATCCGGCATTTGTATGCGTGTGGGGAGTGTTCTAGCACGGGTTTGCATGGTGCTAATCGGTTGGCGTCGAATAGTTTGTTGGAGGCGTTGGTGTTTGCTAACCGCATAGCGCGTGATATTGGGGATGATTTCCGGGCGATTCCGTTTTGTGAGGCTGCTCCGGATTGGGATGATGCGGGCACGGCTGCGCCGCCGGAGTTGGTGCTGATTAGTCAGAACCGGCGGGAGGTGCAGGCGATTATGAGTGGTTATGTGGGGATTGTTCGCACGAATGTGCGTTTAGATCGTGCGCTGGAGCGCTTGCTGTTGATTTACCGGGAAACGGAGTTGATGTATAAGACTACGACGTTGTCGGTGCCGCTGCTGGAGTTGAGGAATTTGTTGAGTGTGGCTTATACGATTGTGAAGTCGGCTAAGTTGAGGGAGGAGAGTCGGGGGCTGCATTTTAATACGGATTTTCCTGGGAAGGCGGTGGAGTATGAGCCAACGGTGATTTAGAACTGCGAGGTTTCACGCAGAGGGCGCTATGGTTTCGCAAAGGCCTCGAAGCTTTTTTGTGGGTTTATTATATTGAACATAGAGGTGGGACAGGCTCGTTATCACAAAGGCCACAAGGGTTTCACGGGGGGTACATGGTTTTTAATGAATGGCTTTGCGACTTGGCGTCTTTGCGAGAGATTCAAGGGGTTTCACGCAAAGGGCGCCATGGTTTTGCAAAGAGCGCGGCGTTTTTAATGAATGGCTTTGCGACTTGGTGTCTTTGCGAGAGATTCAAGGGGTTTCACGCAAAGGGCGCCATGGTTTTGCAAAGAGCGCGGCGTTTTTAATGAAT
>JAIXUI010000088.1 GCA_027484125.1 Bacteroidota bacterium | reverse complement strand
TTTATCTCAGGGTGCTGGGCAAATAAATCGTTGTGTACCCAATCGATGGCTTTGCTACATCGGATGTTTCTTGCGTAATCCAAGGTTAGTGATGCAAAGGCACGATTAATTAAATAAGCTCCTGCACATCTGCCGGCTTTTCGTTCATAAAGCACCTGACCCGGAACTTGCTCGGAAGCAGGTATAAAATCAAGTCCGGAGTTTTCGTATGAAATGTATAATGGGATATTTGCTGAGAGATGGGTTACTTCCTGAATGCTTTGGTTGAAAATAGCATTGAAGTTTGAAGCGAGAATCGCGTCATCTTCAAAGATTAAAGCATTGGGATGGCTGCTCTCTAGAAGCCGCATACAAGCGCGTAAATGTTTGTAAACACAAGAGCTTCCAGCTGAGGGAATGTTGAAAGGTGGCGCAAACCAAGTGGTGAGAATTTCTTCGGTAAGGTCAGCGATATCTCCTTCCAGGATGTAGGTCCATTCCAAACCATGAGCCCGGAAATCGGCTTCGAGGCGCTGTCGCCTTTCCTCGAAGCCGTTCCAGACGTGAATCACATAAATCTGTCCGACTTGCAGGGCTTGCTGCATGTCTGCCATTAAATGGTCATCAATTCTTTTTCTTTCGCCGCCAGAACCTCGTCCACTTTGGCGATATACTTATCAGTAAGCACCTGAACTTTGGCTTCTGCATCTTTCGCCATGTCTTCAGGTAAGCCGTCTTTTTGCATTTTCTTGATGGCTTCGTTGGTATCGCGGCGGATGTTACGGATTGAAACTTTGCCGTTTTCGCCTTCAGCTTTTACCTTTTTGAAGATGTCCTTACGGCGTTCTTCGGTAAGCGGTGGGATGTTGATGCGAATCAGTTGACCATCGTTGGTGGGAGTAAGGCCTAAGTTGGAAATTACGATAGCTTTCTCAATAGGAGTAAGCATGTTTTTTTCCCAAGGCTGGATGGAAATGGTGCGTGCATCAGGAGTAGAAATATTGGCAACCTGACCGATAGGGGTGAGGGTGCCATAGTAATCTACCCGAAGGGTATCTACCATAGCCGGAGAGGCCTTACCAGCACGGAGTTTTCCAAGTTCATTTTGTAGGTGGACGATGGCCTTTTCCATGGTGTCTTTGGCATCGTCGAGGTACATCTTGACTTCTTCGTTCATATCTGTTGGTTTAATTAGCTAACGAGCGTTCCCATTGAGGCTCCTTCTACAAGTTTAAGTAAGTTGCCAGGTGTGTTCATATCGAACACGATTATAGGGAGTTTATTTTCGTGGCAAAGGGTAAAAGCCGTCATGTCCATCACATTGAGGTTTTTGGCATAAACTTCTTCAAAGCTGATGTGGTCATAACGAGTGGCACTTTTATCCTTCTCCGGATCGGCGGTGTAGATACCATCCACCCGTGTTCCTTTGAGTAGTACATCGGCTCCTATTTCGATTGCGCGAAGTGAAGCTGCGGTATCGGTAGTGAAATACGGGTTTCCGGTACCGGCACCAAAGATGACTACACGGCCTTTTTCAAGGTGACGCATGGCTTTGCGGCGGATAAAAGGTTCGGCTATTTGTTCCATTTTAATGGCACTTTGCAGGCGGGTGATAATTCCTACCTTCTCAAGCGCCCCTTGCAGGGCCATGGAGTTGATCACAGTTGCTAGCATACCCATGTAATCACCTTGTGCACGGTCGAGGTTGGCTTGTTCTGCCTGGACACCGCGGAAGATGTTCCCGCCACCAATCACAATGGCTACTTCTACTCCTTTTTCTACGATTTGTAGAATATCCTGCGCGTATTGGTCAATACGAGCCTGGTCGATACCAAATTGTTTGTCGCCCATAAGCGATTCACCACTGAGTTTGAGTAAGATGCGTTTGTATTTCATTGCCGGGAATTTGCGGCCGCAAGATGCCAATTTTTAGGCACAAAAAAACCCGTTCTCCGGAGAGAACGGGTGGGTAAATTTTGGAAATTTCGACTTAGCCTAAGGCGATGCGTACGAAAGACTTTACTGTAAGCCCGGCAGAAACACCTTCCAACATTTTCGCAATGGTTAATTCACCATTTTTCACGAATGCTTGGTTGAGCAGGGTGTTTTCTTGGTAGAACTTATTGAGTTTGCCAAGAGCAATTTTCTCAACGATGTTTTCCGGTTTACCTTCTTGACGAGCCTGATCTTTTCCGATTTCGATTTCACGCTCAACGATAGAAGGATCGACTTGATCTTTATCTACCGCTACTGGATTCATTGCAGCAATTTGCATCGCAACGTCTTTACCAGCAGTAAGTTGGGCGTCTCCTTTTTGGTTCAATGCTACCAAAACACCGATGCGGTTACCCATGTGGATGTAAGGCACAACGAAGTCAGAAGTAAGGGTATGGTATTCGGTGATAGAGATTTTCTCTCCGATTTTGGCAACGAACTCATCGATTTTGTCACCGATTTTCACGCCGCCTTCGATGGTAAGACCGAGGACAGAGTCGAGGTCAGTAGCAGAAGCTGCGAGAGCTGCATCGGTGATAGCGTTACCGAAGGCTACGAAATCTTCGTTTTTAGAAACGAAGTCGGTTTCGCAGCTCAAACGAACTACCACGCCGAAAGTCCCTTCAGCGTTGGTACGAGCGATAACTACTCCTTCTTTGGCATCACGATCGGCGCGGTTGGCAGAAACTTTCTGGCCTTTTTTACGCAGAATGGTGACAGCCTCTTCGAAGTCTCCATTGGCTTCGGTGAGGGCTTTTTTGCAGTCCATCATCCCTGCGCCGGTAAGCTGGCGCAATTTGTTCACGTCAGACGCGGTGATTGTACTCATGGTATTGGGTAAATTGAAAGTTTAGACAAAAAAAAGGGGGTTGATTTGAATTCAACCCCCGTTGTATGTTAAGCTTCTGTAGCTTCTTCGGAGGTTCCGGTAGCTTCTTCGCTGGAGTCGCTTTCAGCAGCATCTTCAACTGCAGGAGCTGCATCAGCTTCTACTTCTGCAACTGCTTCTGGCATCATTTCAGCGATGTCAGCGCCTTCTGCTTCTTCTTCCTTGTCGTTTTTGCGCTCAGCCAAACCTTCTTCAATGGCTTTGAAGATGACACTGGTAATGAGGTTGATAGACTTGGTAGCATCGTCGTTGGCTGGGATAGCGAAATCAACCTGGGTGGGGTCAGAGTTGGTATCCACCATGGCGATGGTTGGAATGTTAAGGCGTTGTGCTTCCTTCACTGCGATATGCTCCTTCTTGATGTCGATAATGAAGAGCGCAGATGGGAGGCGAGCAAGGTCGTTAATACCACCAAGTACACGCTCCAATTTTTCTTTCTCGCGACGAATCATAAGGCGCTCTTTTTTAGAGAGCGTAGCCATGGTACCATTCGCTTCCATTTTGTCGATGTTGGTCATCTTCTTGATGGATTTACGAACAGTTGCGAAGTTAGTAAGCATACCACCTAACCAGCGCTCTGTAACGAAAGGCATGCCCAAACGTTTAGCTTCACTGGAAATAACTTCTTTAGCTTGTTTTTTCGTGGCAACGAACATAATCTTACGACCAGAACGGGCGATGGATTTAACAGCCGCAGCTGCTTCGTCCAACATAACCACAGTTTTGTTGAGGTCGATGATGTGGATGTCGTTTTTCTCCATGAAGATGTACGGAGCCATCTTCGGGTGCCATTTGCGCTTGAGGTGACCAAAATGTACGCCGGCCTCGAGCAATTCCTGATAGGTAACTTTTGACATAATAAGGGTCCTCCTGCCGGATTAACGTTTGCTGAACTGGAATCTTCTTCTCGCTTTGCGCTGACCGAATTTCTTACGCTCCACCATACGTGGGTCACGGGTGAAGAGCGCTTCTGCTTTAAGTGCAGAGTGGAATTCCGGATTGATTTTGTCGAGGGCACGTGCCAAGGCTAGCTTAACAGCATCAGCCTGGCCAGTAATGCCACCGCCGATAACATTCACGTTTACGTCGTAAGTGCCGAGCGTAGAAGTGAGTTCAAACGGCTTAAGAACCAATTTTTGGAGGATCAGGGTCGGGAAATACTCGGTGTAAGGTTTACCGTTCACCGTGATGTTTCCGGTTCCCGGCTGGACGTAAATACGCGCGATTGCGGTTTTACGACGTCCGATGGTGTGGGTAGTACTCATGGCCGGGATTATTTAATTTTTAGAACTTCAGGCGTCTGTGCTGCGTGTGGATGATTCGGGCCAGCATATACATGAAGGCTACGGAAAATCTCACGACCTAAGCTGTTCTTAGGCAACATGCCTTTAATCGCTTTCTCTACTACATAAGTAGGGCGACGGTTGAGTAACATCCTGGCAGTTTCCAGGCGTTTTCCACCGGGGTGTCCTGAATAGAAGAAGTAAGTCTTCTCATTCATTTTGTTTCCGGTGAATCGAACTTTGTCTGCATTGATAATTATTACATTATCTCCGCAGTCTACGTGTGGGGTGTAGCTAGGCTTGTGCTTGCCGCGCAGCACGGATGCTGCTTTGGCCGCCAGGCGCCCCACAATCTCTGCTTCGGCATCTATCAGATACCACTTCTTGACAACAGTTTGCTTGTTGGCAGAGACAGTTTTGTAACTTAACGTATTCACGACGTGTGGGTTTGTTTAGGGCTGCGAAGGTAGTAATCTGTTTTTTCTTTTCAAACCTAAATTCCATCTTTGTTTGATGTCTGTTTTTCAAGGTGTTCACCATATTGCCATCATTGCTTCTGATTATGCTCGTTCGAAAGATTTTTACACGCGCATTTTGGGGTTGGAGGTGTTAAATGAGGTTTATCGCAACGACCGGAAAAGTTGGAAATGCGACTTGACCTTGAATGGGAAATATCTGATTGAGTTGTTTAGTTTTCCCAATCCTCCTGCTCGGGTGGCTTGGCCTGAAGCAGCCGGGTTAAGGCATCTGGCTTTTACTGTGGTGAGTCTCGACGATGTAGTGCTTCATTTGCATGCTAATGGTATTGATGTTGAACCTGTCCGCATTGATCCTTACACCGCTGCCCGATTTACGTTTTTTGCCGATCCTGATGGTTTGCCAATTGAACTGGTAGAACCTGCTAAAAGTTGAAATAGAGGATTCTATTCAAGATTAAGCCTGGTTAATCCTTATTTCTTTTCTGCTTTTTTCAACTGCTGTTCGTAATACTTACACCATTCAGTCAAGGAACACTGGGCGCAATGGGGTTTTCTTGCCAAGCAAACATATCGACCATGCAAAATCAACCAGTGATGCGCCCGGTTTACCAAGTGCTCTGGTATATGTACCATGAGTTGCTTTTCTGCTTCCAAGGGTGTCTTTGCACGCCAAGTTAAGCCAATGCGTGCTGATACCCGAAATACATGGGTGTCCACTGCCATCGCTGGGATGTCATAGATTACCGAAGCAATAACATTGGCTGTTTTCCTTCCTACTCCAGGCAGCTTTTGTAGGGCTTCTTGGGTGGCAGGTACTTCGCCCCCAAACTCTTGCACCAGCATCTTCCCTAAACCTGCCAGGTGTTTGGCTTTGTTGTTAGGGTAAGAAACAGATCGGATGTAAGGAAAAATGATGGTTTCATCGGCTTCTGCCAATGATTGCGGATCCGGGAAGCGCTCAAAAAGGGCAGGTGTAACCAAGTTGACGCGTTTGTCTGTACACTGAGCGGACAATACGACTGCTACCAACAGCTCATATGGATTGCGGTAATGCAGCTCTGTTTCAGCGGTTGGGTGTTCGCGCTCGAAGTAGCCCAGTACGCCTTTGTAGCGGTCTTCCTTACTGAGTTTTTGCTTCATGAATTGGCTTGTGGTTCGCCAATGCTATTGTCTTGTGGCTGAATCTCTTTCAGTTGGGGCAATTCTGACAAGGTATTGATACCGAAATAATCCATAAAGAAATCTGAAGTGCCATAAAGTACGGGACGGCCTGGGCCATTGCTCTTGCCTTTGAGGGTGATAAGCTGGCGATCGAGGAGCTTTTGAATGGCGTAGTCGCAGTTGACTCCACGGATAAACTCGATTTCCGACTTGGTCACCGGCTGGCGATAAGCAATAATTGATAGCGTCTCTAAAGCCGCTTGCGATAACTTCTTTTTTGATTGAAGTTGTAAATGTGCTGAGACCACTTCATGCAAATCGGGTCGAGTTAGAAACTGATAACCTCCACCGGTAAATACCAATTCGAAACCTAGGCCTGCCTTTTCAAAATCTGCTGAGCATTGAGCAGCTAACTCATTGACTTCATCAGGGTTAAGGGTGAGCTCGAAATGCTTGTTTAAGGCAGCAGCTAAATCTTCAGGGCCAATAGGTACAGGTGAAGAGAAAACGAGTGCCTGAATGGAGGCTTTAAGTAATGCTTGGTCTTCCATGCTATTATTGGGTAACTTCTTCCGATGTAGGGAGTTCGTCGGGGATGTAATTCTCGTCAGTAGGAGGGAGGGAATCGGTAGCCATGCTATCGGGTGCTGCTCGTTGCCAAGGAGTACGGCAGTTCCACGGTTTGGTGATTTCAACGGTTGGCTTGGGCCAATATCCTTTCTTAATGCCTAATGCGGGGTCTCGGTACACCAAATCCATGTAGGCGCCATAAACGGGAAGTGCTGTTTTGCTTCCTTCCCCATTGGCGGAGTTCCTGAAACGGATGCGGGGTTCATCACATCCGGTCCAGACTCCGGTGACCAATTCTTTGGTTACTCCTATGTACCAGCCATCCGCATAGTTTTGGGAGGTTCCGGTTTTTCCACCCATTTCATTGAAATTGCCCACTTCGTAGCCAAACAAGGCTTGACTGGTTCCTCCTGGTTCTTCCAAACCTCCTCTGAACATATAGGTCATCAGATAAGCTGTCTCGGGACTCACAGCTTGTCTGCGCTGGGGTTTGAATTCTTCAATAACTTTTCCATTTCGGTCGGTAATATGGGTGATGAACATGGGTTCAATCCATTCACCTTGGTTGACAAAGGCGGCATAAGCGCCTACCATATCGAAGAGCTTGACGTCGTTTGCGCCAAGGCCAATGGCAGGCACAGTATCGAGTTTGGTGCTAATGCCAAGCTTGCGGGCGGTCTCGGCCACATTGCCGAGGCCAACTTTCAGGGTAAGTTGTGCAGCCACTGAGTTGATGGAGCGCCCCATGGC
>JAIXUI010000053.1 GCA_027484125.1 Bacteroidota bacterium | reverse complement strand
GTCAGTACGGTTTCATCCACATAATTGTCAATGAGAATAATTTCGGTCTTGGCTTTTTTGATGATATCGGCTACTAATACATAGGCATCAAAAATCTGTCCTTCGAAGAAGATGCCTTTATCGGGTTTAGGTCTTCCAGCTTCTAAAGCGTTAAATATTTGCTCAATTTTTTCATCTGTTTTGATTTGCTTTAATTCAACTTGATCTAAACGCTGGAAAACTGTGGCATTATCCTGCAAGAATTTTCGCATAGCAACAAAAGCCTGCATGATTTGAATGCTTACTTGTATGGCTACATGGCTATTTAAGACTGCTGAAAGCATGGCAACACCTTGCTCTGTAAATACATAAGGATTGTATCTTCTGCCTCCCCTGCTGTTTGAGGTAACAGATTGTGACCTCAAACTAACTCGTTCAGGAGTTGAATTGAGTTCCATAAATTCCTTGTCGCTAAGTTGAAATCTAAATCCATCTGGAAACCGATCAAGATTTCTTTTTACAGCTTGATTAAGTGCTTTAGTTTCTACTTGATAGAGTTCAGCCAAGTCACTATCAATCATCACTTGAATACCGCTAATTGTGAATATTTTATTCTTGATATTATCAATTTGGCTTAATTCCATAGTGTTTTGCTTTTGGTTTGGATAAAGAAGCTATCATGAATCCCTGATTTACCGACTTTCTGTAGCTGCTTGAATGATTTTCATTACCTCTCTTTTATTGCTTTTAGTAAATGAAATTCAACTCGGAGATCTTGCTTGATATATCCATCTAAATATTGGCACATTGTGAATTCCATCTACAATTAATGTGCTTAGATTATCGAGTGTCTTTAATTTTCATCTCTTTGGAATGAGACCTATTTAAGTTTGTTTATATTTTACTGTTACCCGTTATATTTTAGTTTTTTGATTGGAGGGGCTCCAATTAGGGCTTTCATCTGGCTGATGGCTATTTTATTTAGCTTGATTAATCGTTCACGCTGGGGTAAGTTCATTTTTATAAATTCGGTATTCATGCTTTCAATATTGGCCAATACCAAGAGCTGTTCAACCCCGCCTGTTTTCTAAACCCCTCGAATTCGAGGGGTTTAAAATTGGGATTGTACATGATTTCCAAAAATTCGAGTAATTCTACCGTATTTCGGTTTCGCAACCAATTTTGAATAATTGTATCCGTGTTCTCCGCGTCTTTGTATCGGGCTATATCCGTTAAAGAAATATATTCAACGTCTTGGTTTTGTTGTACGGCTATTTCTGTGCCTTCTACAACAATCGTTTTATTTTTTGCCATTATTATTACTTTTTCAGCTATTTATTCCCGGTTGTCCTTTTGCGCCATTCAAACTACCGGATTTCGTTTTTTATGGGTGATGTCTCTTTTTTAGCCTGCTGTGGTAGGTCGGGTTGATTGAACAAACTTACTTTGGTTAAATGGCTTGAGTGGTTGTACTGCTCTTTTAACCAAAGGCGCTTTCTGTGTTGTATCTGATGGTGGATTTGCATGTGTTGTAATGGTTTGCTGGGTAAAAGATAGCAGGGAGAATAGCGATTGAACAAGGGGCTTGTTGGGGGTAGCGGTGGCCAATGGCGGGATTTTGTAGGGAAATGGCTGGGTTTCGCATTGGTCGAAAAATATAAAGGCGCCCAATTTGAGCGCCTTTATGAGGTTGTTTCGAATCTGTTTTTTTATGTGTTGCTGCGTGCGCCCGGGTTGTTCCCTTGTCGGGTACAGTGGTGTTACCGAGTTGCCCAATCGTGTTATTGAGTTTCCCAATAGTCCGACCTGTTCTTCCAGTGTCCCGACCTAGTTTCCCAATAGTCCGAGTTGTTCTTCCAGTGGTCCGACCTAGTTTCCCAATAGTCCGACCCGTTCTTCCAGTGGTCCGACCTAGTTTCCCAATAGTCCGTCCTGTTCTTTCAGTGTCCCGACCTAGTTTCCCAATAGTCCGACTTGTTCTTCCAGTGTCCCGACCTAATTTTCCAATAGTCCGACTTGTTCTCCCGGTGGTCCGACCTAGTTTCCCAATAGTCCGACCTGTTCTTCCAGTGGCTCGACTGAGTTTCCCAATAGTCCGACCTGCTCTTCCAGTGTCCCGACCTAGTTTCCCATTAGTCCGACCTGTTCTCCCAATAGTCCGACCAGTTCTCCTAGTGGTCCGACCTAGTTTCTCAATAGTCCGACTTGTTCTTCCAGCAGTCCGACCTAGTTTCCCAATAGTCCGACTTGTTGTCTCGGTGTTTCTACTGGATGTTTGTGTAAGTTGATTGGGCTGCTTGTATTTGAGCCTAGAGGGTCTGGCTGATGCTGATGCGGAAGAAGGTGCGTGCAGGCATTCCGGGGATCATTTGCTGCACAACTCCGAATCCGTAGCCTCGTAGGGCGGTTTTCTGCATTATATCATGGAGAAATACACCGGTTTCAAAGAGGCCTTTTTGGTAGTCGAGTAAGGGTAATGGGAAGTCGTTGTGTCGAGTTGGGGTGGTGAGTTCGCCCCAGCCGGCATTGAACATTAAGCCAAACTGAGGATTCACCCAAGCGTTTTTCTTGAGGAAGCGACCGAAGTTGTAGTTCAAATTCACATGCACAAATCGGTTAGCAACAAAGCCGTTGGGTCCGGCGGTTTGAAAGTATTCCGGAATAAAGAGTGTAAACTCGTCGTTCGAAACGGAGGGTAGGTAGTACAGCCGTTGTAGTGGGCTGTGGTCATTGGCTATTCCTGCGCTCAGGATGTAACGCAGGGTTCCGGCATGGCGAATGGGGAGGTCGTCTTTCAACCTAAAATCAACTCGCTCGTAGTCGCCACCAGCTTGATTCAGACTACGCAGGTAATTCACCCAAATCACGGGGTATTTGCTGCCCAATGACAGGGTGGCGTTTGGTGTAGATAGGTATCGCTCGCGGAAGCTGTAGCGCAGTTTGATGCCGGCTTCTTGAAAGTCGGCAGGGCGGACATCCTCTCCGTTCCCATTGGTAAAGGTGTAGGGGTTGAAGGAAAAAGGGGTGTGTCTTCGATTTTCATAAAAGACTTCGCCACTCCAGTTGCGTTGGTTCAAAAACTGGAAGCCTACTCGGTGGCTTTTGGTATAATCGAACCAGCGGGTGAAGATTTCCCTGAGGTTTTCTGCTGCTATAAGCGATAGTTGTTTGTTGAAGTACTGATTTCCACCGATTTCGAATAGGTCGGATGCGTGGCGATAAATAAGGCTGAAGTTTTTCTTTCTGTCGAAGTGAAGGCCGCCTTCCAGGCTGTATTTCCAGATGGCATCGTTCAATCCCCAGCCTGCTGAGCCTCCTACGTAGAAGCGTTTGCTCAGGCGGTCGTTGGTTTGCAAGCCTAGGCCAAGTCGTATGCCTTCCCATTGGTTGACTTTCAAGAGGTCTTTAAGCATAATGTCGGCGTAGCCCCAGCGCAGCCGGCCGGTGGCTAAGGTGAGCAACCAGCCTACTTTCTGATCGAGTTTTTGTGCTTTCCCAATGGAATCCATGAACACATAAGTCTGTCTTTCCTGAAGGGTCAGGGTATCCGGCCGGTATTTGTTCCACAATTCCGATTCGTTTGGTGCAAGTTTATCCACGTATTCGGTGCCATTCATGCCTACGTCTCTTCTTCGTAGTTCCGGATTGATTTGGATTTCTTGTAGGTAGCTTCTTCCAATTCCTATGGCATAACCGCTGCTGTCGTTGATTCTTACTACTTCACCGAAATTCAAATCGGTATTGAGTTGGGTAGGAAACCACGCTTGTCGGCCTACTTTTTCGTACTTCTGCTGGATTTTTACTTTCAGTCCTTTGTCTTGTTCAAAGGGTTCTGCGATCACGTTTTGAATGGCGTATCCATCGGTGTTGATGAATAACTGCCCTTTCATTCCTTGGAAATTGATATTTTTCTTCGGTTTGAAGCTGATGATATATACGGTGTCTTTGTCGAGGTATAAGGTGTCTTCTAAATGAAAGAAATATCGTTTGGTGGAGCCGGGGCTAACGGGATTGAGGTATCGGCTGGAGAAGATGGCAATGTCATCTTCATAAAAACTGAAGGATTGTAATTGGGTGGCAATTAGGGTGAAAATGGGGTTCTGAAATCCAGAGATTCGAGAAGCAAGGATTTTTTCGTTTTGTGCGCCTCCTTTTTTCTTGACTTCGGTGATGGATTCGGTGAGGAAGAAATGCTGCTTTCTTACCATATCACGAATTTCTAACCGGCTTGAGTCTACCTCCATTTTAGTGGTGTCTTTTTTCGACCTTTTTAAAGTGTCGTCCAGGTTGATGCGACTGGTGTCCATCAGCACGGTAAACTTGTTGTAGGAATTGTAGCTGAAGCTTCCGAGGTTGGAAGGGTTGTTTTGCTTTCTATTCGCAGTTACTCTTTTGATTAATAAATCTGCCGGATTTTCACCTGCTTTTACCACTACTTCTTTTAAAGCCAGCGATTTTACCTTCATGGCAATGACCAACTTGGTGGGGTTAATCCCAGGCGTGTTCAACTCTAACCGATAGGGTTCAAAACCTAAGTAGCTAAAGACCACCACTTGCTGTCCGGCAGGCACTTGTAACCGAAAACGCCCGTCGATGTCGGTGAGTACGCCTACTTTGGTTCCGGGTACTACCACATTCACAAAGGCCAGCGGTTCTTGCCTGCGTTCATGCAAAACTTGTCCGGAAATGAGGGTTTGAGCGAATAAAGAGCCGCTACCAAGTAAGAGGGCAACAAAAAGAAGGAAATGGCGCATAGGACTTTCAGTTGTTTGGGAATAGAAGTGAATGGGTAAAAAAACAGCCGTTACTGAAGGGCAATAACGGCTGTTTTGAATTTTGAACTTGAAATGACGGATTATTTACGCGTCATATTCTTTTTAGCTGGAGCTTTAGCAGGTCTTTTCGGCATTTTCTCAAGATCTGCTGGAGCAGGAGTTTGAGGAACAACTGGAGCTACAGGGGCCTCTAATACGGGCTCATCTTTCACGATGTTCATTTCAGCAATGAGGTTGTTGGCGCCGGCAAACTTCTCAATAGTCCAAAGTACATAGCGAGCGTCAACTGAGATGGTTCTTTGTACTTCATTCGAGAACATCAAGTCGCCGGTCATCGATTCCCAGTTACCGTCGAAGGCAACGCCTATCAACTGACCGCGATCATTCATGACCGGGCTGCCGGAGTTTCCACCGGTAATGTCGTTGTTTGAAAGGAACCCAACGTTGAGTACGCCGTTGTTGCCATAACGTCCGAAGTCTTTTTTCTCTAAAAGTTCTTTGGCGCGCGCTGGAACGATAAACTCCTCATTTTTAGGGTCTTCTTTCTCTAAGATTCCTTTGTCGGTGGTGAAGTAGTTGTAGAAAACGCCATCCTTAGGAAAGTAAGGCTTCACATTACCGAAGGTAAGACGAAGGGTAGAGTTGGCGTCTGGAGCAAAGTCGCGCTCTGGTTGGAAGGCCATCATCGCTTCGAGCAATAGCTCACGTTCAGCGGCAATAGGACCTCTCACTTTACCCGACATCGGCGCCACACGGCTCATGAAGTCTGGAAGAATGGTGTTGGCGTACTTCAATCCCAGGTCTTTGTCCAATGCTTTTTTGGTTGGGTTGGCAAGAAATGCTTCGAGACGAGCACGTGATACCAGTACCGATTTGCTGTAAACATCTTTCGCATAAGCGGCGAATGCAGCTTCAGCATTAGGTGCTTTGTAGGTTTTCAGGATTTCCTCCAGCATGGCAGGATGGAAAGACTTATCTACTTCCGAGTAGAAGTTGAAGAGTTGAGCGGCGAAAACTTTCTCATCGGTAGCAGTTACATAGTCTTTGAACCATTTGTCGAGTTCTCCTTTAAGGCGCTCTACCTCTGTTTTTAGTTTTTCTTGATCTACGGTTTTCTCATCGAGAATGGCTTTGATGGCCCCCATTTGCTGAGAACCAGCAATTAAACCATTGTCGAGTAAGCCGATGTTGTAGTACAAGCTTTGGCGCAATACCGGACCTGCCTCTTTAATTGCTTTACGAAGGTTGGCAAGCACATTGCCATATTTCGCTTTGCGGTTTGCGTCTGCATCAATCCAGTTCTGGAGTTCTTGCTCATAAGCAAGTTTCTTGGCAACAAGTCCACCTTTTTTCAAGCCTAAAGCTTGTCCAATCATGTACTTGTAGGTGTTCATACCTGAAGCGTAATCAGAAGCAAGTTTGATGCGAACGGTGTCGTTTTTATCCATATCAGCTTTGTAGATGCCCATTTTGGTGCCATACAAATCCTGAATAGGGAGGTTTTGATTTTCTAGGTTCGCTTCCACTTCGGCTGCGGTGAGGTAGCGGTTGGTACGACCGGGATAACCCATGATCATGGTATAGTCGCCTTCTTTCACTCCGGTAATGTTAATGGCCAAAGAGTGGCGAGGCTTGAGGGGGACGTTTTCTGTGGAGAAATCTGCCGGCTTTCCGTCTTTTCCGGAGTAAATGCGAAGCAGGGAGAAGTCGCCGGTATGACGTGGCCACATCCAGTTGTCGGTATCTCCACCAAATTTTCCGATAGAAGAAGGAGGAGCGCCTACCAGACGAACGTCTTTGAAGGTTTCAGAAACCGAAAGAATGTATTGGTTGCCGTCGAAAACAGGCTTAACGTTAGCGGTATAGTGAGTGCCTTTGGTTGCTTCCTCGGTAATTTCACGATAAATTTTCTGTAGAGCACCACCACGTTTTTCGCGTGGAAGGTCTTTGATTGCAGCTTTTACGCGCTCGGTTACATCTTCCATGCGAACGAGTATAGAAGCGGTAAGGCCGGTAACGTGAAGCTCTTGCGATAAGTTTTTCGCCCAGAATCCATTGGTTAAATAATCATTCTGAACGGTTGAGTGCGACTGAATGGCGTCGTAGGCACAGTGGTGGTTGGTAAGGAGTAAGCCTTGATTCGAAATAATTTCTGCAGTGCAGAATCCGCCAAGGGATACGATAGCGTCTTTAACACCTGGCTTGTTGATGTCAAAGATGTCTTCCGGGCTTAGCTTCAAGCCGGCTTTCTGCATTTTACCGCTGATTTTTTTGATTTGAATCGGCAGCCACATGCCCTCATCAGGGCGGCCGGCTGTTGCACCTTGCCAGAACATCCCGGCAAGCGCCACAGAAAGGATAAGTTTCTTCATGAAAAGATTGTTGAGTTCAGCGCGAAAATAGGAATTTATCTTCCGCTTGCGCGAACGTTACTTACACGAACGGAACAACGTTGTGTTCAACGGTTTACAAGGTGAAAGCAGTGCCGAATGGCAACTTCCATCCGAAGGAGTTTTCTAAAGAAAATTCGCCTGTTATTGCTTTCACAGCTCTGGCCACTCCGAGATGGGTAACCCATACAACCTCTTGATTTTCAGCTACATTTACATAAAAATCTAAGGCTTCTTTCACCCGGTTGGCTAAATCCTGGTAGCTCTCTCCTCCAGGCGGTGCTACGGTTACGTAATGCTGCATCCAGAAGTCAAGTGCGGGGCCGGCTAAATCGTCCCACCGTTTTCCTTCCCATTCTCCGAAGTGAAGTTCCATCAATCGGGCGTCGGTTTCTACGGGGATATTGATTTTTTCTGATAAAAAGGTGGCGAGTTTCAAGCACCGCTGTAGCGGGCTGGATATAATTAAATCAGGTTGAATAGCAAGGTTGCTGACGGCCAGTTCTAAATCTTCTGCGGCTGATGCTGCCAATTCCACATCGAGTTGGCCATAGACGGTGCCAGTTGGTGCGGCAGTGATGGTATGCCGAAGTAGGGTGAGGGCCATCAGAGAAAATCGATGGGTCCGGCGCCTTCTCGAATCACTTCTATCTCGTCGTCGGCGCAATGGAGGATGGTAGAAGGGGTGAGGCCGCCATATCCGCCATCGATTACCATCCCTACTGCATCGCCGTAAAGCTCGTGCATCAGTTCAGGGTCGGTGAGGTATTCTTCTACTTCGTCTTCGGAGTGTACCGAGGAGGCGAGAATGGGATTACCCAGGGCTTCCACAATTTTTCGTGGAATGCCATGATCAGGAACCCGAATTCCAACGGTTTTCTTCTTGCTCTTGAAAATCTTAGGAACTTGGTTATTGGCTTTTAGAATAAAGGTGTAAGGGCCAGGCAACAGCCGCTTCATGAGTTTGAATACGGTATTATCGATTTGGGTGGTATAGTCTGATAAGTGGCTTAAGTCGGAGCAAATGAGTGAGAATTTGTCTGAGTCTTCCGGCAAGCGTTGAACGATTCGAAGTTTCTCTATCGCTTTATGGTTGTTTAAATCGCAACCTACCGCATACAAGGTATCGGTAGGGTAGATGATTAATCCGCCATTACGCAGGCAGTCAATGATTTGATCGAGTTGGCGCTCTCCGATTTCATCGCCATAAGAACGTACTATCATGGTCTTAGAAAATCAAGTTCTACTTCGTTGCGCACCAAATCTTCCAAGGTTTCTCGTTTACGTATGAGGTGAGCCTGCCCTTCCCAGATTAGGACTTCTGCTGGGCGAAAGCGGGCGTTGTAATTGGAGCTCATGGTAAATCCATAGGCTCCGGCATTTTTGAATAGGAGGATGTCGCCTTCATTCACTTCATTGATGCGGCGATCCCAGCCGAAGGTGTCGGTTTCACAGATGTTGCCCACTACGGTATAAATTCGCTCAATTCCTTGCGGGTAGCTGATGTTGAGGATTTCGTGGTAAGCATCGTAAAACATGGGCCGAAGCAGGTGATTTTGGCCTGAATCTACCCCAATGAATACGGTTGCCGTGGTATGTTTGATGACGTTAGCCCGAACGAGAAAATATCCGGCTTCGCTTACAATGAATTTTCCTGGTTCAAACCAAAGTTCCAGTTCTCTTCCATAAGATTCGCAAAACTCTTGGAATGCGGCTGATACTTCTGCCCCCAATTGCTCAATGTTAGTGACTACGTCGCCTTCTTTATAGGCTACTTTGAATCCTGACCCGAAATCCATGAAGGTTAAATCGGGGAATTGAGCAGCTGCATCGAAGAGCAATTCGGCTGCTCTCAGGAAAACTCCTGCATCCAGAATGTCGGAGCCGGTGTGCATGTGCAAGCCGTTGACCACCACGCCGGTGGATTGAAGCACGCGCTGTACATGTCTGAGTTGGTGGATAGAAATCCCAAATTTGGAATCGATGTGTCCGGTTTGGATGTTTTTGTTTCCACCGGCCACGATATGTGGATTCAGTCTCAGGCAAACCGGAACACGGCTACCGAGCCTATGTCCGAATTGTTCGAGAATAGAGATGTTGTCGATGTTGATTTGTACCCCCAAGTCCACGGCTGAAAGAATCTCGTCAATAGATACGCCGTTAGGAGTAAAGATGATCTGGTCAGGGGTGAAACCGGCCCTCAATCCTAAGTGTACTTCCTGAATGGAAACGGTATCGAGGCCTGATCCTGCACCTCGAAGGAGCCGCAGGATGTTGACATTGTTTAACGCTTTGCACGCATATTTTAATTTCAACTTAACCCCTGGGAAAGCTTGAGCCAGCCGGTTGTATTGGTCAACAATCGAGTGGCCGTCATAAATATAAAGTGGGGTGTCAAACTGTTCGCACAAATCGAGCAGCCTAACACCCCGAACAAAAAAATCATTGCCTTCGCGTACTAGCATCGGCCCTAAAGATACAGACTTTAGCTGCTACTCTTCGTCGGCTGGTCTGAAGTTCAGCTTTTCGAGCAACATCGGCAGCATTCTTAGTGAAGAGAGCTCTTTGTAGTGCTTTTTCGCATCACCGGCAGGACTTCCGAAATAAACGCGATTGCCTTTGATTGACTTAGAGACGCCTGATTGTGCCAAAACTACAGCGCCACGTCCGATGCGGATGTCTTTTTGTACGCCTACTTGCCCCCAAAGGGTTACTTCATCTTCGATGATGGTTTTTCCACCTATGCCCACTTGAGCGGCAAACAAGCAGTTTTTGCCGGTTTCTACTCCATGCCCCACATGGACGTGGTTGTCAAGTTTGGTGCCCTCACCCAAGATGGTGTCGCCACTTACACCTTTATCGATGGTGCAATTGGCGCCAATTTCTACGTTGTTTTCTATGATGACACGGCCACAACTCAAGAGCTTGTCGTATCCTGAAGGGCGTTTTTTGTAGTAAAAGGCATCAGCTCCAATGGTGGTATTGGCATGAATGATAACATTATCGCCGATGATGCTGCCTTTGTAGATCACCACATTCGGGTGAATGATGCAATTGTTTCCTATTCTGACGTTGTCATCGATGAAAACGCCATTTCTGATTACGGTTCCTTCGCCAATTATTGCTTCGGGTGAAGCATAATATTGGCCTGCTGGTTTTACTTCTACCGGATAAAAATGACGAACCAGCTTGTTGTATTCTCTGAAAGGGTCGTCAGTGACAATCAATGCTTTCCCCTCCGGACAAGGAACTTCTGCATTAATTAAAATAAGGGTAGCTGGCGAAGTCAGCGCTCGGTCGTAGTATTTATGATAATCCACGAAAGTGACATCGCCTTCAGTCACTTTATGAATTTCGTTCAAACCATTGACCGGGGTGTCGGGAGAGCCGATACAAGTTGCGCCTAAAATTTCTGCGATATCAGCAGCTTTCAGGGAATAGGATAGTTTCATTAAGCTTATTTTGAACGAGAACAAATAAAAACTCTAACGGTTTCAAATCGTTACTTTTGAGAAACGAAAATCTGTTAATTTTCTGAATATTACATGAAGCGCACCGCCCTGTACTCCAAACATTTGGCATTGAATGCCAAAATGGTTCCTTTTGCCGGTTACGATATGCCGGTTAGTTATTCCGGTATTAAAGCCGAGCACCAAAGTGTGCGTGAGCGTCTGGGTGTGTTCGATGTCTCCCATATGGGAGAGTTTTTTGTAGAAGGAGAAGGCGCTGAATCGTTTCTCAATTCCCTCACATCCAACGATGTGGCTGCGTTAACCGATGGAAAAGTGCAGTATTCCTGCATCCCTAACGGACAAGGTGGTATTGTGGACGACTTGCTCGTGTATCGTTATTCTTCCACCCGTTATTTGTTGGTAGTTAATGCTTCCAACATTGAAAAAGACTGGAAATGGTTCTTTAGCCGCAAGCCGGAAAATGTTTCGATGTATAATGCATCAGATGATTATTCGCTTTTGGCAGTTCAAGGTCCAAAAACAGCAGAAGCCTTACAGGCCTTGTGCCCGGAGGTGAATCTGGCTGATTTAACTTACTACACCTTTACCACCGGAAGCATGGCAGGTATTGCTGAGGTCATCATCTCGGCAACTGGATACACCGGTGCCGGTGGCTTTGAATTGTATGTTAAAAATGAGGATGCCGAAAAACTTTGGGATGCAGTGATGGCAGCCGGCGAAGCTCATGGCATTCTTCCATGCGGCCTAGGTTGTCGTGATACGCTACGGTTAGAAATGGGTTTTTGCTTGTACGGTAACGACATTAACGACACTACATCTCCTATCGAAGCTGGATTAGGCTGGATTACCAAGTTCAACAAGTCGTTTACCGATAAAGCGTTGTTGGAAAAGCAAAAGGCAGAAGGCGTAAGCCGCAAGCTTGTTGGTTTTGTGATGCAGGAAAAAGGCATTCCACGTCAGCATTACCGCATTGCAGATGCCAACGGCGAAACTTTAGGGGAAGTAACCTCCGGAAGTGAATCGCTTTCTACGGGTCAACTAATTGGCCTGGGTTACGTGGCCACCAGCCATAGCAAAGCAGGAAGTGAAATCTACATCGACATTCGCGGTCGTTTATTGAAAGCGGTCGTCACAAAACTGCCTTTTCTGAAGTGAGCTTTGGCCTGGAAGTATGCTTGAGTCCGGCATTGTTGCCGTCTTACACGCTTGCGGGCAAAACAGTGGTAGTTACGGATGTGCTTCGTGCTACCTCTACCATGTCAGTTATCCTTCAGCAAGGAGCTGAATGCATCGTTCCTGTAACAACGGTGGAAGAAGCGCGCAACTTGGGTAAGAAAGGATGGCTGGCAGCAGCAGAGAGAAACGGACAGAAAGCCGAAGGATTCCATTATGGAAATTCGCCTTTCGACTATCTCGGACATAATTTGATCGGGTGCAAGTTGGTGATGACTACCACCAATGGCACCCGGGCATTGGCTGCGGCAGCAAACGCTGCAGACCATGTGTTATGCGGTGCATTTGTCAATTTGCACGCGGTAGCAGATGCTGTGAAAAGCCTTGGCAAGGATTGCCTGGTGCTTTGTGCTGGTTGGAAGGATAACTTCAACATTGAAGACAGTTTATTTGCCGGTGCGTTGGCAAAAGCCTTAGCCCCTGATTTTTCTCTGCGTTGCGATGCTGGTTTAGCGGTTAGCGGCCTCTGGTCCATAGCCCAAGATGATTTGTTTGGCTATATCAAAGCATCTTCCCACTTCAATCGTTTGGAAAGGCTGCACATCGAAGAAGATGTACGTTTTTGTATGACACTCAATTCTCAACAAGCTGTGCCTGTATTGGAAAATGACGCCTTAATCGCATGGAAGTCTTCTAACGATTCTACTAGATGAGCTTAGCCTTGCAGCCAGCAATGCGCTCGGATATTGAAACTATCAGGTCGTTGGCTTTCTCAATTTGGAATCGTCACTATCCGCCAATCATTGGTCAGGAACAGGTCGATTATATGCTTTCAAAGAATTACAGCGAGGAGCAAATAGCTGCTGACATTTCATCAGGTGCACAGCATTACTACCTCCTTAATTTTCAAGGAAATTCCGTGGGTTTTTGTGCAGTGAGTGAAACCGAGGCGGGAAGTGGTTTTCTGAATAAGCTCTACGTAAGTGAGGAGGTCCAAGGAAAGGGGATAGGAGCTCAAGCCATACAGGGTATTCGGGAAAGATATCCGAGCTGGAATTGCCTTCGTTTGCAAGTCAATAGGCAAAACTATACCGCCATTAACTTTTATTTCAAAGTCGGCTTTGTAATTGAACGCGTCGCGGATTTCGATATTGGCGAGGGCTATCAGATGAATGATTTCATCATGAAGCTCACTTTTGTTTAGTGTGCGATGCGTTAATATCTAGATTAATCAGCTAGATAAAAGTGAAGGAATACAATCGCGGGACTTCGAATGAATCAAATTTGAAAATGTCTAAAAACAGAAAAGCCTCCGATCGGAGGCTTTTCTGTTTCAACAAAACAACAAAGTAAGGGATTACTTACGCTTGGTTTTAACGCGTGCTGCTTTACCTTTCGCTGCGCGGAGGTAGAAGATACGTGCGCGGCGAACAACCCCGATGGTGTTG
Organism: Bacteroidota bacterium; assembly: GCA_027484125.1. Lineage (GTDB taxonomy): Bacteria > Bacteroidota > Bacteroidia > UBA7662 > JAIXUI01 > JAIXUI01. The sequence continues at coordinate 4,761 of JAIXUI010000053.1, read as the reverse complement.
CGATCAACATGATCGATACTGGGGGAGTGAACCGGGAAGATACGTTCTACGCCAATGCCGTTGGAGATTTTGCGTACGGTAAAAGTTTCGGTAACACCAGCACCGCGGCGCTGAATCACAATACCCTGGAAAACCTGGATACGCTCTTTGTTACCTTCTTTGATTTTATAGTGTACGCTGACCGTATCGCCGGCCTTGAACTTAGGATGGTCGCGACGCTCGACCGCTGATTCTTCTACAAACTTGACAAGGTTCATCTGACTCGTGTTTTTATTCCGTCCCGGAAATGGAAGCGCAAAGATAGTATCTAACGGGAATCAAACAAGAGTTTCTTGAGATTATCTCAGGAACTCAGTAAATCGGGTCGTCTCTTTTGGGTTCTGGCCAGGGCTTCTTCGTGTCGCCATGTGTCAATTCGAGCTTGGTGGCCGCTTAAAAGCACTTCCGGAACTTCCCAGCCTTGGTAATTGGCCGGGCGTGTATAAACTGGTGCATCTACTAATCCCGCCTGAAAAGAGTCGGTAAGTGCGGAGCTTTCATCGCCTAACACTCCGGGAATCAGTCGGATTATGGCATCTGCAATTACTGCCGCAGCTAATTCTCCTCCGCTCAACACATAATTACCGATGGATATTTCTCGGGTGACTAAATACTGGCGAATACGCTCATCAATGCCTTTGTAGTGCCCGCATAGGATGATTAAATTTCCCTTCATCGAAAGCTGATTAGCCAAGGGCTGATTGAGCAACTCTCCATCGGGGGCAGTATAGATAATTTCGTCGTAGTCTCGTTGCGATTGTAATTCTTGTATCAATTGGTGAACAGGCTCAATGCGCATGACCATGCCGGCGCCTCCTCCAAAAGGATAATCATCTACTTGGCGGTGTTTTCCTAGGCCATAATTACGTAAATCGTGAACGAAGACAGAAGCAAGGCCTTTGTCGATTGCTCGTTTTACGATAGAGTGTTGGAATGGTCCTTCGAGCAGGCCAGGGTGAAGGCTGATAATGTCAATCCGCATGTTCATCTTCCGATTCAGACGAAAGGCGCTCATTTCGGTCTTCTTCTGATTCTGGTTGGATATAAACATCCAGCAGACCTTCGGGAAGACGAACCTTCAGCCGGTTGTTTTCTTGGTCGAAGTCTATGAGGAAATGGTCGTGTAAGGGAAAAAGTACCTCATGACCTTGATAATCCATGGCAACCAAAACTTGGTCACGAGGTTCATAAAGTGCGGTTACAGTTCCCAGCTCTCCTAAATGTTGATCATGGACTTTTGTGCCAATGAGATCATGAAAGTAAAACTGTCCTTTTCTAAGAGGAGGGAGTTTGTCTATGGTGAGGTAAACTTTTCTCCCTACGAGTGCGGCGGCAGCTTTTTCATCTGCCACATCTTCAAATCGGAGCACTATCAAATCCTTGCTAACAAAGCGAAAGCTGGAAATAAAAAACGGAATCAGCTTACCATGTAGATCAAGGTAAACTGATTCCGTTTTTTGATAGTGACGTGGATTGTCAGAGATAATTTGGAGTACCAGAGCGCCCTCGTAGCCGTGGGTTTTGCTGAGGTATCCGAGTTCAAAGACCTCCTCGAACGTCATACTGCAAGAGATCAGGCTTCAGCAGCAGCTTCGCCTTCAGCAGCAGGGCTATCAGCTTCACTTGCTGATTCTTCAGCAGCTGCGGCAGCAGCCTGAGCGGCTTCCTGCAGTTTGCGGGCTGCGGCTTCAGCGCGAGCGGTAGCAATTTTGGTCTCTTCAGCGAGACGAGCATTTTTAACTTTGCTCTTCTCGGTGCTGAGTTTGTTTTTCTTCGCATCAATTTGAGCAGCTTTCTGCTCTAACCACTGAACGAATTTGGCATCGGCTTGCTCAGGAGTCATTGCACCTTTCTTCACTCCGATATCGAGGTGACGGCGGTACAAAACGCCTTTGTAAGACAGGATCGCACGGGCGGTATCGGTAGGCTGGGCTCCGTTATTGAGCCAGTTTACCGCCTTGTCGACGTTGATTTCTACAGTGGCCGGGTTGGTGTTTGGGTTGTAAAGGCCCAAACGCTCAATGAATCTCCCGTCTCTCGGAGCACGTGAATCCGCCACCACAATATGGTAGAAAGGATAACCTTTCTTACCATGACGCTGTAATCTGATTTTAACTGACATGTGTCGTAAAATGAGCCGCGAAGGTAAGAACCATCACGGACTTCACCAAGTTTTTATCTGCCAAATGGAAGTTTCATTCCGCCTTTGCGCATGTCGTTCATCTGACGCATCACTTTTCGCATGTCATTGAACTGTTTCAAAAGCTGATTGACTTGCTGAATATCGGTTCCAGAGCCATCGGCAATCCGTTTTCTACGGCTTCCGTTGATGATGTCCGGGTCTTTTCGTTCCTGTGGAGTCATGGAGCCGATAATTGCTTCAATGTGCTTGAAGGCGTCATCATCGATGTCCATGTCTTTGATGGCTTTGCCAACACCCGGAATCATGGCTAATAAATCTTTGATGTTTCCCATCTTTTTGATTTGGGCTATTTGATTGCGGAAGTCTTCAAAGTCAAACTTATTGGCGGAGATTTTCTTATTTAGTTTGGCTGCCTCATCTGCATCGAACTGCATTTGTGCCCGCTCAACCAGCGAGATTACGTCGCCCATGCCGAGGATGCGATGCGCCATACGATCAGGGTGGAACTGGTCGATGGCCTGCATTTTCTCGCCGGTAGAGATGTATTTTATTGGCTTTCCTACTGTGTAGCTGATGGTTAATGCAGCACCGCCTCGCGCATCACCGTCTAATTTGGTGAGGACAACGCCGTCATAATTGAGGCGGTCGTTGAAGGCTTTGGCAGTATTTACTGCATCCTGACCGGTCATGGAGTCTACAACAAACAGGATTTCATGTGGATTCAATCGTTGTTTAAGGCTCGCTACTTCGTTCATCATCACTTCATCCACTGCTAAGCGTCCGGCGGTATCCACAATCATGACTTTATAGCCGTCTTCCTTAGCCTTTTTGAGTGCACGTTCTGCGATGCCTACCGGATCTTTGACGTTGTCTTCGGTGTACACATCAACTTCCACTTGGCTTGCCAAGACTTTCAACTGGTCAATCGCAGCAGGACGGTAAACGTCACCAGCTACTAAAAGCACTTTCATGCCTTTGCCTTTCAGCATATTGGCCAGCTTTCCGGTGAAGGTGGTTTTTCCTGAACCTTGCAGTCCTGCAATGAGGACAATGCTTGGGGATGCCTTAAGGTTAAGGTCAGAGCTATGGCCACCCATGAGCAGGGTGAGCTCTTCATGCATGATTTTAGTAAGCAACTGGCCCGGCTGGATGCTTTTGAGTACATCCTGCCCCATGGCTTTTTCTTTGACTTTATCTGTGAACTCCTTGGCAATCTTGAAGTTAACGTCAGCATCTAGCAACGCACGACGGATTTCCTTCATGGTGGTTGCAACGTTGACTTCGGTGATGCGGCCTTCGCCCTTAAGGTTTTTAAATGCCTTTTCGAGTTTGTCGGAGAGGTTATCGAACATAATTCACGATTGACCGGCAAAGGTAATGTTGAAATGCCAATCACGGCTATATGATTGCAGTAAAGACGAACTCGAGGTAGTGGTTCTTTTTTCTGGGGTATAAGTGTTGCACCAATCGCCTTTTTTATTCTGTCATTAAAAGGCAGATTTTACCAGCTTGAATTAATGAGAAGTTGCTTATTTCTTTTTAAACAAGGTCATATGTTGTGAAAAACGCTCAACTTTAAGTTATAGATACTTTTGAATGGGTATGAACAACAAAAGTTTTAGCCAGGAACCAATTACAGAGGCCCTACGGCAGCTTGAAACTGGCAAAAGTGTGGAGGAAATATGTCAGGATTATGGCATAAAGCCGGCAAGGCTGAGGCGTTGGCAAGAAAAAGAAAAGGAGATGGAAGTTTACAGTCAACTATATATTCTGAATAAGGAGGAAGAAAAAAATCTACTCAGAGAAAAAATCAAAGACTTAGAATCACAAATTGAAATGGCTCGCAACATCTTGAAGCGCATTTAAAAAGGCAAATGAAAAGTGCGATTAAAGAGCTTTAATTCTTTTAGCCAGAAGCAACTATTCGTTCAGATTTTATAGCTTATAAAAAGTGTAGAACGCTGAAATTCAAATTATTATAATCTTCTAGGGCTGCTAGTAAAGCTGATGTATTATCACAATGAAGAGGTGACTTCTTTACGATTTGCGCGGGTTTCGCGTAGTAAACTGAGGTAGAAGGCCGGATTGAATAGCAAAAGCGCAGGTCGAGGGGCATAATAAAGCCGAACGAGGGTTTTGTTGTTGCTGGTAGTTCGGGTGAGGAAGTTGAGTATTCGCAACACCAACCGGTGCACGGTTCTGGAATGAAGTATAGGATTCAGGGTTTTACCCACTGAAATGTCGTCTTTGATACACTCCATGAGGACGCGGTCGTATTGTTGTAGGCTAGAGGCGCTGAAGGCTTGCTGGTCGAGGCTTCTTTTTACTTGCTCGGCGGCAAGTTTCCCACTCAACATGGCTTGTGGAATTCCATTGGCAGAAATGAGGTCTATCAGGCCTGCGCTGTCGCCAAGCAAGAGGTAACGCTCTCCGCTAAGCGAGCGGCTGCGGGTGCCTAAGCTCAGGCTGCTGCCGGCAAATTCGCTTACTCTTGTGGCATTTTTAAATCGGTGACGGAGTAATTCGTTGGATTCTATTAGAGATTCAAACTCGCGGCGAAGGTTCAGTTTTTTCTTCTT
>JAIXUI010000141.1 GCA_027484125.1 Bacteroidota bacterium | reverse complement strand
TGCGAGACATTTTCCCACGCCAAGGTTTTATAGAATCACTTTAAAACTTTGTGCGCTTTGAGAAACCCTAGAGGCCTTTGTGATAACCCGCGTAAGATGTATCACAACGTACACAGGGTATGTCGCGACATACACCAGGTTTTTTTATGAAGAACTTTGCGACTTCGCGGCTTTGCGAGACATTTTCCCACGCTAAGTATTTTATAAATTACTTAAAAAAACCATTGCACCCTCTGCGGAACCATTGCACCCTCTGCGTGAAAAATCCCGCAGCGCACAATCACCGTATGGGGATCACTCGGGTGTTAACACTTTCACCAGCAAACCAAACTCCTTCTAAACCGGCCACTGCTTCCCGTGCGCAAGCCACAACCAACTCCAAGAACCGCCTTCTCGGATAATCCTCCCTCACCACCAAACTGATGCTCCGGACCGGCATGGGCGCCTCAAACGCCAGCATACTAGCCTGATAAGCCTCCGAAAGCCCCTGAAGCTGCAAAGCAGGAACGAGCGTCATCCCGCCATGACTGTGCACCAAACGCATCAAAGTCTCCGTATTTCCCGCTTGATAAGTAAAACCCGGCTGTCGCTGCACATGGTTGCACAAGGCAAGCATTTGATTTCTCAAACAATGGCCTTCTTCCAACAACCAGAACGGCGCATCCGGCAAATGGCCCAAGCTAAGCGGTTTAGAAACTTTTTCATGCAAGTCCGCTGAAGCCATTAAATAAAAAGCCTCTTCAAAAAGCGGAATTTCCAACAATCCTGGCTCCACAATGGGACCAGCCAAAATGCCCATATCTGCCTCTCCTTGTTTAAGCTGCTGCAGCATTTCCGCTGTGAAGGTCTCTTTGAGGTCAAGCGTCCAGTTTGCCTGCGGCTGCAGCATACGAGGAAGAAAAAGCGGCAAAAAAGAACTGGAAAGGGTTGGAATAATAAGCATCCGATAGTCTCCTGCAGTGCTGCCTAGAAGCTCTTCGGCCAGCATTTTCATTTGCTTAGCCTGGTGAAGCACTTGAGCAGCCTGCTTGATGAGCGCTTCACCCGCAGGCGTTGGCTTTACCGGCTGACGGCTCCGGTCGATGAGCCGCAACCCCAACTCCTCTTCCAACTTTTTCAGCATGGCGCTCAAAGTAGCCTGAGTAACATGACAGCGGTTAGCCGCCTCTACAAACTGACCGGTTTCGGCTACAGCAACTAGATATTCCAACTGTTGAAGGTTCACCCAACAAAGGTCGGGAGCAGATGCACAACTTGATTCCTGCACTACCAATGTTAAGCCATGATTAAATAGCCAAACACAAGCGTCATACCCGAAAGGCAAACTTTACTTTTGCGCCGGATATTGAACTATAACTAAGGAGCTTTGGCCACCAGCTTACTCATATTGCTGGCAGTTTGTTTACTGCTGGCGTTCGTCTTTGAATTCGTCAACGGATTTCATGACACTGCTAATGCGGTTGCTACCGTCATTTACACCCATTCCTTATCGCCCGGTACTGCCGTTGTTTGGTCGGGAATCTGGAACGCACTGGGCGTATTTTTCGGTGGAATCACCGTCGCCATGGGCATAATCAGCTTATTGCCCGTAGACATGCTCATCGATCAAAACGTTTGGCATAGCATCTCCATGATTCTGGCGCTCTTGCTTACCGCCATCATCTGGAACCTCGGAACCTGGTACTATGGCATTCCATGCTCCAGCTCTCATACCTTGATAGGCGCTATCCTGGGCGTTGGTTTAGCATATTCCCTATTACCTGAGTCAGGAGAAGTGGCTGTAAACTGGAAAAAAGCGGGAGAAACCGGCCTTTCCCTGCTCTTCTCTCCCCTATTCGGATTCAGTTTAGCAGTCTCTATCATGTTCATTTTGAGACTGATTCTCAAGAAAAAGCACATCATCTTCAAAGAACCCGATCATCAGGCGAAGCCTCCTTCCTGGATTCGAGCCATCCTTATTTTTACTTGTACAACCGTAAGCTTTTTCCACGGGCAAAACGATGGACAAAAAGGTGTTGGATTGGTGATGCTGATTTTAATTGCCATCCTCCCCGCTCAATACGCCATCGACCGCAGCCTATCGGTTGACACCATGCGGAACAATGCCGTACAGATTGAGTATTTCCTGAACGAAATTGACTCCTCCAAGCTGAAAACTACCGCAGAAGTCGAAGATTTGATGATGGCCAAAGCCAAGATGCGCGAGATTGCTGGCTTCGCAGCAGGCGTAAATAGCTTAGAGCAGTTGCCGGAGAAAATTCACTTGGCCATTCGCCGCGACATCCTGAAATCTGCAAAAGCGATTCAAGGCCTTCTGGAAAATGGCAACATCGACCTAAGCGATAACAATAAGAAGGAGCTGAAGGCAGAGTTAGCCTCCTTGAAAAAATATACCGACTACGCACCCAAATGGGTCATCATCATGATTGCCCTTGCCTTAGGCATCGGAACCATGATTGGCTGGAAGCGTATTGTGGTGACCATTGGAGAGAAAATTGGGAAGCAACACCTCACCTATGCGCAAGGCGCATCTGCCGAACTAGTGGCTTCGAGTACCATTGCGGCCATCACCTACTTGGGCTTACCCGTGAGCACCACCCATGTACTTTCTTCAGGAATCGCGGGAAGTATGGTAGCAAGCAAAGGCATCAAAAACCTTCAATCAGGCACCATCCGCAACATCGCATTGGCCTGGATTCTTACCCTGCCCGTTTGCATTGTGATGTCAGGAGTGTTATTCTTGTTTTTCAGAATGATATTCTGAAAATAAAGAATGGCAAGCCTTTCCGCTGGAACCTTAACATGGCATTACAAAACCCTTTGCGAAGGGAAAGACACCCTGATAGCTTTTCATGGAATCGGGCAAAATCCTGAAGATTGGAGTGTACTACTGCCTTTCTTAACGGGACAGTACACCGTTTTGGCGTTTCACTTGCCACACCACGGACCTTGCCTTTGGGACGAATTTCAACTTACACCAACCGACTTCGACGCCTTCACAAACGCTGTAAGGCCATTGCTTCATGGGAAAGTGTCGATAATGGGCCACAGCATTGGGGCAAGATTAGCCCTTTCACTTTTTCTACAGCCTGGCTCGCCTTATCAACAACTAATTCTCACCGCCCCTGACGGCATACGCGACAGTTTAATCTATCGCTTCGCCACTAGATCCTCTTTAGGAAGAAGTTTAATGAAAGGCGTAACCCGTCACCCTAATTGGATTATGGCCATGGCCTCCCTGTTGCGAAAAGCCGGTGTTATTCCTTCAGGCTTGTTTCGTTTTATCGAAGGGCAGTACAATACCATTGAAAAAGCAGAACGCATTCGCAGAACCTGGTTCGCACTTTCGTGGCCTTCTTTTACACCTGAACGGATGAATCAGGCGATTTCAGAAGGAAAAGAAGTGCTAGCTTATTTTGGCAAGCACGACAAAGTAATTAGACCTGGAATTGGGAAGAAATTGGCGAAGCAGTGCCCAGTAAAAATGGCTATGCTAGACAAAGGGCATAACCTGTTGCACGGCGACCGCCTGGGGCTGATGCTACAGCAGGATTTAAAACAAGTAAACGGCTAATTGTCCCACATACCGGGCTCAATCACTTCAAGCAAATGTCCATCCGGATCCTTAAAGTAGAAAGAACGGTGGCCTTTCTCCCAGACATGGTCATGGATAATCTCAATTTCGTTGCTTTCCACCTCTTCTCGGATGTTGTCGTATTCACCTTCCGGCGCCTCAAACGCTAAATGAATGACTCCTGAAGCATAATGAGGTGGAGGAATATCCTGTTCGCGTACCGGTTTTTCAAGAAAGCAAAGCAAAACAGAGCTGCCAACCCGAAAAAACACATGGCTTTCCTTCACGTAGCTAATCATTTCAACCCCGAGGGTATCCATGTAGAATGCCATCGTTCTGCGAAGGTCTTTAACGTATAGACAAGTCTCTTTTATCTGGCTGAACTGCATAAATCTGTCGCAATATAAGCCATTCGCGCTGCCTTCTTTACCTTCTTACCGGTATTAACCTAACGAAAGTGCCCAGCATAAACCCATCAACTCTTTCAATATCACCCTGATTGTAGGCGAGTTATGCCCAAAAGTTGGAATTATAGCTCGTTATATTTTTTATTACTTCCTTTTGCTTTTTCCACCGGATAGCGGTCGGCGTTCTTCAACATTTTATCCTGAATGATAGAAGGGATATCCCATCCATAATGGTGAGCAAGGAGAAAACAGAACGAAAAAACATCGGCGAGTTCTTCTTTCACTGCCTCTTGATTTTCTTCGCCTTGTTGTTTCCAAAGAAACTGCTCCAGCAACTCTCCTGCCTCTACATTCAGCCCAATGGCCAAGTCTTTTGGATTGTGAAATTGTTGCCAGTCGCGTTCATCGCGAAAGCGAACCAGCGCTGAGGTGATTTCTTTAAGCTCCATGGTACAAAAATAAAAAAGCCGGAAGCGATGTTCCGGCAGGTCTAGTAATTTCTACGGTCTATTCCCCACATCAATTTATTCCGTAAAGTAGTGAGGTAATTTTCGTGTTGAAGTCGAATCAAGTTAAAGGCGCGGTCTGCTTTTCGAATGGCCAATTGCACGGTCGAGTCGATGACTTCCGTGCGACTATCCAAAGAAATAAGGAAGTTGCTCTCCCGATGTTCAATCTCGAAGGAAATGACCACATCATCGGGTACAATTACCGGACGCACGTTTAAATTGTGTGGCGCCACAGGTGTAACAATGAAGTTTTTATTTTGAGGAAGAATAATGGGGCCTCCACAGCTCATGGAGTAACCCGTTGAGCCAGTAGGAGTGGCTACGATGAGTCCGTCAGCCCAGTAAGTATTCAGATAATCGCCATTGAGGTACGCATGAATGGTGATCATGGAAGAAGAATCCCGCTTATGGATGGCGAATTCATTCAAAGCTTGGTGTACACCTTGAAATAAATCACGGTCGGCATGAAGCTCAACCATGGAACGACGGTCGAGGCTATAGTTACCTTGCACCAACTGCTCAATGGCTTGTCGAATACCTTGTTTATTGACAGAAGCAAGAAAGCCAAGTCTGCCGAAGTTGAGTCCAAGAACAGGAAGGTTGCACCCACTTACGAGCGAAACCGCATCGAGTAGGGTTCCATCCCCTCCAACCGTAATCAGGCAGTCGGCTTCTTTACACAAAGTGGCGGCGTCCTCGAAAGGACGGCAGTGGTGGTACGATTGAAGGTTAGCAATACTGTCGTACAAAGGTTTATACAAAAGCATTTCTACTTGATTTCGGCTGAGCTCTGCGAGCAATTCCAGCAGACTCTGCATCGCATCCGCCTTAAGCGGCCGCGCGTAAATGCCGATGACCATATTTACAAACTGAGATAATGCATCAAAGCCTGATATCGCTCTGAATAAAAATCGAAATCTGATTCGTGGAAGTGCGCCGCTACTTCGTAGCCAAAGCGTTCGTAGGTAGCGATGATTCCATTTAAATCAGCCACATTGAATTTTACAAAGACCAACAACCGACCGCTGTCAGGTTGCGGCTGAATGTAGCTGGAGAGAATATGCGCATTGTTACTCTCTGCTAATCGGGCAATTTCCGCCAATGAGTAGCTGTAAGAAGGAATTTCGAGCACTAAACTTCCACCGGGATGACTGATGCCACTTAAACTGGCATAATGCCCCATCAAGTCGTGCATGCTGATGGTACCTGAAAGTTGGCCTTCATCATCCAAGAGCGGAAGAACGCTTAAGTGGTGCGCAGTCATTAAAGCTACCCCTTGGTGGAGGGGCGCAGAAGCCGGCAAGGCTTCATGCTGGAAGTAATCCGCTAAGGAGGTCAAAGATTTTCTTCTTGCTGCATGATCAATGATAACTTCAGCAGAAAGATTTCCGAGGAAGACAGAAGATTCTGCAACAGGCAAATCGAATACCTTATGCAAAATCATTTGTTCCAAAGCAAACTCCCCTTTATCGGAAAGTTTAAGAAAAGGCAGGCTTTCACCTGCTAAGTCAGCGAGTCTCAATCGTTAGCAGTAACCCTGTCCAGAAACGACTGGAACAGCACATTAAACTCTTCCGGGCGTTCCATCATCGGAGCATGACCACACTGATCGATGAAGTGTAATTCAGATTTCACCAGCAGTTTATGAAACTCCTGGGCAACGTGAGGAGGTGTAATTTTATCGTCGCTACCCCAAATTAGCTGCACTGGTTTTTGGATTCGGTAGAGCTCATCAGCGAGATTTTCCTGCATGGCTGAGCGGGACATCGCCAACACACGCAGTACCTTGTTGCGGTCATTCACGATGCTGAACACCTCATCAACCAGTTCTTTAGAAGCCATGGCCGGGTCATAGAAGGTGTAAGCTGTTTTATCCTTGATATACTCATAACTTCCACGTTTGGGGAAGGAGCCGCCCATGCCATTTTCGAAAAGTCCAGAGCTTCCGGTAAGCACAATGGCTTTGTAGTTTTCAGAGAAGCGCAAAGCGTAAACCAAAGCTACGTGTCCGCCAAGAGAGTTGCCGATAAGTATAGGATTTTCAATACCCTTAAAAGCCAAAAACTCGTGCACATGTTTGGCAAGCTCTTTAACCGAAGTTTTAAGCAAAGGCAGGGTGTACAAGGGCAGCATGGGTATTACCACCCTATAATTTTTGGAAAACCGTTCAACAACTGCCTCCCAATTAGATAATGCGCCGAATAGCCCATGTAGCAGCACCAGAGGCTGCCCCTGTCCTTCATCGACAAAGTAAAAATCGCGTTCGTGTTGGACGTTAAGACCCATGTAAGTACAATTCAGATGTAAAACTAAGCACTAACCGTTGTGAATATATGATTATCCTGCTTGTTCAAGATTTTTTGAGCTTTTTTATTGTAGAAGTCCAGTTTTTCAACAATTCTAAGCCAGCGGAAGTAAGAATCGATTCAGGATGAAACTGCACGCCGAAAACCGGCCATTTCGTATGTTGCAAAGCCATAATCAGTCCGTCGGGGGTTCTGGCTTCTATTTCAACTTCCTTCACTGCCTCATTTTCTTGCAAGACCAGGGAATGATATCGCATGACTTCCAGTGGTTGACCAAGGCCTTCAAACAACCCTCTTCCTCGGTGAGTAATGTGCGAAGTCCTACCATGAACCGGTTCCGGCGCCTCTATCAACTTTAATCCGAAATGCATGCCCAATGCCTGATGACCGAGGCAAACGCCCAATATTGGCTTATGTGCAACATAACAGCGAATAACATCCATCAGAATTCCGGCATCTTCTGGCCGTTTTGGACCGGGAGAAAGAACAAGACCATCGGCTTCTGCAAACCGACTGTCGTGGACATGGGTGGCATCGTTCGCAATTACTTCTACCTCCGCACCAGAGCGCACAAGGTAGTCTGCCAGGTTCCAGGTGAAGGAATCGTAGCTGTCCAGCAAAACCAACTTCATGGAGTAGTCCAGAGCGGTGTAAGGGAAGCGAAGAAAGCTTCCATGGCGGGGAATATCTTTCCTACAGGAGGAATCACAAGCCCAATTAGCCCAAAAGTATCGGGGGCAAGATTCAACATGGGCTTGAAGAGTACACTTTTAGCCTTTAAATCGGGAGGAAAAACCCTGATTTGATTGAGCAACCACAACATGACACTGGCGGTGTAAGCTGCACGTAACGCTCCGAAAACAGCTCCGGCAATCCGGTTGGGAATTCCTAACAAAGCCAGCTTCACCAGCTTATCGAGGAGCTTGCCCAATAAGTTAACCCCTACCAAAACCACCACCAAAACAACCAAAAAAGCAACAAATGGCCAGTATTCTGATTGAATGTCAAAGTTTTTGGCCAAAGCCTTTCCCACCTTGTCCATAAGTGCAAAACCTGCCATCAGTCCAAGTAAAAGGGCAAGGAGCGAAAACGCTTCTTTTACAAACCCTTTCCAAAGACCAACCGCAGCTCCTGCTACAAGAATGGCTATTAACACATAATCTATCCAGATCACCCAAGTCGGCTTTTATCCTCTTAGTTTATCCAATAAGGCCGAGAGCTGTTCAGCTTCAGCTTCTGTAAGCTTATGTCTTACTTCTTCTTCGTTTTTACGCATGGTTGGCCGCACCTCTTCCAACAATTGAATTCCTTCATCGGTAATGGTTACATCCATAAAGCGGCGGTTTTTATCGTTATAAGATCGACTTACCAAGCCCTTTATTTCTAAGCGATCCAGTAGCCGAGTAACATCAGGCGTCTTATCGAGCATCACTTCTTTGATATATCCAACAGAACAACAATGAGGGTGTTTACCTCTCAGTATTCTTAACACATTATACTGCTGAGAGGTAAGCCCTGATGATTTAAAAATGCCGGCACTTTTATTCTGTATCCAGTTGGAGGTATAAAGGATGTTGACCGTCACCTTTTGGTAAGGCGACTCAAATTTGCTTTGACGAATCTCTTCTTCTAGTCTCACGGTGCAATTCGACCATATAAACGTGGAAACGGAATTGTTTCACGCACATGGGGTAGTTTGCAAATGTAGGCTACAAGTCGTTCTAAGCCAAGGCCAAAGCCTGAATGGGGCACGCTCCCGTAACGTCGAAGATCGAGGTACCATTCGAAGGCTTCCATAGGAAGCTGATGTTCATTAATTTTTTCAATTAGCCAATCCAATTGGGTTTCACGTTCTCCACCACCAATGATTTCGCCGTAACCTTCCGGTGCTAGAACATCTACACCTTTTGCCCAGCGTGGATCTTGTTCATCGCGCTTCATGTAAAAAGCTTTCACCTCATGTGGCCAGTTGTACACCATGATGGGGCTATCAAACAAGCGGGTGAGTACGGTTTCGTCGGAGCCGCCGAAGTCGTTGCCCATGCGGAAGTTGCGTGCACTTTCTAACCAAATAGGGATGTTTCGTGCTTGTTCTTCGAGTTCAGCCAGCTCTTCTTTCAGCTTTTGAACTTTGGCTTGATTGAAGCCAATTTCGCCCTTTTTCATGCCAGGCTGGCTCAGCTTGAGCTCACGATCTGCAATTTCTTGCTGTACTTCGTTGATTCTAGCTATTACAAGCTCCAAATCGGCCTCAAGGGTTTTGATGGCATTACGACCCTCTACTTCTTCTTCTCCTTTTAGAATACGAACTGCGCGCTCATAGGTAATTCTTGGAAAAGGCTGAAGTACTGCGCGGAGTTTCTCAGTGTCTCTACCGATTACTTCCAACTCGGTTGGGCATTTTTCTAACACCTCACCAACTACCGAACGAAGGAATTCTTCAATCAGCGTCATGTTCATGTCGAGGTTGTAGAAAGCCATTTCTGGCTCAATCATCCAAAATTCCGAAAGGTGGCGGCGTGTTTTGGATTTTTCCGCACGAAAGGTTGGGCCAAAGGTGTAAATCTTACCCATGGCCATGGCCATAGCTTCGCCATAGAGCTGTCCACTTTGGCTTAAATAGGCAGGTTCACCGTAGAAATCAGTTTCAAATAAGGTTGAAGTTCCTTCGCAGGCGTTGCTGGTAAAAATGGGCGCATCCATTTGCACGAACTCATTGCGTTGGAAAAAGCCGTGTATAGCTTGAATGATGGTGTTGCGGATGCGCATAATCGCCCACTGACGACGGCTGCGCAACCAAAGGTGGCGGCGGTCCATCAGAAAGTCGATACCATGCTCTTTGTTGGTTACCGGATAATCCTGCGCGATGCTGATCAGCTCTAAAGCTGAAACTTGAAGTTCAACGCCTCCAACTTGACGGTCATCGGCCACTACTTGTCCGGTTAAACGGATGGAACTTTCCTGGGTAAGCCTTTTGGCTACTTCGAAAGATGCTTCACCTAGCTTCTCTTCGGCCAGCACACACTGAACGATTCCGGAGCCATCGCGCAAAACAATAAATTCGATGCCTTTGCTGCTACGCTGGTGTGTTACCCATCCTTGAAGGGTCACTTCGCCACCAATATGCTGGCGAAGGTGTTGAATTGTATCTATCATCTTGTTAATTGCCGCAAAATTAGGAAATGGAGTTTGTTATGTTGATTACATTCGCTACATGAAGCAAGTGCTCCTATTACTTAGTGCCGTTTTAGGCCTTCAAGCGGCTGTTGCCCAGAATAAAGTTCCGGAAATCTCTTTACAGGAGATTTGGGCTTCGCCCAAATTCATGGCTCGTTCGGTGAGAGGCATGACGCCCATGAAGGATGGAAAAACCTATGTTGCACTCGGCAGTGACCCTGCCTCCAGAGTGCCGATTATTGTCCGTTATAGTTTCGAAACCGGCAAACCCATCGACACGATTCTAAATGCGGAATCTCTCAAACCTGCCGGTGAAAGCAAGCCCATATCCTTCGATAATTTTAGCTTCAATGAGGACGAAAGTCTGATTCTGCTTAGCGTGGACAGCGAGCCCATTTATCGCCATTCGTCCCGCGAGGTGAATTATGTGTATATCCGAAGTAGCAACAAACTGGCGGCCATCAACTCCGGCAAGCAAGCCTTAGCAACTTTCTCCCCAGATGGAAAAAAAGTCGCTTACATGCGCGATAACGACCTCTATTGGAAAGACATGGAGTCCGGGAAGGAAACCAGAATCACTACCGATGGCAAAATCAACCATGTGCTCAACGGGCATACCGACTGGGTTTATGAAGAAGAATTCAGCTTCACCAAAGCTTTTGTCTGGAGTCCGGATAGTAAGCATATCGCCTTTCTCCGCTTCGACGAGTCTGCCGTACCCAGCTATACCATGCCCATGTACGACAGCCTCTACCCTACTAACTACGTCTTCAAATACCCAAAAGCCGGTGAAAAAAACGCAACGGTTTCTGCCCATTTGTATGCGCTGGATAAAAACAACATCCAAAACCTGAACTTGGGTGAATATGAATACCTGCCTAGAATAGGCTGGACCAAAGACAACAACTTGTTATGGATTCAGCGCACCAACCGCCACCAAAACAAACTCGACCTGCTCACAGTAGATGTCCGCAATTTGCAAGCTAAACTTATCCTTCGCGACAGCAGCGACACTTATGTGGAAGTGGACGACGATTTAACTTTCCTTCCAAACAATCAAGGTTTTATTTGGAGTAGCGAGAAAACAGGCTTTAATCACCTTTATCACCATGATTTGAATGGCAAGCAAATACGCGCTATCACTTCAGGAAAATGGGATGTGATGGAATTCCTGGGATACGAACCACTGAAGCAAACCCTGTTTTATCTCTCCGCCGAAGTTTCACCTATGGAGCGCCATCTCTACAGTGTAGGTTTAAATGGCAAAGCGAAAAACCGAATTACCAAAGAGAAAGGTACGCACAGCATCACGTTCTCCGGCGACTACAGCTTCTTCATCGACAACCACAGCGCAGCCGGACAGCCGGCGACCATCACCATGAGAAATCTTCAAGGTGAAACGGTTCGTATGATTCAAGACAACGCCAAGCTCAAAGAAACCTTGGCGGCTTACCAGTTAAAAGCACCAGAATTCTTCAACTTCACCAGCGAGCAAGGCGTGAATTTGAATGGCTGGATGATTAAGCCAGCCAACTTCGACCCGAACAAAAAATATCCGGTGTTGATGTATGTCTATGGCGGCCCCGGCCACAACACCGTCAACGACCGCTGGGGCGGACCAGATTATATGTGGCATCAGATGATGGCACAAAAAGGCTATCTGGTCGTTTCTGTGGACAACAGAGGCACTGGCGCTCGTGGTGTTGCTTTCAAAAAATCAACCTATTTGCAACTTGGAAAGTTGGAAACTGAAGATCAGATTGCAACAGCCAAGTATCTGGGATCGCTTGCTTACGTAGATGCTAATAGAATTGGCATTTTCGGTTGGAGCTACGGCGGTTATATGAGCACCAACTGCATCACCAAAGGGGCGGATGTTTTTAAATCGGCGGTTGCCGTAGCTCCTGTTATCAACTGGCGTTATTACGACTCTATCTACACAGAACGATACATGCGTACACCTGCGGAAAATGCCAAAGGGTATGACGAAAACTCTCCTCTAAACGACGTAAGCAAACTAAAAGGCAGCTATTTGCTCATTCACGGCACCGCCGACGACAATGTGCATTTTCAGAATGCCATGATGATGGTTAAATCTTTAGTAAATCAGAATAAACAATTCGACTTCATGGCATATCCTGATAAAAATCACGGCATTGGAGGAGGATTAACCCGCTTGCAACTATTTACCAAAATCACCGACTTTTTTCTTCGTAACCTATAATCATGAAAAACAGCATTTGCCAACTCTTTGGCATCCAGTATCCGATTATTCAAGCAGGGATGATTTGGTGTTCCGGTTGGGAGTTGGCAGCTGCTGTCAGCAATGCCGGAGGATTGGGATTAATCGGCAGCGGAAGCATGTATCCGGAAGTGCTACGCACTCACATTCAGAAGTGCAAAGCAGCCACTGACAAACCCTTCGGAGTTAACGTGCCGTTGCTATACCCGGATATCGATAAGCACATGGCCATCATTATCGAGGAGAAAGTACCGATTGTATTTACTTCGGCTGGAAATCCTGCCACCTGGACTTCTACTTTAAAAGAGGCAGGAATCAAGGTTGTGCATGTGGTTTCGAACGTGAAGTTTGCGTTGAAATCGCAGGCTGCAGGAGTTGACGCTATAGTAGCCGAAGGATTTGAAGCAGGCGGACACAACGGAAGAGAGGAAACCACCACCCTATGCCTGATTCCTTTGGTGAAACAGGCAATCCAAGTTCCACTGATTGCGGCCGGCGGAATCGGCAGCGGACAAGCCATGCTGGCTGCTATGGCATTAGGCGCCGATGCCGTTCAGGTAGGAAGTGCGTTTGTAATGGCAGAAGAATCTTCGGCCCACATCAATTTCAAACAAGCTGTAGCTGAAGCTGGCGAAGGTGACACTCAGCTCAGTTTAAAAAGCCTGACACCTGTTAGGTTAATCAAGAATACATTCTGGAAAAAAGTGGCAGAAGCCGAAGCGCAAGGAGCCACCAAAGAAACCTTGGCTGCACTTCTCGGAAGAGGACGAGCTAAGAAGGGAATGTTTGAAGGAGATCTGGAAGAAGGTGAGCTGGAAATTGGTCAGGTAGCCGCCTCTCTTACAAAAACTGAACCTGCGGCCATAATTTTTAATCGAATGCTCACCGAGTTTGAAGTTTCCAAGCAAAAGTTAGCCGAAATTTCGTTTATACGATGATATCCTTCATGATGTTACAGTAAATCTGACTTGGGGCCTTGGTGCTTATGGTGTTCTTTCTTGAAAACCCAGGCTGTAATATATAAAGTTGCGAAAAACAGATATGGCAATACGGAAAGCATCATCTCTAGCTCACCTGCTGCAATACTAATGATTAACACGAATAAAATTAGTGGGCTAAGCAGTCCAAAACCCAACCAACTTACTACCCTGTTGGGCACTGATTGAAACAAAGTAATTAGCAACAAAATCTGTCCAGAAAAGGGCATTCCTATAGCCGGATGGAGTAAATCAAGCGGTTTATTGGTGAGTTCTGATAAAATTCCTGCTTCAATTTCTAAGAAAAAGGCATTTTGGCCTCCGCCCCATCGCAGATATCCAACAAGTGAAGACAAAACTAAGAAGCCGTTTATCCACCGTCTTCTGGAACTAAGTTGGGCTGAATAACTCATACCACTTAAAGATAGTAATTTAAAAAAACCTATTCCATCCCAGCCAATTGCTTGAATCGAAAAGAGGCTCCAAAGAGCCTCTTTTTAACTTGACCAATTGAGAAAGTTAAGGTAACTTTTCAAACACAATCACCAACTTATTAAAATCAGCGGCATCGTTGATCACTTTCCTAAATTCAGCATAACGGCTTTTAGGATAAAATACACCTTGGTAATACTCAGTGCCTGTTAAAATCAATTCATCACCATCTTGTTTCCAATTGTTTGTAAATCCAAACTGCTTTCTTCCTTTATCGTCGGTATATTCATCTTTAATAACTAGTTTTTCCAAACCCTTTGGACGATAACCTTTAGGTATTTTAACCCGAATAATTCTTTCGTATGCATGTGGATACTGGAGGACAATGTCATTTTTCCGATCCTTATCTTCATACAATTCACTTTGCTTTCCTATTAATTCTCCAACTTTGAGGATCAAATTGTCACCAGCTTTTTCAAGATAATCTTGACAGCTTAAATCTGCATCAATTACAAAAGGTTGAGCCATTTCATTGACATCGCCCAGATTGTAGTTAGATGCTACTAAACGGATTACACCACAGCCGGAACCGGTATTTTTAACAAAATCGTAGAAAAAATCTTTCTGACTTGTCTGACCTGATAAGTAATACACTCCTCTGAGCCCCATTTCCGCGAAGTTAGACATCTCACGATGGTAGTTGATTTTCGCAGTGTTGCGCTCTGGTTCTATGCTTACATTGAGCACCATTTTATCATTGTTTTGCTCTAAGTCTGGTATGGAAACCATTTTGAAAGACGTAACACCGGAATACTGCCCGTCTAAAGCCACTGGCTTGATGTGTAAAGCATTCTGACCCAGATATTCATTTCCTGCATAACCAGCTCTACTTATAATACTTCCTGGTTCTATATAAGATTGAGTACCTGGAAAGTACAACATGAGATTGTTCATAAATGACCAAGAATGAAAATTCTTATCAAAAACTTTATTAAAACGGTCCGAAGTAATAACAACTTCTACTGGTATTTCAGAAGCAATATAAGCTGCTGTAAGCAAACGGTTGAACCCATAACGGGAGCAGAACTTATTTTTAATTATGCTTTTAATTTCATCATCTATTTTTCTTTCAGACTTCACTACAATATTAGTCTTTAAAAAATGTTCAATAGCTAAAATTCGCTCTTTCTCTGTAGCTCCTTTATTGGCTTTTTTAATAAATTTTTTAAGCTCTGATTGATAAGAAGAAAAGTCTCCTATTAGTCGATCAAATAAAACCCTTCCAATTTCAGGGTAACGCATTGATTTCTTATTATTATTAATATTCTCCGAAAAATTGTATTCAACCCTAATTTTATTAGCCAACTTTGCGGAATACTCCTCACTTTCAAATGCTGGAACATTACTAAGTTGATAGAGATAATGTCTGTTACCATTAACTAGAGTGTCCCGCAATGGCGCTTGTGCGTTGTATAATTGAATATCAAATTTCAACATTTCTGGAACTACAAGACTAAAATTCATTTGCCCAACCTCCTCACCTAACTGTAGATATGCATCATCATAGGTATCATTTTCTTCTTCTGTATGAATAATTACTTCTATAAAACAGCCTATGGTTAAAGAAGAGACTGCTAACAGCTGAAGTTCTACCTCTTCTTCTTTAACCTTTTTAAAATCAGAAGCGGTGTGTGAAGCCAATATCTTACCATCTTTCACAACCCTAACCTTCACATCAACGAGGTTGTTAGAATAGAGCGGCAACCTAATTTTGTTATTCTCTTCAACCCCTTTATCATCTGTTACTGCTGTAACATAATGATTAATAGAAAAACGTTTTAACTCATCACCAACAATCTGGTAATAGATTCTTTTTGCAAACCAAGGAGTCCAAGTTGGCTTGTTTAACAACGTTTTATCCTTGCTTTCATTAACGGTAAGCGAGCGAAATTCGTAATTGCTACGTTCCGGAGCTTGTGCCATTAAACCATTGTTTCCTATCAAAAGAAAATAAAACAGGAAACCTAACCACGTACTTTTCATTGCTTTTTTAATATTAGTGAAAGATTTTGAGCTTCTTTTATCTTCATCAATGCCGAATTAAAGTCAGATAATTCTTCGAAATTAACTTCAGCTTTTTTTAATTCAAAAAATGAATGAAGAAGTATTCTTCCTTTATCTAATTGATAAGAGATTTTCCATTGGCAAAATGAATTGTTATCTTCCGCGTTTTCAGGGAGTTTAACAGGTTTAAAATTTGGCGGAATAGTTAACACAATAACGTCTCTTTTTTTAAAGAGAAAATCAAATTCTCGCCCATTACTTCTTCCACCTGAGGTATCAGCATATAGAGTTTCCCAAGCTTTTTTAAGGTTAAGATTTAGATAAAACTCATCATCAATTTTTCTAACATAATGATCCAGTTCCAATTGAAAAGTCATCAACAATGGTTTACCAAGTTCAAACAATTGCGAAACCATTGGCTTTTGAATCTTACACTTATCATTTCCTCTGCTTAAAATCCCCTTCATCAACTCCTCATATTTTGCAGGTTCTCTGTCTCTAAACGCGCTGGTAATTCTATCTCTGTAATACCCAGACAAGCTAGTTGTACCATTTCCTAGCAAAGTATCCCCTTTTATACTACACCAAAGCGTATCAATCCATTGATTATTGTCTGCCTTTTCCCATGGCACCAAAACCTTTTCAAATTGAGCAGAGTCAATGGCGATACAAGCATACCTTCCTTGCGTAAACACCGAAGGTTGACCCAACATTTGCTCTCTTCCGGTTGCATCAAGAAATATCCAACCAGTATCGGTTTTAAGACTTGCAATCATGTGATTACTTGATGCCAAATGCTGCAATTCTCTGAAGTCTCGAGGAACTTCTCGTGTTCCAATCCAAACAGGGTAAGCAGGCAATCCCGCCTTTTTCATCAGCCGAGTTAAAAGCACTGCCATATCTTTACAATCTCCATAACCATTTTTACAAACAGTTTCTGGAGTTCGAGGTACCTGACCGGAAAACCCATCCTCTATGCTGATGTAACGAATGTTCTCTTGTACCCAACGAAATAGAGCAGAAGCACGATCACGAGGTGATTTTATAAAGGTTACAATCGAATCTACCAGCTGCTTTTGAGGTGTGGGCAAATCACTATTCATAGCCTCCCGAATAAAAGAATAATTCAACTTATTAAATGCGTCCATAGAATGATTAAATAAGACTTCCTTACCACCAACTACGTATGAATGCAACCATACATAAATCTGAGGAATATAATGTCGATAAGACAATCCATTACGATAAAAACGATATTTTGGCAAATTGGTAGCTTCCCAAACAAGAATTTGTAGCCCCTTTCGCTTTTCAATTCTAAGTTTAACCATGCTGCTATCTCCCCGAAGTTGCCAACCAATACGAACGCCTTCAGGAAGAATTACCCTGTATACTGAAGACAAAATAGGCGAACCAGTAGAGAAATAACTCGAGGATAAAAATAACGGGTGATGTATCCTTAATGAATAGTTTAGCTGCACTATGCTTCCCATGCTTAATCCGGGGAAACTTACTTTTCTCATACGAATATCATCATAGAAAACTTCATTTTGAGATCTATTCTGTTCATCAGAAATTACTCCAATACCATTTTTATACCTACCTGAATCATAAATTCTTGAAGTTGCTTTGCCATTCAGGTAGGAAGAAAATGGAGGAGCATACACTATTTCATCACTTCCATCATCAATAATCCTATCGTTTAGTAAGATACGCTCTTCTTCATTTCTTTCAATAATTTCTAAGGTGTCTTTATTGAATTGAAACTTAAGTTCTTCTATTTTTTTAAGATATACTTGACGGTCTTCAGGAAATTGTTTTCTAAGTACTTCTAAATCTTGAGCAAAAGCTAAATTACACCCTAAAATAAAAAGTAAAATGACTTTAAAGCAGTTTCCCATATCGGTAATTTACTTGTTTTTCAACTTTACCTAATGTATTATAGTATTGAATTAACCCATGGAGTGTACCATAATAATAATGGCCACTCTCCATTAACAACCCGGATTCAAAGTATTTTTTATATGGTCCATGCTGGTCATTTCTTTCAAAATTAAGTTGTTGCATTAATTTGCCATTTTTAAAATAATCCTTCGCAAGTCCTTGTCGTTGCCCATTTTCATAAAAACACTCTGCCAACAAATTACCATTACTCATAAACATCTTGTATGCTCCTGAAAAAACACCTCTAACAATTTGAAATTCGAAGGCAAGTTTTCCATTTGGATGGTGAGCGCGTATTTGAGCAGTTTGAGCGTCAATATATTTCATTGCAGACATTTTTCCATCTGGTCCAATTTGAGAAAATCCAACTAAATAATCATTATTATACTCTAAAACAGCTACAACCTTTCCCTCATCATTAAAAAGGCGCTTACTACCTTGTAAAAGGCCCCATTCATAACGAGATTCTGAAATTTTAATCCCACTAAAATGAAAAGAAGTTTCAACACCATGTTTTTTTCCTAAATCATACTGTGTTGAATCTTGCAATTTTCCATTCAACGAATAATCCAGACTTAGCGAATCTAATTCGCCGTTTTTATACCAACTACGTTCTGACAACTTTCCGTAACGATTAAATTCTTCAAACAGTCCGCTTCGTAAACCATTTTTATATGTTTCCTTTCTAAAAACTGTTCCATCTGAAAGGTAATGAATTAAAGGTTCATCAACCTTAGAACCATTGGCATAATTAGCCTCATACTTAATTCTTCTATTAGGATGAAGCATTCTCACCTTTCCAGAAAAGTTGTTTAAGAGACTATTATTATAAACTTTACCCAGAGTATCGTACTGAATCAATCCTTTGTACACTCCGTATTCATAGAATTCTTCATACATTAACTCTTCATTCACCTCATACTCTCTATCAGCACCATTCAATTTGCCATCAACATAAAATTCACGAGAATCTACAACACCATGGTTATAATAATATTCCCAAGTTCCTTCACGTTCTCCATTTTGAAAAAAACCATCTACTTTAGGCCCACCTGACGGCAAATAACTCCTGAAATAGCCATCAATTTCTCCATTTCTATAGAAATATTCTGACTTTAATGATCCACTACTATAATATTCCTGTTCAATACCTTCCTTCACTCCATTCACGAAAGTTACAGTAGATGATTTAACTCCACTATCGTAATAAGTCCACAATCCTATAGGAACATTTTTTTTGTAGGCCCCTTCTGATTTTAATTGTCCAAACTCATCATAAAAAACTACTTTAAATTCATCAACATTGTTTGAAACATCAGCAACTAAACTCCCATCTGGTTTCCAATGTTGCATACGTTTAATAACCCCTTTGTTGTAATTAAATGCTGCATATTTCCAACCTCCTCTTGCATAATAAGTTGAGATTCCATTCAACTCACCATCCTTCCAATTTTCCTCAAACTTAATCTTTCCATCAGGATACCATGACTTAGCAATCCCTGTAATTTTCCCATTTTCATAAGTCATTTGCTTTTCTTTTGCTCCATTAGAATACCAATAAATCCAATCTCCATTGAGATTTCCATTAACAAAATCGCCTTCTGCTTCTTTTTCTCCGTTCTTATGCCAGAAAGCCCATTTGCCAACACGCTCATTTGCTTTGTTTAGCCCCTCAGACTTCTTTATCCCACTAGGATAAAAATAAACAGCCTTACCTTCTAATAAATCATCTTTTTCCTGAACCTCTGAAATTAAGCTCCCTTCAATATCATATCGTTTAGTCTTTCCAGATCGTTTTCCTGAAACAGCGTTGATGACTATATTTAATTTTCCACTAGGGTAATAAATTTTTATTTCTCCTTCAAATAATCCATTCTTTTGTTGCCCTTCCTCACGTACAATTCCGTTTTCAAAAAAACGCTTATAGGGGCCATTCTCTTTTCCATTTTCATAAATATCAGTAAGAGACAATTTGCCATTTGAGAAGTAAACCCACTTACCTTCACGTTTTCCATTTTTATACATTCCTCTTGCTTCCACTTCACCATTTTGATCTACAAAAGACCATTCTCCATCTAAACCTTCACCTAAAATTCGTTCTCCAAAAGCCGCTATGTTTCCTTTCTTTATTCGCGTCATATATTTCTTTCTTACTCCATTTGAATCAGAAAGAACAACTGTTTCTCTTTTTTCTAAAAAGTAATTACCAGCCCAATCAACAAACTTTTTGATAGTCGCTTTCTCCTTTTTGACTGCATCATTAATTTCCTCAGAATTTAAACCTTTTAACCCTGCAAGAATTACCGCTTGATAAGAACTGGCTTCAATGGCTTTCTGATAAAAATTAAGATACTCAATAGCAAGTTCATTTAACCCCTCCGTTGACTTAGGAAGTTTTTGTAGAATGAGCTGCAGTTGTCGGGTTAATTTGAAATTAAGCTTAATACCTACTTTAAAGTTATTGTTTAACGCAACTTTAGACAAAATCAATTGATTAAGTTCTGATAAGGCCTCTGAATGCCCAAATAAATCTTCTGGAACATTTTTCAAATCTTTTCTAAACTCGTCTGAAGCTATACTTTCATTAAGTTTAATAATTTCAAATTTATCATCTGCATTGTCTTGAAGAATGCTAGCAAAATGATACGCAAGTATTGCTAATGCAGGCTGCCCAGCTTCAGCAGCAAGATTTGCAACCTGATAATGTGATTTTAGATAAAAAGGTTGTTTTTGAAGAGAATTAAAGAGCAAGGTTAAAGCTTCAGCGTACTTTTCTCGCTTAATTCTAGCTACTGCAGATTCGTAATCAGCCATGTGGTGAAGAGGGAACTGATTTCTGACCTTGTTGTACCACCAATCAGAAGAGTCAGCCATAGCTAAGTCATCATAAACATTTGCTATTAAAAGTTGATAATCCCTTGCATTTCCTTGCCTGTCTTTTACTGCAAATAGAACATCTAGAGCTTCTCTGTATCTTTTAGCAGCATAATAACTCAAGCCCATTTCAAACTGAGCAAGGACATAAGCCGAATCTCCGGGGTTTACCTTTTTGTATTGATCTATGGCTTCTTGGTAGTCACCTTTATCATGTTTTTCAACACCCATGTTAATCCGCGCTTGGCCCTTGATATAGGGTGCACCAATGTTTGGACGTTGGGCAAATGAAACTGTACTGAATAATTCTAGCACGATTGAGGCCAGTAAGCAAAAGCAGCTACGAGTAAATAATGTTTTCATATTGCAAGCAATATAAGCGGATGAAAGAAAATTAAAGCTTGTAGTTCTAAAAAGTTATAAAAATAGAATGCCCCTGCCTGAATAGGCAGGGGCATTTAAGATGACCCTACGGGATTACTTCACTGATTTGAAAACTTTCTCAGTAAATACACCGCGGTTGGTAGAGACTTCAATCAAGTAAACACCGAGTGGGAGATTTACTCTTTGTTCAACAGTACCACTGTGCTCAAGTCCTTGCGCATTGAATACGCGACGACCGCTAAGATCCATCACTTGAACAGACTCAACTACAGTTCCTTCTGCAAGGCCGGTGATGCGAAGCACATCAGCGCTGAAGAACATACCAGGCTTGGTTTGCTGGATAGTTGGAACGGAAGTAGTAAGAGGCTGGAAGTGGAGATAGAAGCGACCAGTAAATGAACCTGTGGAAGTTGCGTTGAATACATACGCACTGTTACGAAGGTTGTGCATAGTTCCGGTAACCATATCCTGAAGGTAAATACCAGTAGAGGCATCCACATTTTCTAGTTGGTCTATCATAAACGTATGCTGGCCAGTAACATTAACATCGAGACCAAGCTCAACTACTTTGGCTGAATTAAGTTCACCCATTGCATTAACTGCCATGTCTTCACCATTCAAGCGGCTATAGAGGCTTACAACTGGATTTCCCTTGTTCTTACGTCCATCCCAAAGTCTATCGTACTGATCAGTTGCATCAGCAGTGAAAGCAATCAAAGTATTATTAGCCACATTCTGACTATTGTGTGCCAGAAGGGTAATTCTCTGAATGCTGTTCTGGGTACGGAACATGGAAGCAGCAGTAGCATTTCTCATGCTGTTAGTGAAGGAAAGGCTAGTAGCGGTAGCATCAACAAAGAAACCTTGAGCTACCCCTACCTGGAACGGAGCGTTAGCCAATGTACGCGTTACATAATCAGCACCTGTAAAGTTGTTGTTACTAACGTTAGTGGTAAAGGCTGTGTTCCAGAAGTAGAGAGGGCCAACCATATTAGCAGCGTTGTCAACAATAAAGGTTGCACCATCGATAGAACTTGGGTAAGGGTTACCAACCAAGTTCCAATCATCGTTAATGCCTGGATTTACAGACATCGGAACGTTGATGTTTCCATTATTCGGCATACCACTGAACTGACGTGTACCGGCAGTTCCAAAACCAGAGTTGCTACCGGTGGATGAGTAGCCTACACCAGGAATCATTGCAGCAGATGAAATCTCAGGAGTCCAGCTTTGAGTAGCCGCATTGAATGAATAGTTATTGTTTCCGTTCAAAGCAGCAATGGTAGATCCACTCATTGGGGAAGACCAGAAATTATACAACAATGGATTGGTAGAACCTGCTCTTCTTTGACGTAATGTTCCGGTGAAAGAACCACCACCGCCAGCAGTACCGGTTCCATGCATCAAGGTACCATTATTCAAGAGAATCAAAGTAGTTGTTGACAAAGTGGAACTTGAAGCAATTCTAACTGTTCCGTTGAACTGAACCGTTGCACCAGAAAGTGTTTGAGTACCTGTACCTCCAAAAACAATTGTACCAGTTCCGCCGAAAGTAGTTACACCTGTCGATACGAAAGATACATTACCATTGATAGTCACAGTTCCTGTACCTACGCTTACTTGACCGTTACCTTCTACGACAAGCTCACCGATGGTAGATCCATTTGGTAAAGTGACAGAAGTTCCGGCAGGAACACGTACTCGAGTAGTTCCGGTGCTTGCATCTGGAGTACCACCAACCCAAGCGCTTCCGCTCCAAGTGATGATGTTCTCCACTTTAATAGAGAAGGAAGTTCCGCTAGAGGTACCAGCGTTTGCATTGTAAACACGGATGAAATACTCTTGACCAGCTGTTAGTCCAGTTGCAATCATGTATTCAGTTCCGTTGTTTCCAGTTGCATTAGTACAACTACCAGCAACTGGCACTAATGAGCCACAGCTTCCGCCGAAAGCTTGAACTACAGCGTTCAAACCACCAGCACCTACAACCGTCACTTGAGCGCGGTTACCATTGGCTGTAAACTTATACCAAACATCATTCGCCTGAGCCGCAGCACAAGGAGCTAAAGTTTGAGTAGCATTAGAAGAGCTTTCGCCACTTAACAAAGCACCATTTACAGTGAGAGATACCGCTGATGCACAGTCATCATTAACTGGAGGAGTTGGAATAGTAGTAAATGATTGTGTAGCACAACCTGTTGCTACGCCGGCAAGGTTACGTGGAACAACTTTCCAGAAATAGGTCGTGTTGTTTTGCAAACCAGAAGCCACATAGCTATTACCAGCCTGATTCTGACTCACACGAGTAAAGACAGCTTGGTTAGCAACGTTGGTTTGGTTAGTAGCTAGGTAAACATCATAACCGGTTGGATTACCTGAAGGAATACCCCAAGAAAGAGTAAGGGAAGTTCCCTGGTTGGTAGCTCCATTAGCAGGAAGTAAACCTGTAGCACAGCTTGGCAATGTTCCGGAAGTTGCAAACTGACGTGTAGTACAGTTGGCAGAAGTACCGTTTGCATTAACCGCCAACACTCTCCAGAAGTAATTGGTACTCTGAGCTAGAGTGTTTGCAGTAATGGTAGTGCTAAGTGTAGATAAACCGGATTGGTTTACAAGCATGCTGCCGAAGTTGGAAGAAGTTGACACTTGGAAAGTGTAGGTAATTCCTGTACCAGGACCTGCAGAAGCAGCCCAGTTGAAAGTATTATCTACAGCAGGATCAAGGTTCGACAGGTTATCAGATGGTGAGGTTAGAGCAGGACAAGCGGCAGTTGGCGTTTCAGCGAGGATTGAGAATCCAGTTGTTGGCGTAGAGCCACTTGCGAAGTGGTAAACACGTACACGGTAAGTTGTACCAGCAACAGTTGTCAAATCCAAGATTTCAGCACCACCAGCACCAGAGTTGTTTACGCATGTAACCAAGTTAGCAAGTGCATTACATGCGCCAGTCATCACTTGTACAACTGCGTTATAAGGGGCTACTGGAGAAACAGTCAAGCGAGTGTAGGTACTGTTGGCAGTAAAGGTGTACCATACATCATCATCAGCAGTACCAACTGCACAAGTTGGAATGGTAATACCAGTTGATGTAGTGGCTCCTGCAGTATTACCAGAGTTAACAGAGGTTCCAAGGGTAAGAGCCTGAGCACCTGAACAGTTGTCATTAACTGGAGGGGTTAATACAGCATTCAAACCAAGGTTGAAGTAACCGGTAGAGTTGGCAGTTGCACCCCATACTCGGATGTAGTAAGTACCAGCGGTAAGACCAGTTGCAGTAATAGATTCTGTTAATCCAGTACCAGCAGCATTAACACAGTTCAAAGAAGTTTGAGAACCGCAAGCACCACTGATTAACTGAAGAACTGCATCATAGTTTCCACCAGGAACAACAGTAACAGTAACATTGGAAGTATTGGTCAAGGTGAATTGATACCAAACGTCACGTTGTTGTAAGTTGGAGCTATTCGCAGAACAGCTAGGAACGCTTGTAGAAACCGTTGAACCTGTTGTACGATAAACGATACAAGGATCAGCATTTGCACCATTACCTACTGTTAATAGGGTTGCAGTTGAGCAGTTGTCGTTCAGAGTTGCGTTAGAAGGATCTGTAGGTAGTACAGCGTTAGTACCAGGAGTAAAGGTAACTTTGGTGTTACAGCTTGGCACGATAGCCAGGTTGTTAACCGAAGTAGCATTCGAGAAGTTGTTTACGTTCTCAAGTTGTTGAGAAATAAAGTTACCCGCACCACCAGTGGAGTTTAATGCTGAAATACCTGAGGTATATGCATAAACCACATTAGCATTTCCATTCATGGCAATCATGTTGCCATAGATAAACTCGATTGCACCGGTTGCTTCATAAAGCTTCACTTGGAAGTTTAAGCTAGGTCCAGAAAACGAGAATAACTCAAGGTTGGCCCACTCTATGGTGAGTACTTGGTTATTGTTGGTTCCAGTAAGCTGATACTTGATGGAGCTCTGAAGTGCTGCAAGTGTGTTATTATTTGGAGAGGTTACAAAGTCGAACCACATTGGAGCAAGCACACCCATAGTTCCAGCAGCAGCGAAGTTGTTGGTAAAGCCTGCAGTAGTAGCAGGGTTAAAGGTTAAGAATCCATTAACCTGAGCACGCAATTGAGTTACTGGAACTCCTTGGTAATTGAAATTAAATCCAAGTGTTGCCAAATCTAGCGGTGCAGTGTATGCTTCATCAGTGCTTGTACCAACCCAACTAAAGTTGACACCAGAGTTCATGATAGAAGTGTAAGTCTGACCAGTCTGACGAGTAACATCGTAATCTAGGTTCAATGGAACAAATACACCTACCACATTGGAGTTAGAGGAAGAACCAAACGCACAGTTTACAACACAACGATAGTATTTAGTACCACCAAGAGCTGGGGTAGTGTACGCGGTGGTATTGCCATTTTGTCCGCTAGTCACGTTTACCCAACCAGATACTCCATCGTTACTTTCTTGCCACTGATAAGTGATACCATTAGCAGCAGTTTGACCACTTAAGCTAATCACAGTAGTTCCTCCAGGAGCTACAAAGTTGTTTGCCGCAGCAGCGGTTCCGGCAACTGGAGTTCCTGAACAATTGACCAGGCTACCAACTGCAAAGAATCCAAGACTAGTTACAGTATCAGAACTGATAGTAGTGAACGGAGTTACAGGAGCTGATGAAATACTGGTATAAGTTCCACTTAGAACAGAAGAGCGAGCCAAACGATTGTTGGCTCCGAGGCCTTGTTCTGTAACTCTTACTACCGCACTAGAGAAGTAGTTAGGAGAAGAAGTAACTGAAGCTTGCCAGTAACGGTTGTTGAGTGCGCCAAGAACCACATTGTCAGGGTTACCGGTTGGAGCCACATCATTCAAGACAACACGAACGTCTGTTGTACCAGCATTCAGTGTTTTTGCAGCAACCAGCTCAAACGGAGCATAAACAGCACCTCCAACTGGGAAGGCATAAGTTGAATCACCAGTTAAGGAAGCCGACATTCTTCTTACAACCGGCCCCACAATGTAAGCACTGGAAGAACCTCCAGAGATTGCTGTGGTGAATGGATTGCGAAGCGTCAGCGTATTGGTAGAACTAGTGGTTACCGTTCCATTGGTGAGTGTTAGGGTAGAAGCTGCATCAAGAATAATTGGGGTACTTAGAGTAATTCCATTACCATTATTGATGGTTACAGAGCGAAGATTACCGGTAGAACCAGATACTGCATTGCGGTAGGTTCCGGGACCGGAAATAGTCTGAGCATTAACCGCAGAATAAGTAGCACCACTACCTAATGAGATATTGCGAAGAGCAGTGAAGTTTCCACCTGTGCCAACACTGATATTTCCACCAAGTACTACTTCTCCACCTGATGCTAATGTGTTGAATTCACTGTTATTGGAGATAGTTAGATTTCCAAGAACGTTCATTCCCAAAAGACCTGGAGAAAGGAAGCGACTTCCAAGGTTACCACCACTGATGGTTACATGATTAACAGGAACACGTACTGAGTTATTTCCGAAAGTTTCCAGAACAAAACCATCACCGTTGCTACTAGTAGTACTTACACCATTTCCAAATTGAATGGTGTGGCTACCACTAAATGCACTGTTATTAACAGCAGCACCAGTAATTCTCAATGCTTGTGTTGTTCCTGCAGCTGAAGTGCTAATGGCAGGATCTACAATTTGAATAGTACCTCCGCTGAAGCTACTAGCTGTGTTAACAGTAAGTCCCATCGTCAAGATACCAGGAGTAAGATTGAAGGTTGCACCAGAACCAGCTCCTGAAGAAACAGTTACAGTTACTGGGTTTGTAGGAAGTACGGAGTAAATACCTGGGTTCACTACCCTTACAGTGGCAACACCGGTTCCAGAAAGCGTAGCAACCTGAAGTTGTGCTGGCTGGGTAAATACGCCACCAGAAACATTTACGATAGTTCCAACAGTGTAAGAAGTTCCTGCACTAACTACTGCTGCGGAAGAAACCACATTAGCAGTTGCACTTGAAGCTGCATTATTGGCATTGTTTGGATCTACAGCAATAACACCTCCAGTTTGGCTCACATTAGCTCCAAACAAATTGGCGGTTCCAAACACATTCAAATTACCACCGCTTATAGCAAATGTACCTGCTGAATGGAAGATGCGGTTAGCAGAAGTTGCTGAACCAACATTTACATTACCACTTGACATGCTAAACGTTGACATAGAGAAGTTGTTCAGTCCAAGACCAGCCGCTCCGGTTACATTAAGCGTACCGCCGGAAACTGTAAGATTACCACTATTAAATGCACTAGATGCAACATTTAAGGTGCTTCCTGAAAGCGTCAAACCACCATTAGGATTGATAGCGATACCGTTACATACAGCAGCCTGTGCGTCCACAGTAACTGTAGTTCCACCAGTAATCACTACGTCATTGGTAGCATCAGGAACAATTCCTGTGTTCCATGTATTCACATCCTCCCAAGATCCTGTTGCAATTGCAAAAGTAGTAGGAGCCAATGTAGCAGTAGTAGCATTTCCACCAACTCGGTAGGTAGTGTTGTTGAAAACTAAAGAAAGTGCTGCATTAGGGAAGGCACGAGATACTGCCGGAGTGGCAAATGTGCCTGTTCCTGCAGAACCTGTTGTTGTATTATCCGTTCCATTAACAAAACGAAGTGTTGTTACATCTGAGAAACCACCGACACCAATCACTGAAGCAGTAGGAACCAGTGAATTTGTACCGAGGTTCAATCCACTTTGAGCAAATGTCCAGGAAGAGTTGGTGGTGCGATCTACTAATACACCATTATCAGTGAAGGAAGTGATGTTGGTATTTCCAACTGCACCATTATGGCGAGCTGAAATTCGGCCTCCGGCAGTTAACGAACCGCTATTAAGCAAGTTAAAGTTGACTGAACGATTATTTCCAACAAAGCTGAATGGGAAGAGGAAGGTTCCTGCTTGGGTTAAAGTAGCTGTACCAACCCAACGGCTAAAGAAGCCGGTAGAAGCAGCAAAGCTTCCGGCAGTATAGGTTAACGTTCCGATAGAAGAAGCTGAAGTACCAAGCGTGAAGGTATTAGCTCCTAAATCGATAATACCATCTAACATGGTTAATGTACCGCTTACTGTACCAGTTCCTGTATTGCTAAGGGTGCTAATTGTAACACCGGAAGCATTATTCATAATGAAGTTGGTAAAGTTGGCAGTAGGTGAAGCCGCAAGGTTACGGAAGGTTCCTGAACCACCAATAGTAGAGGCAATAGGAGATAGATTTCCAGTCGCTCTAACTGCTAGGGTTCCAATGGAGGTTAAGGTTCCATTGTTCGTCAAGGTTCCATTGATGTTCAAGGTACCACCTGTAGGGATCTGCATTTCAGAACTTGCGTTGATGGTAAGTGTACCGGTAATATCAACGGCTTGCGCAGTACTGGTTGTAGTACTTACAAAACGGTTAGTGCCAGAGCCTCCATTTACTTGAACATTACCAAGTGGAACTGCAATGCCTCCAGAGAACAAAGTAGCAACACTAAAGCCTTGGCTTGCTACACCAGCTGTTGTGCTGGTACCATCTCCAAAGCGTACCAAAGTGCCACTGAAGTCACAATTTGCATTTGATAAATTAGATCGGTTAATCGCAAAAGACAACCCTGTATTAGCATGTGGGTCCACAATGGTAATGGTACCCCCTGTAGCAGTGATTGCATTACCTGCTGAACCAACTGAGAAGTTCAACAAGTTTTGGTTGGATGCTACACTAGTAGCTGCTGTGCCCGAGTTACCATCAATGTTGAAGTTACCACCTGACATGTTGAAAGAAGAACCGCTACCGAAGTTGGCAAATCCATTTACATTCAAAGTACCAGAAGAAATTGCAACTGTACCACTCACATCCAACATACGGTTTCCACCGCCTGCAGGACCAATAGCAAGGGTACCACCTGATAAGGTTAATTGAGCATTAGATTGAACAGTAACACCATTTGCAGCTGAAGTACCATCAGCAGTAACATTGTATGGTGTAGCAATTACTACATTGGCTGTTGAAGGAGGAACCGCGTTCAAATCCCAAGTTGCAGCATCATTCCAGTTTCCTGAAGCAATCGCTGTATAGATAACTGGGAAGTTCTGGCTGTTTCCACCCAAGTAGAAAGTTCCGGTGCTGTTAAACAAAGCAGAGGAAATACCTGTCCTGCTTACGTTAGCTACACCAGAAACAAAGGTAGAGGTAGTACCATGTGAACCAGGAGCAATACCGTTTGCAGCTGTCACTCTCATGTCAGCAGGAGTGGTAACATTTTGGAAAATGCTAGCAGCTCTTAGTTGCACCGACATGGTAGTACTGGCATATCCATTTCCGGTAGAAACTACCCAACCACCTGCTGTACGATTATCAACAGTAACCGTTCCATCGGTATAAGATGGGGTTATGGTAGCTAATCCGTTAGCATCTGCAAAGCGAACACTGATGGTTCCACCGGTTGTAGCAGAGGTTTGTCCCATAAAGAACGTACGGTCTAAACCTTGTGTAGTTGCAAATGGGAATTGTCCAGCTGCTGCTGTAATCGTTACAGCACCAGTTCCGACCCAACGAGTAAACGTACCGGTTGTAGAAATGAAGAATCCTGTTCCCGCAGTAAGCGAGCCAGGCGAAGTTGGGCTAGTTCCTAAGGTTAAGTGGTTGGTTCCCAAGTTAATAAGAGAACCCGCTGTATTCAATGTTCCCGCAACAACCAAGTTGTTAACATTAACTGTTGCTCCTTGTAAATAGGAGTTGTTGTTGAAGGTTAAACTAGCAAAAGAACCTGTTGAAATGAAGGAGCCTGCTGTTAAAGTAGCGGTTGCTCCAGTTCCAGTACCACCTGTTAAATTCAATGTACCAGAAGGTTCTGCTGTATATGCACCAGGACTTTCAAGGGTAAGTGCAGTAATAGTACCAAGGTTAACTCCTGTAACTTTAAAGGTAGCAGCAGTTGTGAATGTGCCACCTGAAACAGTTAAGATATCTCCAAGAGAATATCCAGTACCTGCTGAAGCAATTGCAATAGTTGGCGTTGAGTTTCTAAAAGTACCAGTACCTCCTAATGATTGTGCAACAGGGTTTCCGCTACCCGCGAATGAAAGGTTAACAAGTCCACCGGTAGTTGGAACATTTG
Organism: Bacteroidota bacterium; assembly: GCA_027484125.1. Lineage (GTDB taxonomy): Bacteria > Bacteroidota > Bacteroidia > UBA7662 > JAIXUI01 > JAIXUI01. Next base: position 4,049 of record JAIXUI010000141.1, on the reverse strand, counting down.
AAGTAAACCATGTTCCATTGTTGGTAATATTTCCAGCAATGTTCACGTTTGTAGCTCCCTGACGGTAAACAGAACCTGAGTTGATGGTAAAGTTTCCAAGAATGGTTTGAGTGGTGCCAGGGCCAAGATTCACAAAACGTCCTGAACCCGAACCACCATTAACCGTTACATTACCCAAACGGAAACTCAAACCACCGCTTACACGGAAGCCGTTTACTGAGTTATTTGAGTTTGTTCCTGATGAACCACCTAAAACAAGGGTATGACCTACGCAGTTTGTGGTGATTGTTGGCGTATAGCTCATTGATAAACCAGTTCCTGAGAAAACAGGGTCAACGATAGTCATGGTACCACCATTCAACTGAACTCCGATTGGAGTAGCAGCAAATGAAACCGCATCAATACCTTCTGGAACAGAAGTAGAAGCACTTCCGCTGTTAGGGTCAACATTGATGTTACCACCTAACTGACTAAATAATGCATTGGCTGTTTGAGCAAACTGAGCATTACCATTGATATCAAGTGAACCACCTGAAACATTGGTGATACCATTGTTTTGGAAGGTTCTGTTGTGGCCACCCGCAGTACCAACTACAACAGTACCATTGGTTTGCTGATACGAACCTGTAGTTCCAACTGCAACAGCAATTGTAGAGATACCGAGGTTAAAAGTAGCACCGGAGCCTGAACCACCAGTTACCGAAACTGGGTTAGTGGGCAGTCCATTGTAGCTTCCGGGATTAAGAATATTCACCAATTGAATACCACCTGAACCATCTACCAAGGTTACAAGGAAAGTAGCGCTGCTTCCTGAACCTCCTGTAACTGTAACCACATTGTTTACAGCATATCCTGTTCCACCAAGAACAGGTGTTGCAGAAGTAACCTCAGCTGAACCCTCTACATTGAGCGTTCCACCACCTACGTTGAAAGTACCATTCAATATCACGTTACCACCTATGTTAAGGGTATTGGCATTCAAGTTTAAAGTACCACCATTATCAATAGTCAATTTGCTGGCATTGTATGAACCACCTCCTTGAACATTAACCGTAACTCCAGAAGGAATTACAGCAGCTTCAGCAGCAGTTGGGGGGGTACCTGAATTCCAAGTAGCACCATTACCCCAGTCACCACTGGCAATTGCTGTTACTACCGCAAGTGCATTGGAATTTTGAGTACCAACATGGAAGGTGTTATTCAATAAAGCAGTAGAAGTCAAAATCTTATTGACCTGAGTATTTGGAGCTGCTCCTGTATTCGCTAATGATCTACCGATTGGGTTAGCAGCAGTAGAGGATACAAGTCTCAAATCTCCGGCATTGAAAGACTGAATCATATTCGTGGTTGTAGCACGAATGGTCCAGCTTCCGTTACCAAGTCCATTTCCGGTAGAAATTGCCCAACCTGAATTGGAACGTGTGTCGATGTTGTTATAGTTTACAAATCCTGATACTCCAGAAACTTCATTGAAGGAAGTCATTGGTGTTAAACCACCAGCAGAGTTGACAGTTACTGAAACAGTACCCCCACTGCTAAGTGAGGTAGCAGGGTTAATCAAAATGCTTCGGTTGTTGGTATTTGCTCCCATTGGGAAAAGACCATCTACCGAGGCTGCTGACTTAACCGTACCGTTGTACCAGCGAGTCATACTTCCAGAACCTACCACTAAACCTGAGGTATAAGCAAGTGAGCCGGGAACAGCAGTGGAAGAACCAATGACCAGGTTGTTTCCATTTAAGTCCACGTTTCCACCCCCTAATGTGAGGCTAGGTGCAGTAGTTAAACTTCCAGAGCCGTCACCAATGATCAAATCGCCTCCAACAATCTTCATTCCGAAATTATTGGTTAAGGAAAAGAAATTGATGGTTCTAGCCCAAACTCCGTTAGCTGTAGTAGTTGGAATTTCAGGACCAGTGATGTGCTGTTGGGTTTCCTGAGCAATTAAAACTGCATAAAGTGCAGTTCCAACATTGAAAGCCGGAGTAGTGGCAAAATTTCCAGAAACAGTTGGTGCGCCTGAGTTACCATACTGAACAACTACAGTGGTAGAACCCGTTCCGAAAATGATATTATTTAAAACAGAATTATTGATTGACCCTTCAAAGAAATTGATTCTTTGAGAACGTATTGGTGCATTTAAAGTTAAACCACTTGGATTCTGCATACCAAAAGCAGCAGCTGGTGAGTTAAATCCAGTACCAGAATATGTCTGAGGCACAAGACCAGAAAAGCTGAATGAGCTTCCGGCTGGAAATGCGTCAATAACACCATTATTCTCCAACAAAGCACCTCTATATAATAACACAAAGCCATTCAAACTTAAGCATGTGTTGGGGCTAACTAAAGCAGTACCTCTTACTACAAGGGTAGTTAGGAGGACTGCTGATTTATTCGTGTTAGCGTTATCAATGTCAAGATTAAAAACATCTCCGCGAACTCTGAAAGGAGTACCAGAACCAAGGGTTACCACAGCTCCAGAGCCTGTACCGCCAGTTAAGGTTATATTTCCGGTTGGGAGTGAAGTGTAAACCCCGGGGTTGTTTACCATGGCCTGGGTAATTACACCACCAGCTCCAATGCTGGTAACCGTAACGGTGGCAGCTGTGGTAAAACTACCTCCAGACACTGTAAGTACCTGACCAATTGCATAACCTGTACCTCCACTTACTACGTTATTAACCGTAATGAAGCTATTAGGAGTTGGAGTGCTTCCATTTCCAAGACGAAGATTTCCACCCGTCATGTTGAGGAATCCTGCACCAAAAAGTCCAACCCAATAGTCAGTTAAAGGAGTTGGAGAAACACCAGTAGTCATCGCTCTACGAACGATGGTAACAGTACCACCTGTAATATTCGCAATGATACCCGCACTGGATAGTGCAAACGAAGGGTTCGCAGAAGAGTTACCTAAAGTCGCTACGTTGATGTTACCCGCAGATTGGGTATAATTAAAGGCCAAGGTTGTAGCAGGATAACCAAACGCACCTGCCACGTTAAGGGTTGCAGCGGCACCGTCGATGATGAAGGTAGCACCTGTGCTAAACAACAAGTGGTGATCTGCAGCTGTACCAACGTTGAAAGTTCCAGAAGAAAGTCTAAGAAGACCTAATTGATTACCGGCTGAACCAGCTTGACCTGTAACGGTAAAGTTGGCGTTATCTAACCAGAAACCGGCATTGGCAGGAATTACGTAAGCGATAGTAGAAAAAATCGGGTTCGATTGTGCAAAAGAACCTGAGATTTTAAATGTTCCGTTTACTAAAGACAGGAATCCTGAAGTGTTCGCACCATTAACCGTAAATGGGCGTGCCATGTCAACAATCGCAACATTGGAAGAGCCTTTATTAACGGTTACAGTAGAAAAGTCAAGCGTAGCGCCGTTACCACTAACCGTACTGTTGAAAGTACCGCCAAAAATAACGTTAACCGTAGAAGAACCACTCATATCGAATGTTCCATTTACGGTCAGATTTCCATTTGACTGAAGTCCGTTTGGATTAGCACTTGTGCCACCAATTCTCAAGGTGTGTGTGAGCGTTACCCCAGCACCAAAGTTAAAATTACCTGAAGCAGAAACAGTCACATTGTTCACAACATCAAGTGCTGAGTTAGAAACATTATCATAACGAAGAGTTCCATCTACCGTTAAGTTGTTACAAGTTGCAGACAAGCTGTTAATCGTAACCGTATGACCTGAAGCAATCACTACATTTTGTGACGCAGCAGGAACCGTATTGGTTGACCAAGTAGCAGGAGAATTCCAGTTTCCGCTACCCACAGAGGTAACAGTAGGAGCAGATATAGTAGAACCTGAAACAGCTGCAAAGGCAGAAGAAAACTGTCCTTCATTGACAGCATAGATTCTGTACAGGTAAGTAGTACCAGAGAGCAAGCCGATGTCTGTGTAATTGGTGGCATTAGCCGGCATGTTGGCGACGTAGTTATACGTAGTACCACCATCATCAGAACGATAGATGGCATATCCGGTTTCTAAAGGAGCTGAAACTGCGTTATCAGTCCAAGAGAAAGACATGGTAGTGGTAGTA